>NZ_JBJXCT010000005.1:0-127599 GCF_046159715.1 Pampinifervens navoyensis
AATCCTCCCTATGGGTTTTCCATGGGGAGCTTTTTTTTACCATAATTTCTTATAACTTGCAACTCGGGTTATTATAAGCCTTCTGGCAAGGTCTGCAGATATTATATTTAGGATGAAGCCTACGCTGAACCTTTCCAGCACCCATCAGGTCAAAAAGCTTCTGAGAAGTCTAAAGCTCAACACGGTCTGTGAAGAATCAAGATGCCCCAACATAGGAGAATGCTTTGGCTCTGGCACTGCAACCTTTATGATAATGGGGGATACATGCACACGCTCCTGCACCTTCTGCAACCTCCAGAGGGGAAAACCTCTGCCCCCTGACCCACAGGAGCCATACCATCTTCTTCAGGCTGTAAGGGAGCTGGGGCTCAAGTATGTGGTTTTAACTTCACCCACCAGAGATGACCTGTCAGATGGTGGCGCCTCGCATTTTTATAAATGTATAAGAATGCTCAAGGAAGGCATTCCTGATATAAGGGTGGAGGCTCTCGTGCCGGATTTTAAGGGAAACATGAATTCTCTTGTGGCTGTCCTTTCTGCAAAACCCCATGTGCTTGCCCACAACGTAGAAACAGTCCCGAGACTGTATGAAAAGGTTAGGACTGGCTCAAAGTATGAGAGAAGTTTGGAGATTCTGAAAAGGGCAAAGGAAATAGCCCCCCAAGTGCCGACCAAGTCAGCCCTTGTGCTTGGCTTTGGAGAGGAGTGGGAGGAAATCATTCAGGTTATGAAAGACCTGTTCTCTGCAGGCTGTGAACTTCTTACCATAGGTCAGTATTATCAGCCATCAAGGAGCCACCACCCAGTCATAAAATACTACGCGGAGGAAGAATTCAGGGAGCTTGAGAAGATAGCATACAGCATGGGCTTTAAGAAGGTGGCGAGTGGTGCAAAGGTGAGAAGCTCCTACAGGGCGTGGGAACTATCTCTGCTCCTCTAAAATTTCTTTTTCTATTTCGAAGTAAACATAATAGGCGTTTACCGGGTTGACCTCAAAGAAAACAGAAAGTTGAGAATATTCCGGGTTTAGTCTTAGCATATCCTCGTTAGCCCTGTTTCTTACCTCCTCAACACTGTAACCTTCCTCGTATAACCTTCTTACCACAGACCTTATATCCCTTATGTAATCCCTGGTCCACTCCACCTGTCTGACTATGTTCTCTCTGCCGTATAGAGGCTCGCCATGTCCTGGGAGAAGGATCTCAGGTGAAAGCTCCTTTATTTTTTCAAGACAGAGAAGCCATGTGCGGGAGTTGCCAGAGCCCAGAAAGGGGACACGCCCTCCAAAAACAAGGTCGCCGGCAAAGAGTATTTTCCTCTTGGGCATCCAGACTACAAGGTCTCCATCCGTGTGAGCCCTGCACCAGTGATGTATTTCAAAAATTTCACCACCCATTTTTATTGTCATGCTGCTGGAGGTGGTTATGTCCGGTCCTATAAGTTTTGTGCCTCTAAGAAGTCTTTCTCCAAGAATCTCAAGCCTTGCAGTATGCATTCTTTTGGAGGCATCATCCGCAAGATATTCATCAGACCAGGGATGGGCTATTATGACTGCCCCTGCCTCCTTTAAGGCTCGCACTCCATAAAAATGGTCCGTATGGTAGTGTGTGATAAGAGCGTATCTTACAGGAAGCTTTGTTTTTGTCCTTATGGTCTCCACCAGCTCTCTGCCAAGTGTGTATGTGCTTAAGGCATCTACTACAAACACACCATCCCTTGTTATTACAAAGTAGGCGTTGGATATAAAACCTCTGTTCTGCCTGCTTACCTGTTCATAGGTTCCGAAGACTCCATATACACCGGGGGCAAGCTCCCGTAGAGTCTCCCTAACATGCCGTGGATAGGAAAGGGAAAGGAGAGGAAGGGCAAGGAGTAGAAAGGCAATTAACCTATTCACCCTTTGCCTCTTTGAGAGCCTGCTTTATGTCCTGGTCCGCCTTGCGGAATATTTCCGCATTTTCTCTGCTGAGGTGCCTTCCGTAGGTTTTCAGCAGGAAGGGTATGTTTATATAGCCCGTTACCACTTTGCCATCCTTTTCGTAGAGGTATACCCTGCAGGGAGCAAGGGTTCCAAACTGGGGTATGTCCTTTAGTATTGCCTCACCATAGCTCAGGTTGCAGGCAAGGAAGATGGAGAACTTTGGGCTCTGCTGTCTGATATCCATTATGTCCAGTATGTTCATGTTAACGCCGTCAAGGGCAGTCTTGTAAAGTGTCTTGAAGGTGTCAAAGTCAATGCCCTCAATTACATCCTCATGAACCAGGTTTTCCTTCATAGCAGGCACTTGAGGAATGGTAGGCCTGTTGGTGCTTATTGAAGCAAGTGCAGAATGAAGCCTGCGGTAGAGCTGGCTTATATTTCTTCTCTCGGAAAGAGTTAGATGGTTTCTGTAGCGGGTTAAGAAGACCTGATGGTTCACAACTGTGGCTTTTACCCTACCTTTCTCCTCGTATACTGCCACACTGCAGGGGACTATGTTGCTCAGGGCTGGGGCCTTTAAAAGAATGTCCCCCATGCCCTCAAACTCACATCCAAAGACAACATAGTAGTTTCTGAAGACTTCGTTTCCCCTTGCCCTTATGGCGTCGGATATGGTGAGGGTCCTGAGCACTTTCAGACCCTGAGCTTCCATACTCTTCCTTACCGACTCAACACCAGCCTTAAAATCCTTTTCCCTGAGGTTGTAAGTGATATACATAACCCTGAGGGGGTCCATGGCAAAGGTAAAAAGTGGCAGGAGGAGAAGTAAAAAAAGCCTTAACATGCCTTACCTCCAGTAGCAGTCTGTGTTGTAGGGGTGGTCAAGGACTTTTACATTGGGCCTTCTGTCCACTTCAATGTTCTTCTTCTTCCTTATGTAGTCTACAACTATGTCCCTTATGTTCTTCTTCTCTGGCTGGACTCCCATGGGAGGTGGGCCACCGTAGACTGCAACCACATACTCTTTGTCCATCTCTATGGGCTTGCCCTTAATCTTTACGTTCCTTATCCTTTCGCCCTGCTTTGCGTTAATTTTCAGCTCATATTCCACTCCGTATATCCTCGACATGTCTCCACCCTGCTGATACAGGGGGTTGGGGTTAAACACGTTGTCCGCCACATCTTCCCAGAGCACAAGAAGGTCTCTACCCTTTCTTTTCATTATAAATACTTCTGGGTAGGTCATACCCAGCACATCGTAGACATGTTCCACCGTTATCTTCTGACCGGGGAGGACAGTTGTCCCCCATCTGAAGCCTGGAGATGTGCCCACATCAAGGGACATAACCGCATCCACGCCGTGGTAGTAGTCTGCAAGAGCTTCGCCTATAAGCCTGTCCCATGTGCTGAAAACCGTATCTCTCTTATAGAGCAAGGTGTTGGCAGTTCCTATGACGGTGTTGAACTCCTTTTCATAAGAAGCATACCATTTTCTAACCAGCTCCTTTGCTCCCTTATCCTCCGGCACCACATCAGAAAGAACTGGTATGAGCTTGAGCCTGTAGCCATGAAGTTTACCATTTCTCACATCAAGGTCCATCCTTCCCACAAACTTACCATGTGAACCGGGTGAGATTATAAGTGTATCTCCTACCTTAACTGGAGTGGGTGTTATATCGTGGGTATGGCCGGATATAACTATATCAATACCCTTTACGATTTTCATCAGGGCTATGTCAAGGGGAAGACCATCGTGGGAAAGCAGTATAACAAGGTCAACCTTGTGTTTTTCCCTGAGCTCATTCACATACTTCTGAAGCTCGTCGGGCCTGACGCCAAAGCTCCAGCCCTCTGTGTATACCCTCGGGTTTGCAAGGGGTGTGAAGGGGAAGGAGCTTCCTATTATGCCAATCTTAACGCCACCCTTTTCCACCACATCGTAAGGGGGAAAGACAAGGTCTCCAAAGGGCTCTTCTGTTATGTTGTAGGAGATAAACTTTGCCTTGAGCTTGTTTTTGACTATGTCAAGAAACTTTTCCTTTCCAACGGTCACATCCCAGTGGGCCACCATATAGTCAAAGCCCACATAGTTAAGCCAGTCAACCACGGCCATCCCATCAGTTTTGACCGCAATACCAGAGGTCGCCCATGTATCACCTCCATCAAGCACCAGACACCTGTCCTTGCCCCTTTCGTTAACTATGGTTTTTATAACTGTGGCAACTTGCGGTCCACCACCGGTCATGCCGTATAGCTTTGCCAGTCTTATAAAACTCACACATGAACCCATGTAGGCTTCCACAGAACCCGGCTTTATGTTGTAGAACTTCAAAAAGTCCGTGCCAGCAAGATATCCGGGAGTCCCCTTAAGGGCTTCTGGAGCAAGCAGGTTCATAGGCTCGGCAAAATACATGGGCTTGAGGTGGCCATGAAAGTCAGATATGAAGACAAGTGTAAGATTTCCATATGGCTTGAACTCCATCAGCTTTTCAAAGCTCACAGGTCTTTTTGCAAAAGCTTCTGGGGAAAAAGCCAGTGCAGAAAGAGCTAAGGCGGAGTATCCAAGGAATTCCCTCCTACTAAGGCTCATTATCAAACCTCCTTCTTCAGGAAATATTATACGGGGGCAGAGCCCCCTCTGAAGTTACTTGTTAACCGGGGAGTCGGGGTGAAGCAAGAAGGTCACTATGTTCATAACATCTTCTGGTGATAGTGCGCCGTTGCGTCCAAACCTTGGCATAGAGGAACAGGGGAAGGCGGACCAGGAGTCATAGACTATGTTGTAAACGATTTTCAGGTTCTGAATTGCTTCCGGACTGTTCATGTTCTCTTTGGTTATGTTCCACCTCTTACCATACTGATACAGGTTTGGACCCATGGTTCCACCGGGAACACCCTTCTCTATCAGGTGGCAGGCATAGCAGTTTCCACCTCTATCGGTAGGGCTATCAGAGAAACCATAGCTGGCAAACCTTCCACCCCTGGGGTTGTCCACTATCTTCTTACCCTCTTTCCAGTCCCCCCAGAACAGACCCCACTGAGGATACCTTATCTCGTTCTGACTCACCTGTATAACCTTCTGTATTGCGGGACCTGGCATGGCTTCCCTACTTGGGTATTGTGAGCATATCTTCTGAGCTTCGTCCTGTTCCACTTTCCATGCAAACCTAGGGTCTGTGGAAAGTCCGGACTTAAGCACCTGAATCACTTCTTCCTGTTTGACTGCAGGCTGTTGCTGTTTCTGAGGCTGTGCCTTCCTCTGCTGAGCTTCAACCACCGCACCTGTCAAAAGAGCGGAAACACCTGCTATAAGAAGCGCTTTTTTCATCTCTATTACCTCCCTATGCCTGGTGCTTTTATCTCTGTGCCGTTTGCTGTGCCGTAAAGGTATGTGGAGAGCGCCACCGCAAGGTCTGAATGGGGTATGAACTCGGGCCACCTCATCTGGCGGATGCATTCTGCATACCTGTAGTGCATGGTCATGGGAAGACCCCATCTCACGAGATATTTGGGGAATATGGAAACTGCCTGACCAGCCTCTCCAGGCCTGTCTGCACTCCAGAGCCTTGTGGCCCTTATTCTCACCTCCTGCTTACCGGCATGACAGGTAGCACAGTTAAAGTCCCAGGGTCCAAGTCTTGCATAGTATACCTGCTTGCCTATATCATACATCTTTTTAACCCTCGGGTCTTTGAGGTTAACGTTTATCTTCTGTCCATTGGACTCCATGGTTAGATACATGATTATGCCGTCATATTCACTCACGCAGTTACCCGTTTTGCCCCAGCACTGGCGAACAAACTTTAGAACCTGCTCCTGTGTCATACCTGCATGCTTCTGAAGACACCAGCCAACCCTCGTTTCAAGGTCCATAACCTTGCCAGCATCTGCAAAGTATCTGGGCAGCTGTGCAGCGGCTCCCTTAAAAACACCCGGACCCAGTCCAAGGTCGCATTTGTCAAGGTTATATTTCTTTATGGCATCCTTGCCTACTTCATACCATACCTCGCCTGGGTTTATGCCCTCTGCCAACATGCGGTTGAATTCCTGAACAAGTCTCATCTCTTCCTCTGGAGAGAGCTCTCCTTCAACTTGAGCAAAAGCCTTTGTAGACAAAAGGCCACCGGCGACAGCACCGGCGGTAAAAATCGCCAGAAGCAGCTTTTTTCTCATGTTATAACCTCCCTTAAGAGACCTTTATGTCTGCGGTTCTTTCCCACTTCCCGCCCTTGTTATCTTCGTAGACTATCTTGACTACCCCGCTCTCATCCGCTTTTAGAGTCAGGGCTATAAAGGGATTGGCAGACACACCTGCACCCATGTTGATGGTGCTTACCAGCTTGTCGTTGAAGAGAAGGTCAAGCTTTGTAAGGGTATGGGGAGGAATCTCCTGACCTGTTTGTGGGTCTTTCCTTGGTGGGGACATGGGATGGGTTATCACCATCTGCACCCTTACGATTTCTCCCTTCTTTGCCTCCTTCGGCACACGCAGTATGCCCGCTCCTATTGCCATATTGCACCTCCTGTATGGGATTTTGGTATTGAAAATCTAAGGGATTATCCGCATCCGCCAGCGGTAACCTTTACCTCCTTGGTTGCCATTACATAGGAGCCATCCTTCAGCTTGAGTATTGCTCTTACGTTGGAGGTCTCTCCCATCTTTATCCTGGTGGAGAAAAAGACCTGACCGTTCATGGGTGTAAAGGTCACGTCTGCTATCCATGGAACGGGGTTTTTGTCCACAAACACCCATAGCCTCTCAACCCTGTCCACAGGTATGGTGGACTCAACGGTTATGGGCACATTGGCTCCAGACTCTGCTATGGTGGGAGCGGTCAGCTTGATATCCGCCACTTCCTTAATCTGGGCAAGTTTGACTCCCAGCCTCTTCTGAAGCTCCTCCTCCAGCTTTGGAGTAGAAGCAAAGGCTGGCTGAACTGCTGGGACCAAGGTCAGCCCCATGACTGCCACTGCTGACAGTGCAAGAAACTTTCTCCTGTCCATAGTTTATACCTCCTTAGAAATTATTAACATGCCTTTATATTGTGTCTTTTGCATATTCCCTGAATAAAATTCAGTATATCACCCCTGGGCCTGTTTCCGAACAGAGCACCAAGAGTCTTATCCTGCTTGGGGTCATAGAAGACTATAGTAGGAACGCCGGGGGCTCCGAGCTTTCTCGCCCACCTGCTCCCCTCGTCGGAGGAGATGTTGAGGGATATTACAACAAAGTTTTCCAGTTTCTTCTGCACATCCTCCTGATTGAGGACAAACTCCTCCATCTGGGCACAGTAGGGACAATAGTTGCTGTAGAAATAGAAGGCAACAAGCTTATCCTGTTGCTGGGCATATTCAAGACCTTCCTTTGCCTTGTTAAACCAGACCGCAAAGCTTGTAGATACCGCTAAAATCAAGCTTATTAGCACCTTCCACATACTATGTGTTTAATATAAGGGCTTTGAGAATGCTTAGCAATAGAAATTTTTTATGACAGGTATAAGCATGTCTTATATAAGAGGATAATTAAAACTGTAAAAGTCACTAACAGGCATAAAATATAAGTCTTATGGAAAGAGTAAGAAACTTCTCCATAATAGCCCATGTGGACCACGGAAAGTCTACCCTTGCGGACAGGCTCTTAGAGTTCACCGGCTCTGTCTCAAGGAGGGAGATGAAGGAGCAAATGCTTGATACCCTTGAGATTGAGAGGGAGAGGGGCATAACCATAAAACTACAGGCGGTAAGGATGTTCTACAGGGCAAAGGACGGAAACCTCTATACGCTACACCTCATAGACACTCCCGGGCATGTGGACTTTTCCTACGAGGTCTCAAGGGCTCTCGCTGCCTGTGAAGGAGCTCTGCTCCTTGTGGATGCCACGCAGGGCATAGAGGCTCAAACGGTTGCCAACTTCTGGAAGGCAGTGGAGCAGGACCTTACCATAATTCCCGTTATAAACAAAATAGACCTACCGGCCGCAGACCCGGAAAGGGTAAAAAGACAGATAGAGGATATACTTGGTCTTCCTTCAGAAGAGGTAATACTTGCTTCTGCAAAAGAAGGCATAGGTATTGAGGAGATACTGGAGGCAATCGTAAAGAGAATACCACCACCCGAGGGAAACCCTCAGAAGCCTCTCAAGGCGCTTATTTTTGACTCCTACTACGACCCATACAGGGGTGCGGTTGCCTTTGTGAGGGTCTTTGACGGTGAGGTCAGGCCTGGCACGAGAATAAGGCTATTTTCCACAGGCAAAGAATTTGAAGTCACAGAGGTGGGTGCACAGACTCCTAAAATGACAAAGTTTGAAAGGCTATCTGCAGGAGATGTGGGATACCTGGCAGCCTCCATAAAGGACGTGAGGGATATAAGGGTTGGGGATACCATAACGGATGCAAAAAATCCAACAGGAGAACCTGTCCCCGGCTTCAGACCCGCAAAGCCTATGGTATACGCCGGCATATATCCCTCAGAGGGCTACACCTACGAAGAGCTAAGAGATGCTCTTGAGAAATACGCCATAAACGACGCAGCGGTGCAGTTTGAACCAGAAACCTCACCAGCCCTTGGACTTGGCTTCAGGGTGGGGTTTCTTGGACTTTTGCACATGGAAATAGTGCAGGAAAGGCTTGAGAGAGAATACGGAGTGAGCATAGTGACCACTGCACCCAGTGTGGTCTACAGAGTAAGGTTTAAAAATGGAGAGGTAAAGGAAATAAGAAATCCCTCAGAGCTTCCCGAAAACTGGGGCGTAATAGAGGCTCTTGAAGAGCCCTTTGTGCTCCTTACCATAATCACGCCAAAGGACTACGTTGGCAGTATAATGAACCTCTGTCAGGAGAAGAGAGGAATTCAGAAAAAGTTCCTCTACCTTGACCCCAACACGGTCATGCTTGAGTATGAGATGCCTCTGAGTGAGGTCATAATGGACTTCCACGACAAGATAAAGGGTGTTTCAAAAGGCTATGCCTCCTACGACTATGAGTTTCTTGGCTTCAGAGAAGAGGACCTGGTGAGGCTCAATATCTTTATAAACAATGACCCGGTTGATGCTCTTTCCTTCATAGTCCACAGGGACAAAGCCTACAGAAGAGCCCGTCAGCTTGTGGAAAAGCTCAGAGATGTCATACCCAGACAACTCTTTGAGGTCAAGGTTCAGGCTGGTATAGGGACAAAGATAATAGCTTCAGAGAGAATTCCGCCTCTCAGGGCAAACGTGACCGCCAAGTGCTACGGCGGAGACATTACCAGAAAGAAGAAGCTCCTTGAAAAGCAGAAGGAAGGTAAAAAGAGGCTAAAACAGTTTGGGAAAGTGGAGCTTCCTCAGGAAGCCTTCCTTACAGTTTTGAAGGTTGATTGAAGGTCAAAGACCTCGGGCATATAATTAGAAACATGAGAACTATTAGTGTGGAAGAACTCAAGAGGCTCTATCATGAAGACTTCCCCCTCTGGGCAGAGATAAACCACCAGCTTCTAAAAGAAAAGGCTTATGAGCTTGTGGACTGGGAGAACCTGCTGGAGGAGATAGAGGATATGGCACAGAAACATCTGGATAGCTGTATAAGCCAGCTCGCAAGAATTCTGGAGCACCTATACAAATGGGATAACTTCAGAAGGCTGTCAGGTGGAGAGAAGGCGGGAATGGGTTGGATAAAAAGCGTGGAAAGTGCAAGATTAGAAATCCTTGCCATGCTCGATGTATACCCCAGCCTCAGAAACAGACTACCCTTAGAGATAGAAAAGGCGTGGAAGTTCGCAAGAAGAAGAATACAGAAATGGCTGATATTTAATGACCATAACCCAGAGGACTTCCCTATACCAGAAGATTGCCCTTACACCTTTGAGACCGCCATGAACAGAGACCTCAGGAGAGAGCTGAGCTGAAAATCTCTTTGGCTTTTATGAGCTTTACCACAAACTCGTTGACAGGAAGCTTTATTCCCTTTGCACCCGCAAGCTCAAGCAGAGCACCGTTGAGGGCTTCAATCTCAGTTCTTCCCTTCTTCACATCATGGAGCATGGAAGGATAATGCTCTGCAGTGGGCGGGATTAGTTTCTCGTAAAAGTGCTTTTTATATTCTTCCGCACTATTCCAGAAGGTGGGAATGGAGTTTGCTTTTATAGCCTCAAAGGCTTCCTCTAATATCCTGTCCATTATCTCCCTCGTATGGGGGTTGCTGGCAAGTTTGCCGTATGTGGTTTCAAAAAGGGCTCCCAGTGGGTTCAGGGCACAGTTGTAGAGAATCTTATCCCATAAATACTTGTATACATCCCTTTCATATCTTGTGGGTATGCCTGCATGGCTGAAAATGCCAGCCAGTTCTCTCAGAAAAGCCTCCTCCAGAAAACCTGCAGGGTCCCCTATAACCACGTCATCGCCA
This sequence comes from Pampinifervens navoyensis, assembly GCF_046159715.1. Lineage (NCBI taxonomy): Bacteria > Pseudomonadati > Aquificota > Aquificia > Aquificales > Aquificaceae > Pampinifervens > Pampinifervens navoyensis. Next base: position 10,303 of record NZ_JBJXCT010000005.1, read on the forward strand.
CAGACGGTTATCCTGACTCTTCCCCACTCTAACAGCTCTGCACCGAATATAACTCTTGCAAGAATTACTTTACCCCTGCCAAAGGTATCTACCGCCTTCTCATAGTTTCCGTAGCCGTTCTGTGCTACCATTAAAAGACTTTTGCCGCTTCTTAGAGGTTCTAAACTCCTGAGAGCCTCCTGTGTATCGTAGCTCTTTACTGTGAGTATGACTATGTCAGGTTCAAAGTCAAGGGCTTCAAGAGAGTCCACAGCCAGAACTTCCTGCTCAAACTCTCCCCATATGCCTTCCACCTTTATGCTTTCAAGCCTTCTACCCTTTTTTAAAAGTCCCACAGCACTATGACCTGCCCTGCTCAGAAAGGCGAGGTATGTGCTCCCAAGAGCACCAACTCCCACAACCAGAAACCTCATTCCTTTTCCTCCAGTCTTATAAGAGGTAAAAGGTCCCTCAGGTCTATATACCTGTCGCAGGCGTTTACAAGCTCTACCGCAGTTGCTTCTCTTGCAGATACGCAGATTATTTCCTTTCCAAAGTTTCTCAGGGTCCAGACCAGCTTTTCAAAATCTCCATCTCCGGTGCAGAGGATTGCAGTGTGATAGTTATCCTTGGTGAGAAGCGCATCTATGGTAAGGTTAACATCCAGGTCGCCCTTGTATGTGCCGTCTTTTAGCTGTTTTACAGGTTTTTTCACCACCGTTATTCCGCTGAAGGCAAGCAGTTTTATGAAATTCTCCTGTTTTTCGTCTCCTTCTCTGTAGGCGAGGTAGAAAAAGGTGTTGTAAATGTCAAACTCCACCTTAAAATAATTAACCAGCTTTACAAGGTCAATCCTCTGATGCAGTATGTCTTTCTGGACAAAGTAAAAATTTGCCCCATCTATGAATATGCAGGCCCTTCTTTTCATTCTTGGATATACCATACCCTTATACCTGCGGAGACATGAGAATTTCTCTCCCAGATGGTTTCCACGCTTATGATTTTTGGTTTGTTGAGCTTAATCCACTGGTTTACCTGCTCCTCAAGGAGCTGCTCCATGCTCTCGTCTTTAAAAGGGGTCATCTTGCGGTGGAAGTCTTTGAAACGAATTTCCATCAAGTAATCTCCTCTTCCCAGTAGGAGACCACCACCTTTGCAGGTCTGAGCACTCTGTCGTGTAGCCAGTAGCCCTTCTTTTCCACCCGGAGAACCATGTTCGGCGCCATATCTTGCGTGTATTCTCTGTCTACCGCCTCTGAAAGGTATGGGTCAAACTCTTTGCCCAGCACCTCTATCTCTCTTATGCCGTGCTTTTCCAGTATCCTCAGAAGCTCTTTGTATATAAGTTCAAAACCCTTTTTCAAACCCTCTGCGTCCCCACCTTCATACTGGAAAGCCCTCTCAAAGTTGTCAACCACCTCCAGCAGGTCAAGGGCAAGATTCTCATGTCCGTATTTCCTTGCCTCTTCAAGGTCCCTTCTGTATCTTTCCTTCAGATAATCTGCCTCCCTCTGCAGGTCCACATACCTCTGATTTATAACCCTTGCAGTGTTTTCAAGCCTGAGCAATTTTTCCTCAAGCTCCTTTATTCTCTTGTCCTTCTGTTCTTCTGACTGCTCCTGCAATACTTCTTCCTGTTGCTGCTTCTCTTCCATAAGGGTTAATTATAGCATGCCCTTCAGGCTTTCAAGTGCCTTGCTGAGCCTCCCTATACCTTCCTCAATTATGTTTTCAGAAATGCAGTAAGATAGCCTCATGTATCCCTCTGCACCAAAGGCTGAGCCGGGAACCCCAGCAACCCTTCCCTTTTCTATGAGATAGTCTGCAAGTTTTATGTCAGAGCCAAGCTTTTCAGAATAGTGCCTCAGGTTGGGAAATATGTAGAAGGCTCCCTTTGGCTTTACTACGCTTATGTCTGGAATTTTTTTCAGGAGCTCGTATGCAAGGTCTCTCCTCCTCTCAAAGGCTCTTTTCATGTTATCTACAAAGGCTTTAGAGTGTGGGTTTCTGAGGGCTTCAAGGGCTCCATACTGGGCAAAGGTGGTGGCGTTGGATATGCTCTGGCTGTTGAGGTCTGCTATAACCTTTGCGTATCTCTCAGGGCAGGCAACATAGCCAATCCTCCAGCCTGTCATGGAGTAAGTTTTTGAGAAGGCGTTGACGGTGAAGGTTATGTCTCTTATATCCTCTGAAAAACTTGCAGGACTTACGAATTTTTCCCCATCGTATAGGAAGGCCTCATAACATTCGTCTGAGACTATGAGTATACCATTTTCAAGGCAGAGCTGTGCTATTTTTCTCTGTTCTTCCTCCGGAACAACTGCACCCGTAGGGTTTGAGGGTGAATTGAGTATAAGCATTCTGGTTTTTGGAGTGATGTGTTCTTTCAGGACCTCAGCCCTGAGAACAAAGCCTTCTTCTTCCCTTAGTGGCACTTCCACCACCTTTGCATCGCAGAGCATGATCTGCTCCGGATAGGTTACCCAGTAGGGAGATGGGAGGAGGACCTCATCACCCTCTTCAAGAACTGCAAGCATAACCAGAAAAAGTGCCATCTTTGCTCCGGCGGTGACCACAATCTCAGAAGGTTTGTATTCAACGCCATTTTCCCTGTGGAGCTTTTCTGCAAGAGCCTCTCTCAGCTGGGGAATTCCCGCAGAAGGTGCATACTTGGTTTTACCTTCCTTCAGTGCCCTTATACAGGCTTCCTTAACAAACTCTGGTGTATCAAAGTCCGGTTCTCCGGCACCAAAGCCTATTATGTCCACACCCTGAGCTTTGAGCTGGTTTACTTTGGCGGTGAGGGCAAGGGTGGGAGCCGGCTTTATGTGGGATACTCTTCTTGCAAGCATAGGAGCTATTATAACCTGAACCTTTCCTTCAAATACTCCATTGCCCTGTAGTTTGTGAGGTCAAGCTGAAGGGGTGTTATGGAAACATAGCCATGATATACTGCCCAGTAGTCTGTGCCTTCTTCTAAGTGCCATCCAAATTCCTCCGCCGTTATCCAGTATAGGGGTCTCCCAGAGGGGTCCGAGAGCCTGAGCACCTTTTCCTTGTATGCCCTTCTGCCCTGGCGGGTGAGCATAAAGCCCTTTATGTCTTCACTTGGGAGGTTTGGTATGTTTACGTTAAGATAGGTATCTTCTGGCATTCCCCTTTCAAGAACCCTGAGGACAACCTCCCTTGCCACCCTTGCCACCTCAGAAAAGTCCACCTCATCCCTCCCAAAGGCGGAGAAAGCTACAGAGGGAATGCCCAGAATCCTGCCCTCCATGGCACCGGACACTGTTCCCGAGTAGGTTATGTCCTCTCCCAGGTTTGGTCCCTCGTTTATGCCAGAACATACTAGGTCTGGCTTTCTTCCCTCAAGGAAAAGATAATAGCCAAAATGAACGCAGTCCGCAGGAGTGCCACCTATAACAGTCCAGAAGTCCTCATCCACCCTTCTTATTCTCAGAGGCTGAGTAAAGGTAAGAGAGTGTCCAACACCGCTGAGATTTCTGTCTGGAGCAACGGTTATCACCCTTCCGAGGTTTTTTAACTCCTCTCTGAGGGCTCTGATGCCTTCTGAAAAATAGCCATCATCGTTGGTGAGCAGGAAGGTTGGCATTGCCTATATTTTATCCAATGGAGTGCCCAAAGTGTGGTGGAACGGGCTTTGTGGACAGGGGAGGTGTGCTTGAGCTCTGCAGTTGCAGGTATGAGGGGGTAAACCTTCAGAAGCACCTGAACATACCGCCAAGGTTCACAGAGGCGGAGTTTGAAAATTATGTCCCGGTTTCACCTTCACAAAAAAGGGCTCTTGAAGCCTGTATGCACTACGCCTATACCTTTGAGCCAGAGGAAGGTAAGGGTCTGACGCTGGTGGGACCTCCACAGATGGGAAAGACACATCTCGTGGTTGCGGTTCTGAAAACAGTTTACAGAAATAAGAGGATAAGGGGCTTTTTCTTTGATACCAAGGACCTTTTCTACAGGCTTCAGAGCTATGCAAACACGGACAAATACCACCGCTTTATGAACCTTCTTCTGAATGCGCCCCTTCTTGTGCTTGATGACCTTGGGAGCGAAAGGCTTTCTGACTGGCGTATAGAAACCCTTTCCCACATAATCAGCCACAGGTATAACTTTTTGAAGAGCACCCTCATAACCACGAACTACCCACTTCTCAGACAAAGGGAGGATGAGGTGGCAAGAGCCATGGAGGAAAGGCTTTCTCCTGCCATAGTGGGGAAAATCCACCAAATGACTGAGATAATCTATCTGAGCAGCTAAAGGAAAAGCGCAAGCACCAGAGCCGGCATAAGGTTAAGAACACTTACATGCTTTAAAACCTCAAGAATTTTCAGAGAGGTAAGAACCATAAGACCACCTCCCGTGAAAAGGGCGTTTGCCATTGCTTGCTCCTTCAGAAACTCACCATAAAAAAAGGCGAGAAGGGTTATAGAACCCTGAAAGAGGAGAACATAGAAAGCCGAAAGGGCAACGCCTTTGCCAAGGGAAGAGGAAAGAACTATGGAAGAGAAGCCATCCATAAAGGCCTTTGAAAGTATCAGCGAGCTGTCACCCTTTGCTCCTTCAAGAATGCAGCCCATAAGAGTCATGGGTCCAACGGTAAAGAGCAGGGAAGCGGAAACAAAGCCCCTGGCAATATCCGATGGTCCCCGTGTAATCCCTTCGAGCCTTTCCTCAAGCCTGAGAAAGCTACCTATAAGAGAGCCCACCACAAGAAGGAAGAAAACCTTCAAGAGCTCTGGTTTGTTCTCTGAGATTAGCTTCAGCCCAAGAAGCAGTGTAAAAAGCCCTATACCCTGCATTATAGATGTTCTGAGCCTCTCAGGAATGGCTCTTGATAAGCTAATGCCAACGAGACTGCCGGCGAGCACAAGCCCTGCGTTCACAAGGGTTCCAAAGGTGGGGAACATCAGCCAGCGCCACTCTGCTGAGCCTGGGAAAGTATATCCTGGAACATGTTATACAGAAACTCAGCCCTCTCTTCGGGGGTGTAGTTCTGAATAACCCTTTCTCTTGCCCTTCTGCCTATTTCTCTTGCCTCCTGAGGGTTCTCCAGATAATAGACCACCTTTTCCTCTATATCAGCCCTGTCAAGGGGAAGATAGGTTATGACTTCCTGACCGGGGGTAAAGAAGCCTGGCAGGGTTGCCCTGAAGTCTATGAAGGGTGCACTACCCATAAAGGCAACCTCCAGGGGAACAAAGCCTATGCCGGTGGGAACTGCATGAGGGTAGCTGAGAATGGTCATGGACGACCTTCCAATGAGCTCAAGAGCTTCTTCCCAGCTCTGTATGGGGATGTGTTCATGACCTTCCCTGAGTTCACCCTCAAAGGCACCCACTATCCTGAGGTTTATGCCCTCGAGAAAGCTCAGAATATACCACCTCTTTCTTGCGGTTGCATAGAAACTTATATCGTTGAGAAACCTTATGTAATCCTGAGGGTTTTCCTGACGCCACTTTGTAAACTCTTCCTGAAAGCTCTGGTTGAACATAGAAAGGATGTATTCGCCTGCATACAGAAGGTGTGCCTCCGGGTTCCTGAAGAGAAACTCGCCCACTTCAAAGAAATAAGGGACAAAGCCCTCCTTGATGTTCTGGACAACCTGCTGGGCGATTATGTTTGGGTCTACTACAGGCCCAAGGAATATGACTTCTATGTCCCTGTCCTCAGAAGGCTCTGGCATCTGCCCAGGGTCCACAAAGGGGGTTATGTAATAGGTGCCCCTTTCATGACCCAGAAATCTTAGACTGTCCGCATACTTGAGGTCTGTGACTATAGGAAGGAAGTTGTTTGACTGCCGCAGGTCAAGAAGGACAGGGAAGTGAAAGAGAGGTTCGTCGGTAAAGAGGCTCACATGCACAAAGCCAAAGGCGTCAAAAACCGGAAGCTTCTGACCCTCTCTCTCTCCAAAGACCACACAGCTACCGTTAAGGTCAAGGGTAAAGAGGGGGGAGAATTCCAGAAGCCTATTTACCACATCCTGAAGCTCTCCTTCCATAAGGTCAAAGTCCTGAACCTCTGCACCCCTCTCTCTGAAAAGCTCCATAAATGCCAGCATATGTCTGTTAATTCCAAGGTCCTTTCCCTGTCTCAGAAAGGCTATTCTCATGGTCTAAAAATCATACCATAGAAATCAATTTCAAAGCCTCTTCCTCGGGCATGGGCTTGCCAAGCAGATAGCCCTGCACATAGGTGCATCCCATATCCCGAAGAATCTTCAGCTGTTCCTGGGTTTCCACACCCTCTGCAAGGGTCTCAATGCCAAGGTCGCTGGCAAGCTTTATTAGATTACCTACAACCGCCCTCTTTCTGGGGTCTTTTACTATCTCCCTTACAAAGGATATGTCAATTTTTATTTCATCCACCGGCAGGTTTGAAATATATCCAAGTGAAGAATAGCCTGTTCCAAAGTCATCAAGGGCTATCTTTACACCCGACTCTTTAAGTATAGTTATGTGTTCAATGGCCTTTTCCCTTTCATCTATAAAGACTCTTTCGGTTATCTCAACTATTACGCTGGATCCCTTTAACTGTTCTGCTATAACTTCTATAAAGCCTCTATCCTTAAAGCTCCTGGCAGATATGTTTATGGATACCGGCAGCTTGAACTTTTCAAAGAATCTCAGAGCCTCCCTAAGGGCAAAACCTTCAAAACTCCTAAGGTATTTGCTGCTTTCCAGATATTCAACAAAATGCGCTGGTCCATAAATTTTCCCATCCTTGTCTCTTATTCTCACGAGCGCCTCAAATCCTGCCAGACCAATATCCTCTCCTCTGAAGTATGGCTGATAGTAGAAGATGAAGAGGTCTTCCTCCACAGCTCTACTCACAAGGCCTATAGCCAGAGCCGCCTCCTTGACCCTTTCCTCAAATGCTGATTCAAAGAACCTTCTCTCGCCCTCACCTGCTTTTTTTGCGGAAGACAGGGCTATGCTTGCCTTTTCGTGAAGCTGGTTGAAGCTACTGCCGTCCATAGGGTAGAGGGCTATACCCATATTCACAGATAACTTCAACCTTTCCCCTTCAAAGTATATGGGTTCGCCAATCACTTCCTCTATCCTGTCTGCAAGTATGATGGATTCCTCCTCTTTGACTATGGGCATAAAAAGGGCAAATTCATCGCTGGCTACCCTCCCCACCACACCACTCTCTCCAAGTTCATCCTGCAGCCTTTTAGCTATCAGTGAGAGCACCATGTCACCAACCTGAATACCATAGTTTTTGTTGATAAGAGACATGCCGTAAAGGTCTACAAGGAAGAGGGCACACATCTTCTTCTTATTTATAAGCTCCCCAGCTTTAAACCTTATGCCGTCAAGGTTCAGAATTCCAGTGGCGGGGTCGTAGAAGGTCAGCTTTTCAACTTCTGAAGAAAGATGAACCTCTCTGGTTATGTCCCTGCCCACGCTCATAAACTTTACAGTGCGGTTTGGCAGTTCTATGGGGTATATGGTCTGTTCAAGGTAGAATAGCTCACCATCCTTCCTTCTGTTGGCAAAGGTGGCATGAAATTCTTGTCCAGAAAGTATGGTTTCCCAGAGACTTCTGTAAAAATCCTGCGTGTGGTGTCCGGATTTAAATATTCTTGGATTCTGCCCGATAAGGTCCTGTCTTGAATAGCCAGAAATCTGGCAGACTGCATCATTCACATAGGTTATAGTTCCATCTCTTTCTGTTATGACAACCCATGATGTGGAGTTTTCAAGAGCGGACGCGATGAGCTTATTTCTCTGCAGGTCCTCCAGTCTATTCAAGGCAAACTCAAGGTCATGCCTCAGTTCATAAAGCACATCCTTCGTTTCCTCCTGAAAGTAATAGGGCTCTTCTGCATACATACCAAGAACGTAGACTGTTTCACCCTCCTTTGAAAGTGGAACGGCGCAGGAGGAAAGATAGCTCCTGCTGAGCATCTCCCTCTTCAGGGCCTCAGCCACATCCAGCTCTGTAGTATCAGGGTTTACGATTATTCTGTTCGCCACGTAAGCTCTGTAAGTTGGCTCCTCCTCAATAAAAGAGGCTACACTCTCAAGGTATTTTTCACCATCCCCACAATAAGTAACGGGTTTAAAATGCTCCTTTTTATCAGACGCCCCTATCCACACAAATCTTATACCCATCTTGCCCACAAGACTATGGCATACTCTCTCAAGGAGCTCTTCCTCGAGAAGCACCTGCGTGATTATCTGATTGACCTCCTTCAAAAGACCATACAATCTTTCAAGTCTCTTCCTTTTTGTTATGTCCACGAAAAAAACTACACCCGCATAGCTACCTTCATAGAGTATGGTTGAGGAGCTGACTATGGTCCATACCAGAGTTCCATCCCTTCTTAAAAGGGGTAGCTCTCCATAATCTATATTTAGCTCTTCTCCTGAAAGCCTTCTCTTTACCACTTTCTTCACAAACCCCCTGTAGTCTGGATGTATTAGCATATCCACCGCCTGGTAAACATCCATGCCTTTCAACTCTTCAGAAGTATAATCAACCATTTTTAGAAAGGTCTTGTTTGCGAAGAGCACCTGCTCGCCATAAACAAAAAACCCTATATGTGTAGCCTTTTCAAGAGCCTGAGCGAGGCTTACCCCTGACCAGAGCTTTAAAAACCTGTCAAAATCCATGTATAGTTTTATGGTTTTCCTTATGTCTTCCTCGTTAGAGGGCTCAAGCTCCTTAAAGGAGAGAAGTGCAGACCTGAGCCTCTCATACAGTCCAGACCTTACCATGAATATGTGGGATGTATCAAAGATATGGTCCTCTATAATATAGAAACCCTGTTTTTCCTCTTCATCTATCTCATTCCATGTTTCGTTATACATCACACCAGCATGAACATGACCTTCTTTCAGAAGTTGAAAGACCTCAGGAAAGTTCTTCGTGAAAACAAGTTTAACCCGCTCTACATCAAGACCCATGATGGGATATCCTGCAGGCTTCAGGAAGGGTATAGCAACCAGTATGGGTCCCTCTTCTGGAAGTCTGTCTTTTACTACGAGAAAGAGTCTGTCCCTCTGACCCCTGAACTTTGCCACAGGAAGGTAACCCATCTGGTAAAGCCTTGGAGAGACCAGGGGTCCTGCATAGTAAACATCAAAAAAATCTCCCCTCTCTATCCTTATGTACTCTTCCTCATGCCCGCCCAGAACTTCAAAGTTTACCCCCTCTCCGAGCAAATGCTCAAGTTTTTTAGTAAACTCGGACCATCTTTTCAGCCCCTTCTGCGTGTCGTGAGGACAAACGGAAAAACTAATCACGATACCTCTTCCCCTTCCTTCTTGCGGGCATTGGTATAAATTTTAAACCTTCCTGCCTCTGTCATATACCATCACAGTCATTTAGGTCTTATAATAATAAAATACTATGGGTATAAGAGTAGGTATAAACGGATTCGGCAGGATAGGAAGGTCCTTTTTCAGGGCGTGTCAGGGACATGAAGAGGTTGAGATAGTAGCGGTAAACGACCTGACCGATACAAGGACCCTGGCACATCTTCTGAAATACGACTCTGTTCATGGAAGGTTTAAGGCCCATGTGGAGGCAAAGGATTCAAGCCTTATAGTGGATGGAAGGGGAATAAGGGTCTTTTCAGTAAAGGACCCTGCTGAAATTCCATGGGGAGACCTTGGGGTGGATGTGGTCATTGAGTCCACAGGAGCCTTCACAAGCAGAGACAAGGCAGAACTTCATCTCAGAGATACGGTAAAGAGGGTCATAATCTCTGCACCTGCCAAAAACCCGGACATAACCCTTGTGCTGGGTGTAAACGAGCACATGTATGACCCTGAAAGGCACAGGATTATCTCCAACGCCTCATGCACCACCAACTGCCTTGCCCCGACACTGAAGGTTTTACATGAAAAGTTTGGAGTAAAGAAAGGCTACATGGTCACAGTCCACGCCTACACCAACGACCAGAGGGTTCTGGACCTTCCCCACAAAGACCTGAGGCGCGCAAGGGCTGCAGCAGTGAACATCATACCCACCACCACAGGGGCTGCGAAGGCGATAGGTGAGGTCATACCGGAGCTTAAAGGAAGGCTTGATGGCACTGCAAGGAGAGTTCCCGTAGCGGATGGTTCTCTAATAGACCTTACGGTCATAGTGGAGAAAGCTCCAGCTTCTGTAGAGGAAGTAAACAGAGCTTTCAGAGAAGCCTCCGAAAACCACCTCAAGGGCATACTGCAATACACAGAAGACCCAGTGGTATCTCAGGACATAGTGGGTAATCCACACTCTGCCATATTTGATGCAGGGCTAACTCAGGTTATAGAAGACATGGTGCACGTGGGTGCGTGGTATGATAACGAATGGGGCTATTCTTGCAGGCTCAGAGACCTGACCATTTTTGTGGCTGAGAGGGAGCCAAGCCTTAAAACCTGAGCTATAATTTTATATTTACGGGGTGTAGCTCAGGTGGCAGAGCGTTGGCTTTGGGAGCCAAAGGCCGCAGGTTCAAGTCCTGCCACCCCGAGGGCCCGTAGCTCAGCTGGACAGAGCAAGGGATTTCTAATCCCTAGGTCGGGGGTTCGAGTCCCTCCGGGCCCGCTTTTTTTTCTTCACGGATGGGGTTTCAGTTCAAAGGTTCTCAGTGGAATTCCCTCTGTAGACCTGCCCTATCATGGAAAAAGCCAGCTTTCTTACTCAGACCTCTGGTCCCTGGCAAGGTCTCTGGCTCTGAAGGCAGAAAGTGGTTCTGTTCTGATTGGATGGTCTATGGGTGCAAGCCTTGCGCTCATGATGGCTTACCTTTTTCCCGAAAAGTTCAGGGGACTTCTGCTGATAGGTGCATCCCCATGCTTTGGTTGTGCATGGTCAGAGAAAAACTTGAGGGCCTTTCTGCTGAGACTTGAGAGGGAGAGGGAAGGGTTTTTAAGAGAGTTCAGGTCTCTTGCCTACCCAAAAGGCTTTGAAGACACTGTGGATATTGAAGGAGCAAAGAGAATTCTCAGGGAATACATGTATACTGACCTGAGACATATCCTTCCATACATAAGACAGAGGGTTTTAATCCTTCACGGCGAGAAAGACACCATAGTTCCCCTCTCCTCTGCACTTACCCTTTACAACATGCTGAAAAGGTCTAAATTAATAACCTTCCCAGGAGGTCATTTCCCGGAGTATGAAAATCTTATCTTTGAGGTTCTCAAGGGCTTGCAGTAGCTATGAGGAATGGGCGATTCCTCAGAGATACTCTGCACAGAGGCTCAAAAGACTTGAAAACTTAAGAGGACCTGTTCTTGACCTCGGCTGCGGAACAGGGCTTCTCAGCGAAGGTCTTGAGGATGTTGTAGGCGTAGACATAGCCATTGGTATGGCCAAGGTATACAGAGAAAGGTTTGGCAGAGTGGTCATTGGCGATGCCCATGCCCTGCCTTTCAAGGACAGGAGTTTTGACTTTGTTATAAGCAACTTTGCCCTTCACTGGACTGACCTTAAAAGGAGTATACCTGAAGCCCTGAGGGTTTGCAGGAGGCTGTTTCTCTGCGCCCTTCCCGTTGAAGGAAGCCTTCCTGAGCTCCTTTTCCCCTTCCCAGAAGTAAAGAGCATTCTCAGCCTGCTTGAAGGCAGGGCTAACATAAGGAGCTTTTTCCTTGAGGAGGTGAAAATACCCTTCAGCGGATGGGACCTGGTGAAGTTCTTCCACTACACGGGCTCCTCTTTCAATCCCCTTTTTAAAGGTGGTATAATCTCAAGGAAGAGGATTGAAAGTATGATTTATGAGATTGACAGACCAGCCTTTAAAGTTCTATTCTTTTCCTGTGAGGTCAGAGAATGAGGAGGAGAAAGATGGTTATGTTTCTGACCTTTTTTCTGTGCCTTTCCCTTCTTATTGGCTGTAAGGCACAGCAGGTTCAGAGTGCCAACCCGACCCCAAAAGAGGAGAGAGTAATCCCCTCATCTGGCACACTTTCACAGTTTGAACAGGAGCTGACAGGTATAGTAGAGGCTGTTTCCCCCTCAGTTGTGACCATATTTGCTACTCAGGAAGTCACAGGCATTGAAACTCCCTTTCCCTTCCCCTTTCAGGTTCCCCCTCAGGAAAGAAGGTCTCTTGGCTCTGGCGTGATAATAGACTACAGAAAGGGAAAGTTCTACATACTCACCAACAGCCACGTAGTGCAGAATGCAAGGGCCATAAGGGTGAGGTTTGACAGGCACACAGAAAAAAGAGCAAAGATTGTGGGCATAGACCCAAAGACGGACGTGGCTGTGATAGAGGTGGACGACAAGGATATACCCAATCCTGAGGGCAGGGTGGCAAAGCTCGGTGATTCAGATAAGCTGAAGGTTGGACAGCTGGTGATAGCCATAGGAAACCCCTACGGGCTTGAAAGGACTGTGACGGTGGGCGTCATATCCGCCCTTAGAAGGGCGATAGGTATAACCCAGTATGAGAGCTTCATACAGACGGATGCCGCCATAAATCCGGGAAACTCTGGTGGACCGCTCGTAAACATAAGGGGTGAGGTTATAGGCATAAACACCGCCATACTGGCAGAGGGTCAGGGGCTTGGCTTTGCCATTCCCATAAACCTGGCAAAATGGGTGTCTGACCAGCTCATCGCAAAGGGAAAGGTTATAAGAGGCTGGCTTGGCGTGGTCATTCAGGATATAACCCCTGAGATGGCTGAAAGCCTTGGAGTCAGGGAAGGTGTAATAATTGCCCAGATAATGCCCGGGAGTCCAGCAGAAAAAGGTGGTTTGAGAGTGGGTGATGTGGTGGTTGAAGTAGACGGTCAGAAGGTGAGCGAAGTAAGGGAGCTTCAGTTCAAGATAATGAGAACAGAGCCCGGCAAGGAGATAAATTTGAAGGTGATAAGGGAGGGGAAAGAAGTAAGCCTGAAGATACGGGTGGAGGAGATGCCTGAAGAAAGACGGGTGGCAGAGGAGGAGCTCGGTCAGGCGGAGCTGGGGCTTGTTCTCAGAGACCTTACCCCTGAAGAGGAAAGAAGGCTTGGAGTTAAAGGTGTTCTGGTGGTAAGAGTTACACAGAACAGCCTTGCCATGCAGAGCGGCATAGTTCCGGGTGATATCATCCTTCAGGTAGGAAACAGACCAGTTTCAAGCGTAAGAGAATTCCAGCAGAGCATAGAGGCCCTCAGACAGGCAGGAAGAGAAAATGCTCTTCTGCTCGTAAGGAGAAGGGGCAACAACCTCTTTCTTGTGCTGAGGCTGAGGTAGGGACATGATACCCGATACTGAGCAGGAGATAATAAACCAGTATCTCAAAAAGGTCTCCAAAATACCTCTTCTCACGCCTGAGGAGGAAAAGGAGGTGGCAAAGAGGGCAAAGGAGGGAGACCAGCAGGCTTTCAGAAGGCTCGTGGAATCCAACCTCAGATTTGTTATAAGCATAGCAAAGCAGTATCTGGGTTATGGACTACCACTCTCTGAGCTCATAGCTGCGGGCAACCATGGTCTGCTTGAAGCTGCAAAGAGGTTTGACCCCGACAGGGGTGTAAAGTTCATATCCTACGCCGTATGGTGGATAAGGCAGGCAATAATGCAGGCGCTCTCTCAGCAGACCGGTGCAGTGAGAATACCCATAAAGCAGTCCCATTTGATAAATCGCATAAGCAGTATATACAGCAGGCTATACAGAGAGCTTGAGAGAGAGCCCACATCTGAAGAAATCGCCCACGAATACACAAAGGAAGTGCTTCAGAAGGAGCTTGAGAAGGAGCTTGGTCGTGAACCTACTGAGGATGAGATAGAAAAAAGAATTAAGAAAGAAGGTTACAGGATAAGCCCAGAAGATGTGGACAAATGTCTTCAGCTATGCAGGGTCCCCCTGTCCTTGGATGCGCCAGTGGGGGAGAACGAGGACACCTTCTTTGTAGACTTTCTGAGCCAGCATGGCACTGCAGATGTGGAGGAGAGGATAATAAGTGAGGTGCTGGAGAAGGAAATAGATGACCTTCTGGACAGGCTCCCTGAAAAGGAAAGGAGAGTCATAGAGCTACGCTTTGGTCTTAGGGGTGAGGAGCCAAGGACTCTGAGGGAGATTGGGGATATACTGCAGATTTCAAGGGAGAGGGTGCGTCAGCTTGAAACAAGGGCACTCAGAAAGCTGAGAAACATGGCAATGAAGAGACATCTCAAGGATTTTCTCAGCTGATGCTCTCAGGTCTTCTTCTTGTAGACAAGCCAAGAGGAATTACCTCTATGGATGTGGTTGAATCAATTAAGAAGCGCTTTAAAGTCAAGGCCGGACATGCAGGCACCCTTGACCCGATAGCCACAGGACTTCTCCTGGTGCTTGTGGGGGAAGCTACCAAGTTCTCTCAGTTTTTTATCGGACTTGACAAAACCTACATAACCACCGCAAAGCTCGGGGAGGTTACCAACACCTACGATGCTGAGGGTGAGGTCATTGAGACAAGACCTGTAGAAGTATCCTGTAATGATATTGAGAAAATTCTGGAAAAATTCACTGGAAGCCTGCTCCAGAAGCCTCCACCTTACTCGGCAAAGCGTCTTGGAGGGAAGCGAGCCTATGAGCTTGCAAGGAAGGGAGTGAGTGTGGAGATGAAACCTGTGGAGGTTCTCGTATACAAGGCTGAGCTTCTCAGATGCCAGTTACCCTTAGTTGAGTTCCTCTTTGAAGTATCCTCCGGCACATACATAAGAAGCCTCGTTCATGACATAGGAAGGGAGCTTTCCTGCGGAGCTCATGTGCTTGAGCTCAGAAGATTAAAAGCTGGAAGCTTCAGCGTGGATATGGCAGTAGTCTATCAGAGGCTTCTCCTTCTAGAGGATATAGCCGGGCTGTTAATCCCAGTGGGGGAAGCCCTCGCTTTTATGCCCAGGGTTAACCTTAGTGGTGAGCTGGCAAGAAGGATAAGGCACGGTTCTGCCGTAAGGCTCAGGGAAAGCCTTGAAAGAACCTTTGTCAGACTTTACGAGGACAGCAGCTTTCTTGGTGTGGGTCTGATTGAGAAAAACACCTTAAGGCCTTACAGACTCATGCAATCGCCCTGAGTTTCTCCTCTATGTCATGCTCCATAAGAGCCTCTATAAGTTCATCAAGCTTTCCCTGGAGCACATCCCCCAGCCTGTAGAGGGTAAGGTTTATCCTGTGGTCCGTAACCCTGTTCTGTGGAAAGTTGTAAGTCCTGATCTTTTCGCTCCTTTCCCCCATGCCTACCTGCTGTCTTCTTTCCTTTGCAAGTTCTTCCTCCTTCTGCCTTTCGTAAAAGTCCCTGAGCCTTGCATACAAGATTTTAAGTGCCTTCTGCCTGTTCTGAAACTGGGACCTCTCATCCTGGCAGGAGACGGTGATACCGGTAGGAAGGTGAGTAACCCTTACTGCACTCTCGGTGGTGTTCACATACTGACCGCCAGCACCACTTGCCCTGAAGGTTTCAATCCTCAAGTCTTTCGGGTCTATCTGAACTTCCGTTTCATCTGTTTCCGGGAGGACTGCCACGGTGGCAGTGGATGTGTGTATTCTTCCACCCGCTTCTGTGACGGGCACCCTCTGAACCCTGTGAACCCCGCTTTCAAACTTGAGCCTTGAGTAGGCACCTTCACCCTCTATCAGGGCAACCACCTCCTTGTAGCCACCAAGACCTGTCCTGTTGGTGGAGAGTATGCTGAACTTCCAGCCCTTTTCCTCCGCATACTTCTGATACATGTTCAGAAGGTCTGCCACAAAGAGGGCTGCCTCCTCACCACCAACTCCAGCCCTTATCTCTAATATCACGTTCCTGCTATCTCTCGGGTCCTTTGGAAGGAGAAGTATCCTTATGTTCTTTTCCACCTTTTCCAGCTCCTCTGTGAGCCTCTCAACCTCTTCCCTTGCAAGCTCCCTCAGATCCTCGCTCTTCAATAGCTCCCTCGCCTGCTCAAGGTCTGAGAGTAGCTTTTTGTAATTCCTGTATGCAGTGTAGACCTCTTCAAGGTCCTTGAGCTCTTTTCCAAGCCTTGTGAGCTTTTCTCTGTCTGAGACCACCTCTGGACTGCTGAGCTGATACTGCAGCTCTAAATACCTCTGTTCTATAGCTTTTAGCCTCTCTTCAAGCTCAGGGCTGAGCATTATCCCTTACCGGTCAGCTCCAGGAAGGCTGGTTTTACCCTCAGTTTGCCCGTGTAGAAGGGGTGACATGCATTGCAGGTCTCAAGGTAAACCGTTCCCCCCTTTGTGGAGAGCAGGGTAAAGCTGTTTCCACAGCCACAGACAAAATGCGTGGGTTTGAGCTCTGGATGTATACCCTTCTTCATCCTCTTACCTCCATAAAACGCTCTATTATAACAGATTTTAGACTTTCTACAGCAGATTGCAACCCGTCAAGACTGTTTACCCCACCCTGAACAAGGTCATCTCTTCCTCCTCCCCCACCGCCCAGATGCTCAGAGACCACTTTAATAAGTTCTTTTGCTGAAAGTCTGTCCGTCAGCTCTCTTGAAAGTGCTATCAGACAGGAGACCTTCTCCCCCCTCTTACTCAGCAGGAAAACCACCGCATTATGTGTGCTGTTCCTTATCCTGTCTGCAAGGGCAAGCATCTCCTTTGGCTCTATGTCCTCAAGCACGCCCACATGAAGCTCCACCTCACCAAGGTTCTCCCTCCTGACCCCAGAAAGACCATCACCGGCAAGAAGCTTTTCCCTTAACCTGTTTATCTCCCTTTCCTTCTCCCTTATCTCCTCCATAAGCCTCTGGACAGCCACAGTGGTATCCTCTGCAGAGACACCGAGCAGGCGTGAAAGCTCCATAAGCCTTCTCCTCTCTTCAAAGGCATGCTCAACAGCCCATCTGCCTGTCTTTGCCACTATACGCCTGATTCCTGCACCCACAGAAGACTCAGATACTATCCTGAAGTAGCCTATGTCCCCTGTTCTGCTCACATGCGTTCCACCGCACAATTCTCTGGAAAAGTCTCCAACGCTAAGGACTCTTACCCTCTCACCATACTTCTCCTCAAAGATGGCGATGGCTCCGCTTCTTATGGCAGACTGATAGTCCATCTCCTCCACCAGCACGGGCTGGTTTTTCATAACCTGCAGGTTTACAAGCTCTTCCACCTTTTTGAGCTCTTCTTCCGTGAGAGCCTGAAAGTGTGTAAAGTCAAAACGCAGATACTGGTCTGCCACAAGGGACCCCGCCTGACGCACATGCTCACCCAGAACCTCTCTCAGAGCTGCATGGAGAAGGTGCGTGGCAGTGTGGTTCCTCTTTATATCCTCCCTTCTTTCCTCTTCTATGTGGGCAAAGACCCTGTCCCCTACCCTTATGGAACCCTTTGACACATAGCCTCTGTGGGCTATCACTCCATCCACAGGAGACTGTGTATCCTCCACGAAAAACATACCCTCTGTAGACTCTATCACGCCCCTGTCACCTATCTGACCGCCTCTTTCTGCATAGAAGGGTGTTTCCTTGAGAAACACCTCACCCTTTTCACCCTCTCTAAGCTCAGAGACAAGCTCACCCCCCTTTACGATGGCTAAAACTTCCGTTTGAAGGCTCCTTTCTTCATATCCCAGAAAGCGTGAGATTTTCCCCAGTTCCTTCAGATGTTGATAAACAGGTTCTGCCCCCTTTACCTCTATCCTGAAGTGTTTCCTTGCCCTCTCTCTCTGCTCCTCCATTTCCCTCTGGAAGCTTTCCATATCAAGCCTAAGACCCTTTTCCCTTGCCATATCTTCAAAAAGGTCAATGGGGAAGCCATAAGTATCATAGAGGTTGAAGAGAAGGTTTCCGGGCACCACACCTTCCTCTGCCTTCTGGAGGATTTCCTCCGCATAGGGCATGCCCTTCCTAAGAGTGTTTACAAACCTCTCCTCCTCGGCCCTTATGACGGACTTTACAAAGGACTTTACCTGAAGGAGCTCAGGATAGGGCTCTTTCATGATGTCCACCACCAGGTCAACCCCCCTGTAAAGAAAAGGCTCAAGGATGCCAAGCTTGTAGCCGTATCTCATGGCACGCCTGAGTATTCTCCTTATCACATAGCCTCTTCCTGCACTGGAGGGAAGAACGCCGTCCCCGATGGCAAAGGTAAGAGCCCTCAGGTGGTCTGCTATTACTCTGAGAGCACCATCTGTTTCAAAATCTCCGCCGTAAGACCTTCCAGACAGCTCCTCCCCAAAGCCTATGAGAGGCCGGATAAGGTCTATTTCAAAGTTTGTCCTTGTGCCCTGAAGGATGCTAGCCACCCTCTCAAGACCCATACCCGTATCTATGTTGGGTTTTGGTAGTGGTGTGAGTTTACCTCTTTCGTCTCTGTAATACTGCATAAAGACCAGGTTCCATATCTCAAGATACCTTTCAGGTTCATAATCAGGACCTCTGTCCACGTATATTTCAGAAGATGGGCCGCAGGGGCCTGTGTCCCCCATCTGCCAGAAGTTGTCTTCTTCGCCCATCCTCCATATGCGTTCTTCAGACAGCCCTATATGGTCTCTCCATATGCCGAAGGCCTCTTCATCCTCCCTGAATACGCTCACATATATCTTCTCCTGTGGTATTCCAAGATGCTGGGTGACAAACTCCCAGGCATACTCTATGGCTTCTTTTTTGAAGTAGTCCCCAAAGGAGAAGTTTCCAAGCATCTCAAAAAAGGTGTGATGCCTCGAGGTAAAGCCAACACTCTCAAGGTCGTTGTGCTTACCAGAGACTCTAAGACACTTCTGACAGGAAACCGCCCTCGTGTATGGTCTTTTTTCAACGCCAAGAAACACATCCTTGAAGGGTACCATACCTGCATTCACAAAGAGCAGGGTCGGGTCCTTTTCAGGCACAAGACTTGCAGACTTTACCCTTGTATGACCCCTTTTCTCAAAAAAACTCAGAAAAAGCTCCCGAATTTCATGACCAGACATGAGAATAAAATTATAGCAGGGAGTAAATTTTAAAAGCCTTCATTTGCTCAGCCACATGAGAAACCATTCTGTGGCAAGCCTCGCAACCTCCTCAAGCTTCCCCTCCTCTTCAAAAAGATGACTGGCCCCCTCAACTATCTCAAGCCTCTTCTCACATGTAAGAAGTTCGTAGGCACGCCTGTTTAGCTCTATAACAGGGTAGTCTAGGCCCCCAACTATTAGCAAGACGGGAGAGCTTACTTGAGGAAGGTATTCAAAAGCAAGGTCTGGCCTGCCTCCTCTTGAAACCACGGCGTAAACCTCTTTTTTTCTTCTGGCATATGTTAAACCTGTATTGGGCAGTCCTGAGGTCCACTCTTTCTTCCCTTTCTGTAAGAAGGTCAAAGAGAAGGGTAGCGAGGCCGTTTCTGTTGAGATAACCTGCCACAAACCTGTTTCTTGGGCTGAATCTGCTGCTTCCACTGCCGTGAACGAAGATTACTATTGCCGCAGAACCCGGTGGTACGCTCAAATCTCCCCTTATAAATTCCCCATCTACGGGAATTTGCACTTCTTGGTGCATCTACAACCCTCTCCTTAGATTATATTCAATGGTGTTCCTCGTCTCAGTAACTATCTCCTCATAGCTCTTACCTTCAGGGCTTACGGGCTTTCCAAAGACCACCCTTATCTTTCTGGGTCTGGGGAAGCGGTTGTATATGGACATGGACTCGTATGTTCCTATCAGAGCCACTGGCAAAACGGGCACACCGAGCTCTTTGCTGAGTATGGCAAAGCCCTTTCTGAAGGGGAGAAGATTTCCGTCTCTTGTTCTTGCGCCCTCAGGGAATATGACAACCACTCTGCCCAGTCTGAGAACCCATGCGGTTTTCTGGAGAGATTCTTTTAGCTTTCTGTCCAGATTTACCGTTATCACATGGGCAAGTCTGCCAAAGAGGGATGTGAGGGGATTTCTGAAGTATTCCTCTGCACCCAGAAAGTAGGTTTTCAGTGCTATTCTGGAGGGCAAGGCGCTGGCTAATACAAAGCCATCTAAATAGCTGGCATGGTTGGGGGCGAGTATAAAGGGTGGCTCAGGAAGGTTTTCCAGACCTTCTACCTGCAGACGGTTGTAAAGGCTGAAAAAGAGCCTCAAGATTAGCCTTCCAGCGCCGAAGGCAAGATTATGCTCTTCTGGAGAGTAAGGCACTCCCCCCAGGAGTATCTCCCTCCACTGGAGCTGTGTGCTTTCAAACTTCTCCTTTCTCTCCAGCACGAGCCTTGCCATGTCCTGCACCGTGGGATTGCTTGCAAGGTCCTCCTCCGTAAGAGCCACTCCAAAGGCGGTCTCAAGAAAGCTCAGAAACTCCAACTTTCCAAGGGAATCAAGGCCCAGGTCAAGTTCAAGGTGATGGTAGCCTTTCACTTCCCTCTGTGTAAGCCTCTGGAGAAAGGCTCTTATGGTCTGGCCCTCCTGAGTGCTCATAATAGCCTCTTCTTCTCTCTTTTCTCCGTAGACCTCTGCAGACTGGTATATCTGGGGAAGCAGAAACCTTCTTATTTTTCCTAACCTTGTCTTCGGGAGTTCTTCCTTTATGACCCTGAAGCCTGTTATCCTTTTCCATTCTGGAAGCCTCTGATTTACCCTGTCTATTACCTGCCATCTTACAAACTCCTCTATGTTAACGATGCCCTGTTTCTTCAGGCTTTCAAAATCTGGCAGAAGGAGGGCTTTCACAGCTCCATCCACCTCAAGCACTGCCACCTCCTTTACGCCCCTGCCTTCCGTAAGTATCAGGCTTTCAAGCTCTTCAGGGTTTACCTTCTTCCCACCTGAGAGCACAAGGATTTCCTTCTTCCTGCCCGTTATGTAAAGATAGCCCTCTTCGTCAAGATATCCCAGGTCTCCCGTCAAAAGCCAGCCATCTTTAAAAGCCTTCTGTGTCTCCTCTGGCTTTTTGTAGTAGCCCTGCATCACATTGACACCACGCACCAGCACCTCACCCTCTTCGTCAATTTTCACGTAGACCTCCTCTATGGGCAGTCCCACAGAACCCAGCTTTGGTCTGTCTGGTGGGTTAAAAGACACTATGGGTGAGGTTTCTGTAAGCCCATAACCCTCAAGAATTGTAAAGCCAAGCCTGTCAAGGTCAAGGGCAACATCGAGTTGAAGCTTTGCACCTCCACTTACCAGATATCTTATTCTTCCGCCGAAGGCATTGTGAACTCTACCAAAGATGAATCTTCTGAGTTTCTTGTTCATGTAGGGCGAGAGCATGAAGAGTAGCCTGGCTAAGGGATTTGCTCTCACGCCTTCCATTATTCTCTGATGCAGAAGCTGGTAGAGTCTTGGCACACCAACAAGAATGGTTATACGATGCTCTCTCATTACCCTCAGGAGCTCTTCAGAACTCAGCCTTTCCAGAAAGACCACCGTGGCACCCAGATAGAGAGGCACAAGGAGGGTGACCATAAGGGGGTAGGAGTGATGAAAAGGAAGAAGGGCAAGAGTTTTATCCTCCCTTCCTGCAACGCCTACTTTTTCAATTGCCCTTATGTTGGAAAGCAGGTTCTTAAAGCTAAGCATGACGCCCTTGGGCTGTCCTGTTGTGCCAGAGGTGTAAAGTATGAGGGCGGTTTCCCTGAGCTCCCTACTCATAGACCTGTCATGGGGCCTGGGAATTATAAGACTGTCAAAGTTGTAAAGGGTTGCACCGGCTACAGACTTTTCAAGAGCTTCTTTGACAGCCTTTTCTGTTTGCTCTGAACAGAAAACAACTGCTGGCTCTGTTTCCCTCAATATGTAGAGAATCTCCTCCGGGCTGGACATGAAGTCCACGGGAACTGCTATTCCACCCCTCTGCCATGTTCCATAGAGGGCATAGACCCACTCAGGCCTATTTTCAGAGCATATGACCACCCTCTCACCGGGCAGTATGTCCACAAGGGTTGCAAAGCTGGATATGTTTTCTATAAGTTCTCTGTAACTTATACTCTGCCCACCCTTCACAAGGGCAGTTTTTCTGTGGTCATGTAGTTCAGGGAGAACAACCCCCTCCTCCGGCAACAGCTTCATAGGGAAAAATTTATTCTTCCTTTTCCCTGTCTTCTTTCTTGAAGCCTGGCTGATAGTGGGATATGGCCTCTTTTGTAAAGGTTATCCTCGTGTTGGCATCCACCTTAAGCGTTACCGTATCATCCCCTATCTCCACCACAGTGCCCCACACTCCTCCCGTGGTTACAACCCTGTCTCCCTTCTTGAGGTTTGCGAGAAACTCCTGATGCCTCTTCCTTGCCTTGCTCTGTGGCCTTATGAGGAGAAAGTAAAAGAGAGCAAAAAGGGCAATAAAGAAGAGTAGCTGAAAGAGAAGAGCTCCCACAGGGCTTCCACCATGTCCCGGTTGCTGGGCAAAGGCTATATCTATCATGGCTCTTATTATAGCACAAGCTCAAAGTTGATTGGTTTCCCTTCTGCGTCTCTCACCTCAAAAAGAAGCCCACAATCATCAGAAGCCTTTCCTACCCTGCCAAGAGGTTGACCCCTTTTTACATTCTCACCCCTTTTCACAAGCAGGCTCTCTGCATATCCGTATACGTAAACAAGCCCATCACCACCATCCACCATAACAACCCAGGAGTAGTTTTTTATATCATCCCCTGCATACAGCACCCTGCCATCTCCCACAGACCTGAAGAACTCACCGCAGGATGTGGCTATAAAGTATCCCCTCTGTGTGCGTATCGCTCTGCCCTTCACCGGTGCCTGAACCCTCAGGACTTCTGCAAGCTTTGGCGGCTCTTCCCTTTTCTGTGGCATGTCCCCTCTTGGCTGTGTTTCTGCTTTCTGAATGGGCTCTGTGGTCTTCTGCGATGAGCTTTTACCCTCCATCCTTTTACTGACTGTCTTCTGAGGCGTGCGGTCTCTGACCTCTATGTGGACTATACCACAGCCGCTGAGAAAAAGTAGAAGAAGGGCAAGAAGTCTCATTAGGTATGATTATAAGACCTACCCTGCTCCCCTCTTCTCTCTCCCTTGAAGGCGTGCATAAGTTTATACGCAGGCAACGCCTCCCTCAGTACAAACCACTGGATAGTTAAAGTCGCAAAGGTGCCCCGCTATAACAACCGGCGGTTGCCTGTTGCCAAAAATTTGTCTGCTTATTTCTCTTAATCTTTTTCCTCATGTCTGTTTGCTGTGTCTTTTCAGGAATGTTCATTTTCATGTCCGCTCTCCTCTATTCCTTAAGATGCTCTCCACTGCCATTCTTAAGATTTAAACTCCTGACTCTGTGAATTTCTGACGCTACAGCAGATACTCAAAAGCCTGACTGTAGGCTCTGCTTTCTATGAGCCTGAAAGCGGACGGTAAGCTCTCCACGAGATCAAGGGCTTTTAAAGTTTCTCTGTGCTTTCTCTTCTCTGCCAGCTCCCCCGCAAGCCCGTGAAGGAAAACTCCAAGCTTTAGAGCCCACTCCACAGGCATGCCCCTTCCTATAAGGGCGGTCAGTATGCCCGCAAGCACGTCTCCCACTCCCCCCTTTGCCATGGCGGGTGTGCCCCTCACAGAGAGGTATACTTTCCCTTCCGGCGTTGCTATGGCAGTCCTTGAGGACTTGAGAACCACATAACAGCCATACCGCACCGAAAAGTCCACAGCCACATCCACAAGGTTTTCCACAATGTAGCTCTTTTCAAGACCTGAGAGCCTCTCAAACTCTCCCACATGAGGTGTAAGCACAGTAATGCCCTTCCGTTCTCTGAGAACCTCTACCCCAAGGTCCGCAAGGTTGTTGAGCCCGTCCGCATCTATGAGCAATGGCTTTTCTATACCTTCAATGAGTCCCTTTATTATGTGTCTCCCCTCTTCGTATCGGTCCATTCCCATCCCCACGCCTACGGCAGAGCACTTTTCCTGCAATTCCAGCACCTGAGGAAGGCACTCCTTTGAGAGCCTTCGTTCTCCCCTGAGTGGGAGGCTCATCTCCTCTGTGAGAGCTATCTCAAGGATATGGTTCAGACCCTCTGGCACTCCCACACTTACGAGCCCAGCACCCGCCGAAGTGGCGGACTTTGCGGACATGATGACCGCACCCGTCTTTCCCACGCTCCCACCCATTAAAAGCACATGACCCATCCTGCCCTTGTGCACGTCAGGCTCTCTCTCTGGAAGCTCCGCTTCTGTGAGGACCTCCCTGTTTATTCCTTCTGCAAGCCGGTGGGGTATACCTATGTTTGCCACGTAGAGTTTCCCACACCTTTTGCTGGCTGGGTGCAGAAGATGGCATAGCTTGGGAAACTGGAAGGTAACTGTCACCCGAGCCTTTACTGAAGGCTCAAACTCCCTTCCGCTGTCCGCAGATAGACCAGAAGGAATATCTACCGAGATTACAGGAAGCCCGCTCTGGTCTATGGCCCTTATGACCTCCACCGCCTGACCCTTTACCGGTGGCTCAAAGCCCGTGCCAAAGAGGGCATCCACCAGCAGGTCAAAGTCCTCAAAGTCCAGCCCTTTCATAGGCTCAAGCCCGAGGTTTCTGAGTATCTTGAGCTGAAGCTGTGCATCGCCTCTGAGTTCTTCACCCAGTGCCAGAAAGTAGCCAACCCTGTAGCCAAGCATGTGCAGATGTCTTGCCACCACAAGCCCGTCGCCTCCGTTGTTTCCCTTTCCTGCCACCACCAGCACTCTCCTCGCCTGCGGAAATTCCCTTCTTATGACCTCCACAACCGAGAGTCCTGCCTTTTCCATAAGAAGAAGGGAGGGAATCCCCAGCTCCTGTATGGCTTTTGTGTCCATGTCCTGCATCTCCCTGGCTTTTAGTAGTTTCATGATGAGAATTTTAAATAAATTCTCACCCTCCCGTGTTATCCTTAACCCCCCATAATAAAAACTTATAAACTTGGCTCTTCTGAAGGTTTATAATGCTATAAGAATAAGCTTAAAAGGAGGTTCAGTCATGGAGCAGAAGGCACCAGACCTTGTGATAATCCTGCTCACGGGTAAGGAGAATGCAAAAAGGCTTCCCTCTGCCTTTTTCCTTGCCTCCACAGCCGCCGCCGAGGACATGAATGTGGTGGTCTACTTTACCGGTCCTGCCACAGAGCTTCTCAAGAAGGGCATGGCGGACAGTATCTACCCAATGGAGGGTGGACAGCCACTCTCTTACTTTATCAAGCTGGCACTTGACAACGGAGTGCAGATGGTTGCCTGCAAGCAATCCCTTGACCTCAACGGCATGAAGGAAGAGGACCTTGCCTACAACTTCCCGGTGCTGACTCCCACTCAGGCACTCCCAACCCTAGGAATGGCAGGCAGAGTTCTAACCTGGTAATAGCCTGAGGGCAGTTTCAAAAACAAGATGTGGGTCTATACGCAGGCAGGGGTAGGGATAATCCCCGAGCCTGCATCCTCCCTTTCCGTGAAGGTCGCAGGGCTGGCAGTATAGACCCTTCAGAAGGTATGTCCCCTCTCCCTCACTGACCGCAAAGCCAAGGGTAGGGTGTGTCCCTCCGTATACCTGCACCGCAGGTGTGCCCACGGCCCTTGCTATGTGTAAAAGCCCTGAGTCGTTGCCTATAAAGACCGATGCCTTCTTTATTACCGCAGAAACATCCAGCAGAGAAAGCTCACCGCACAGATTTATACCCTCCCAGCCCTCTGTCAGCCTTCTGTCCCTTGCATCACCCACTAACACCACCCTGTAGCCTGCCTTCAGGAAAAGACCGGCAAGCTCCCTGAAGTAAGGATACCTTTTCTTTTCGTATCTTGCACCCGGACCTATGCACACATAGTCCTTACCCAGTTTACTCTCCCAGCTTCTGAGCCTCTCTTCAGAAAGGACAATCCTGGGTTTTGCATCCTTTGCCCCGATAGCCTCCGCGTAAGCCTTTACTACGCTGTAAGGTTTCCTGAAAAATCCAGAGTAGACTGCCAGCCTTCTCCTTATGGACTCCTTGCGGTAAACCTCCCATCTTCCGCCCAGCCTGAGCCTGAGAAGGAAAGTCCTCAGGTTTCTGTGAAGGTCCACATACAGGTCAAAGCCTCTGAGTTTGTGGAGCAGCTCCTTGCTGAAAAGGGCTTCTCTACTTACCTGAATAACTTCAAGCCTTGGGTCTTCTGCAAAGATATCCCCGTATGGTCTAAAGGTGAGCAGGTAAGGTTTATAGCCAAGTTCCAGAAGCGGGTCTATTACGCAGGATGCAAGCACCACATCGCCCAAGGAAGAAAGCCTGACAACAAGAGCCTTTTTATCCACCGCTGACCGGAGGTATTATGGCTACCCTCTCTTCTCCCCTCAGCATGTATTCATCCTCCACATATTCCTCGTTGACCGCAAACTTTACCCTCTGGAGGATGGGTTCAAGCTCCGGGTATTTCTCAATCAGCACTTTTCTGAGCTCCGCCACCGTTCCCGTGAAGTCAATATCCTCCTCAGACCTTTTGAGCCTCTCCCTCACTATAGCAAAGTAAAGAAGTTTCATTCTTCCAGCACCTCGGAGAGTTTTATTTTCAGCTCTGGAAGGAGCTCAAACTCTTCATCAAAGGAGTAGACCTCCACAATGCCCTTTTTGTGAAGAAAAGCCTTTTTGAGCCTTGGGTCCACAAGCAAAACTCTGTCCACTCCAAAGTCCAGAAGCTCCTGCACTTTTTCCTCCATCTCCGTGTAGGTGTTGGAGGGAGATAGGATCTCTATCACGAGCTCAGGTGGAGTTTCAAGAACACCCTCTGGCAATTCTCTTAGCCTGTCCCTGCTTATGTAGGCTATGTCCACACCTCGCAAAGTAAGAGGCTCTCTTTTCAGGACTAATCCCACTTCACCGCAGACTACATGAGCTTTTCTCTTAGCTTTTTGCTTGAGATAATATACCATGCTCGCTTCATACTCACCATGCCATCCACCTGTAGGTGCCATTTCCACCACCTCACCCTTGACGATTTCGTAAAGACCATCCGGGAGGTTTCCCTGGACCAGGTCCTGATAGGTGTAGAGCCTCTCTGCCGTCTTCATTCTTCCAGCACCTCGGAGAGTTTTATTTTCAGCTCTGGAAGGAGCTCAAACTCTTCCTCAAAGGAATAAACCTCCACAATACCCTTTTTGTGAAGGAAAGCCTTTCTGAGCCTCGGGTCTACCAGCAAAACCCTGTCCACTCCAAAGTCCAGAAGCTCCTGCACCTTTTCTTCCATCTCCGTGTAGGTGTTGGAGGGAGATAGGATCTCTATCACTAAATCGGGAGGCACTTCAAGCATACCTTTGGGTTTTTCCTTGAGCCTTTCTTTGCTTATGTATAGCACATCCACCGCCCTTATGGTGAGGGGGTTCTTTCTTATCACAAGCCCCACATCACCCACTGCATAGTAGCCCTTTGTCTTTAGCTTGAGGTTAAAAAGCCAGTAAAACCTGCCCTCATAGTCTCCATGTTCAAAGCCCGTAGGTGCCATTTCCACCACCTCGCCCTTGACGATTTCATAGAGCCCCTCTGGAAGTCTGCCCTTTACAAGGTCTTCGTAAGTGTAAGATTTTTCCTTCACCTGCATGATTATAAATTTAGTGTCTGAAGTGCCTTGTGCCAGTAAGGACCATTGCCATACTGTATTCGTTCACTGCCTGAATGACTTCCCTGTCCCTTATAGACCCACCTGGCTGAATTATGGCTTTTATACCCGCAGAGTGGGCTATGTCCACGCTGTCTCTGAAGGGCAGAAAAGCCTCAGAGGCAAGCACACCACCCTCCATGTCAAAACAGAACCTCTGAGCCTTTGCTATAGCACACCTTAGGCTGTCCACTCTTGAGGTATTCCCCGAACCTATACCAAGAGTTCTGCCACCCTTTGCTATCACCATAGCGTTGGACTTCACATACTTACATACCTTCCAGGCAAAAAGGAGGTCTTCCATTTCCTCTTCTGTAGGATGTCTTTCTGAAACTATCTCAAGCCTCTCATAATCAAAACCGTCTTCTTCTTGCAGTAAATAGCCTCCGCTTATCTTCTTTACATCAAAAGACCTTGAAAAGCCAAGAGCCTGAATGAGCCTGAGATTTTTCTTCTTTGAGAGCAACTCAAGGGCATATTCCGAGAACTCAGGGGCTATAACCACCTCAAGGAAAACTTCACTGAGCCTTTCTGCCAGCTCCTTTTCCACCCTGTCGTTGAAGGCCACAATGCCTCCAAAGGAAGACTCTGGGTCTGAGGAAAAGGCTTTTTCGTAGGCTTCATGCAGGTTTTTGCCAAGTGCTACTGCGCAGGGATTGTTGTGTTTGACTATAACGCAGGCAGGCTTTGAAAACTCGCTCACAAGTCTGAGGGCTGAGTCTGCATCAAGATAGTTGTTGAAGGACATTTCCTTACCCTGAAGAATTCTTGAACGCACTATACCAAGCTCTTCAAGGGGGTTTTCAAAGAGCCATCCCCTCTGATGGGGGTTTTCTCCATATCTCAGGTTCTTTACAAGCTTCGAGGGCAGGGCTGAATACACAGGCACAGAGTCTATCTCAAAGATATCCGCCAGAGCCCGGGATATGAGGGCATCGTAATAAGCAGTAAGCGAAAAAGCCTTCACTGCAAGCATTTTTCTATCTTCCAGTGTGAGCTTTCCCTCTTTTATCTTCTGTGCCACCCACCCATAATCTGAGGGGTCTACCACCACAGCAACCCTGTAGAAGTTTTTTGCGGAGGCCCTTATGAGGGTTGGTCCCCCTATATCTATAAACTCCATAAGCTCCTGCTCCGTGAGGTCTTCTCTCAGCTTTTCTTCAAAGGGATATAGGTTTACCACCACGAGGTCTATGGGCTGTATGCCCAGATTCCTTATCTCTTCCATGTCCTTTTCCACCCAGTCTCTGTAGAGTATTCCTCCATGCACCGCAGGATGGAGGGTTTTGACCCTGCCATCCAGTATTTCTGGAAAGTTGGTGAGCTCTTCCACAGGTTTCACCCTGTAGCCAAGGCTCTGGATAAACCTTGCAGTGCCCCCTGTGGAGATTATCTCGTAGTCTTTCTCATGGAGAGCTTCAAGCAAATTCTCAAGCCCCTCTTTGTAGTAAACAGAAATGAGTGCCCTCATGGAATTAAGATTTTAACACCTCCTGAAGCTATGGCGAAAAAACAGCTAATGCATATGCTATAAAGTAATGGACCTGCAGCAGAGAATAAGGCTTATGTCAAGGCTTGCCAGCTTTGAGAGGGATGGGGACTATCACTTTGAAAGCTGTATTTTTCATGCTTCCACTCCCAGGGGGAAGGTTCCAATCCTGAAGCTCATGCAGACCACCATGTGTGATAAGAACTGCGTATACTGCGCCTTCAGAAGAGACAGGGAGGAAACTGTCAGAATAGCACTCAAACCTGAAGAGGTGGCAAAGGGCTTTATGGAGCTTCACAGGGCAGGAAAGGCAAGGGGCTTGTTTCTCTCTTCGGGCATCTTTGGAAACCCAGAGTTCACCATGGAGAGAATGATAGACACAGCAAAAATACTCAGAGAAAAACATGGCTTTAGAGGATACATACACCTCAAGCTGATGCCAGGAGTCTCTCTGCAGACGGTAGAGGAGGCTGTAAGGGTGGCAGACAGGGTCTCCATAAACCTGGAGACTCCAAAGGAAGAGCGTCTTATGAGCATAGCAAAGGGCAAGAGCATCCTCAGGGACATGTTACCCAAGATAGAGTATGTGGACAGGCTCATAAGAGAAAACAGAGGAAAGAGCCAGATTACCCAGATGATGGTGGGTGTTGGTAATGAAAAAGACGAAGAGATAATAAGGGCTGTTGAATACCTTAACAGACGATTCAGGCTAAGCAGAGTATACTTCAGTGCCTTTTTCCCTGTTAGGGGAACGCCCCTTGAAAACAGAACTCCAGAAAACCCACTCAGGGAGCACAGGCTATATCAGGTGGACTTTCTCATAAGAGAATACGGCTTCAGGCTGGAGGATTTGAGAAAAATTCTCAGGGATGGAAACCTCCCCCTTGAAAAGGACCCGAAGACCGCATGGGCTGAAGCCAACACTCACCTTTTCCCCGTTGAAATAAACACTGCAGATTATGAAACTCTTATAAGAGTCCCCGGGATTGGTAAGGCGACTGCGAAAGAGATAATAAAGAGAAGAGGAGAAAAGAAGATAAGCACGCCTGCAGACCTCAGAGGTATAAGAAACCTCTCAAAGATTCTTCGCTACACGCTGCTTAATGGAAGGAGCTTCCACCAGAGGGGGCTTATTGCCTGAGTATGTAGGAGTAGTCTTCTCTTTCCCTTATAACCCTGTAGGAGCCTTTTTCCACAAGCACCTCGCATGCCCTTGGCCTTACGTTGTAATGGGAAGACATGGCAAAGCCATAAGCACCTGCTGAGAGCACCGCCAGATACTCACCCCTCTCCACAGAAGGTATTTCCCTGTCAAGGGCAAGAAAGTCTCCCGTCTCGCAGATGGGTCCCACCACATCTGTTTTTATGTATGGTCTGTCTTTTTTCTCTACTGGCACTATGTGATGATACGCTTCATACATGGCAGGTCTCACAAGGTCGTTCATGCCTGCATCCACGATAACAAAGTGCTTGTGTCCCTTGTCCTTTATAAATTGGACCTGAGTCAGAAGCACGCCCGCATTGCCCACCACAGACCTGCCGGGCTCCAGTATGAGCCTCGCCTTTACATCCTTCAGCACCGGCAATATTGCCTCTGCAAGGTCTGAAGGCTCAGGGTTTGACTGCTCAGGCTTGTATTTTATGCCCAGTCCTCCCCCAAGGTCCAGATACTCTATCTCAAAGCCTGCCTTTAGAAGGTCGTAGTAGAGCTCTACCACTCTTTGAGAGGCTTCAATGTAAGGAGAGGTGTCCAGTATCTGAGAACCTATGTGGCAGTGGACACCAACCACCTGAAGGTTTTTCAGTCTGGCTGCATATTCATACTCTGCCTTTGCAGTCTTTATGTCCACACCGAACTTGCTCTTTTTCATGCCCGTTGATATGTAAGGATGGGTCTTGGGGTCCACATCTGGATTAACCCTTATGGCGATGCGTGCCTTTTTGCCCAGCCTTCCTGCAATTTCGTTGAGCACATCCAGCTCCATAAAGGACTCCACGTTGAACATGAGTATGTCAGCCTTTATGGCATCCTCCAGTTCGCATACAGTCTTACCCACACCTGCATACACAATTTTTGAAGGTTCAACTCCAGCCCTGAGGCTTGCATAAAGCTCACCACCCGACACTATGTCAGCACCTGCACCCTCTTCCTTTGCAATGGAGATAATGTGAGGATTGAAATTTGCCTTTACCGCATAGCAGATAAGAGCCTGAGGGAAGGCATCCCTGTATGCCCTTATCCTGTCTCTAATGTATGTGCCACTGTAGACATAAAGTGGTGTTCCAAACTCTTCTGCAAGTGCCTTAAGAGATACACCCTCAAGGTAAAGCCCTTCCTTTCTGTATTCAAGATAGGGGTTGTATTCTTTTAACATGGTGGAGTATTATAACCCAGAAGGTGAAGGGCTTGCATCTATTGTAAAGTATACATATTTTTTAAAAGAAAGGAGGTATAGAAATGAGCCTTAAAAGCTTCGCAAGAAAAGAGGTGATTACACTCAGGCCTGATAACATGGTTTATGATGCGGTCAGGCTCATGAAGGAGAAAAATGTGGGAAGTGTGGTCATAGTAGACGAGGATAACAAGCCGGTGGGTATAATAACGGACAGAGATGTGGTTATAAGAGTGGTTTATGATGGACTTGATGTAAAAACCACTCCCCTTGAGAGAGTTATGACAAGGGGGCTTTCCGTTCTTGATGAAGATATGGGACTCTTTGAAGCCCTCAGGTTCATGAAGGACGAGGGCGTAAGGAGGTATCCAGTGGTAAACTCAGAGGGGAAGCTGACAGGCTTCTTTTCACTGGATGATGTGCTTTTCCTGCTTGGTAAGGAGCTGGCAGCGGTTGCAGACATAATAGCCAAGGAAAGTCCAAACCTTTAAGCCCTTCTCTCAAAGGTGATATACCTGACCGTATAGTCATACATGGAAAGGTATGCCAGCAGAAGGGAAATCCAGAGCAGGAAGTTTGCATAGCCGTAGCCAAAGCAGAGGGCTATTAGCGTTAGAAACTCAAAGAAGGCCTTTGCCTTTCCAATGTAAGATGCAGGCATGGCATAACCCTTTTCCACCGAAAGGCTTCTGAGAAAGGATACAGAGAGCTCCCTCACAAGGAGTAGAAGGAAGGGCAAAAGCCCAATCTCGTGGCTATAGAGAAAGTAAGAAAGCACACCAAGGACGAAGATTTTGTCTACTAGTGGGTCAAGAAGCATCCCAACCTTACTCGCCTGATTGTTTCTCCTTGCGAGCCCACCATCCAGCCAGTCGGATATGCCAGCAACTACTACAAGAACTCCAGCAAGGCTTCTTCTGTCTTCCTCAAGCAGGTAAAGGGTGGGAATGAGAAGAAAAAGCCTGAAAAGGGTTATAAGGAGAGGCATGCACTTATTTTATAGCAGATTTTTTACCCTATCCATGGTGTGTAGCAGATAGCCTTCTGGCACATTCAACTCTCTGAAGGTTATGACCCTTTCCCTGAGCAGGCGGGCATCAATGCCGGTAATTTTCTCAAACTCCCTGTATTCAAAGTCAACAAAAAGACTTCCATGTACGAGAAAGGCTCTATTGAGCATTCTCATGGCACAGGCAAGAACCTTCCTGCCCCCGAAGGTAATCTCTCCAAGGGTAGGATAAAAGTAGCAGAAAAAATCTTCATATGCACCCCTGTATCTGCTCATCTCAAATCCCGGATTTATTTCTCTCAGTGCCTGGAGAATAAGATTCATAAAGTTTTTGTATATCTTTGTAAAACTGCCACCCCAGCTCTCCCTAAGCCCTGCGTAAGAAAAGGAGATATCCCAGCCATGAAGTAGAGCACCACCACCCGTGGGTCTTTTTACCACCGGGATTGGAAGTTGGGGTTCTTCCTGAGAATACCCTACGCTCAGGGTAGGCTCAGCCCATCTGTAAAGTCTAAAAGCTGGGCTTCCTGTTTTTTCAGCCATCAACAGATTTTCCCAGTCTTTCTCCATGTTCTCCCTTCCTCTCAGGGCTTCAACATAAGATAAATCATAGGTTTTGGACCTTTCCACGGTTAATATTTTAAAGTTATGCGTTTTGTTCAAAAGCTTCTTCGCAGAAAGGAAAGGGAAGAAGAAAAGCTGCTAAAGGTCACAAGTCCAAAGGGTGAGCTGACCCTCTACCCTGAAGACTTTCTTGAGAAGGACCCGGACGCACGCATAGAGGAGTTCTGGGTGGATGCCATGGATGTTTCCGAAGATGGATACTGGCTCCTTGTGGGGAGGAGGCACGGACTCCTGCAACTCTATGACTGGAGGGGCAGGATTCACAGACTGCCCTCAAGACCACCAGCTCAGGTCGTGACAGACATACTCTTTAGAGGCAGATATCTTGCACTCATAACGCCACCTTATCTGGTTGTTTACCTCCTTGAGGATACGAGGAACCCGCAGACATGGAAAAGCTTCAGAACCACCCAGGAAGGGCTGAGAGCATCCGCAGGACTTGACCTTCAGGGAAATCTGCTGGCCTATGGCGTTGTGGGCGAGAGAATCTATGTTATAGACATATCCGGAGGCTTCGGTTCGGAGGGTCTTGACTTCAAGAGCGCCTTTTCTTACTCAGATGCGCAGATAGGGGAGCTCAGGCTTCTGAGGTTTATAGGCGGGAATAGACTGCTTCTGTCTGGCACAAAAGGGGTTGCCCTTTATGACCTTGGGGGAAAGTTGCTAAGAAGGCTTGAGCATGCCTCAGGCAGGGCAGTTCTCCCTCTCAGGGACAGAGTTCTCCTCTCAGAGAACAGGAGCCTTTTCCTTTATGATACACAGCTTGAGGGGCCCCTTCAGAGCCTGAGCACGCCCATAAACATAGCCCATGTGGATATGTCTCCAGATGGAGACTTTATCTTCCTTGCAGATGCAGAGGAGAACAGGATGGGGCTTGTTTATATGCCAGGTTTTGAGTTTATCCACACTTTTGATGGCTTTGGTTACTCGGTTGTGAGAGTGTCTCCTGACGGGACCATATACACCTGTGAATACAGGGATGAAGAGGATAGAAGGCTTTACAGCCTGAGAAGTATAAGCACAAACCTTACAGACTATCTTTACGATAGAGACAGGCAGTCTCAAATGGTAAAGAGGGCAGAAGATGAACTGAAAAGCCTGAAAAACAGGCTTAGAAAATCAAACAGGCAAGTAGACTTCAAGGAGCTTGAGGAATACAGAAGGCTAATCTCCATGGATGCACCCATAAGAAAGTTAAGGGAGCTGATACTTCAGGCACAGCAAATGGTGGAGGAGGCAAATTTTGAAGCCTTTGTTAGGGATGTGGAGGAAAGAATAAGGCAAGGCAGTGTGAGTGCGGAAGACCTGAGGGAGGTGGAGGCAAGGCTAAAACTGGAGGAAGAAGAAAGAGCCAAGAGGCTGAAAGCACTCAAAGAAAGCCTTGAGAACTACTTCCAGAAAGCCATGCAGGAACACCTGCAGAGGGTAAGAGAAGCAATAAGCAATCTTCATAGCGATGATGTGAGGGACTTTGAAGCCCTTGAAGAGGTAAGAAAGGCAAGGGAGTTTATAAATAGACTACCGGGTGCTTTCAGCCAGCAGGGACAATCTCAGCTCCTCAAGATTTTTCAGGAAAAGATACTTCAGGACAGGTTAAACAGATACAGAATAAGGATTGAAGATTCAAGGGTGATATTTGGTTCTGAGGACTTTCCCAGGTTTTCCGGGGAAAAAAGGAGGCTCAGGTGGAGAATAAAGGTGGAGGACAGAGTTATACTTCAGGAAAGGGTTTACGCAAGGGTAGCCTTTGAAAGAGAGGATGGTGTGCTGGTTGAACCCAAAAGATACCCTAACCTTATTCCTCAGGAGGAGCTGAAGACTCTTCCACTGTGGACAAGAAGATACCTGTCCCACCTTAACGGGCTTTTTTCTTATGAGCCCTACAGGCTTCCACTCTTTGTCTCCTATGAGGAAACTCCATGGTTTGTAAGGAACCTGGAAAGGTTTGCCTCTCTTTTAAAGGAACAGCTCATGTATTCTGAAGGTATTCTTATACTTGAAGGAGACGCCGGCGTCGGTAAGAACTTCCTTGTGGAGGTCTTCTCTGCTCTTACCAATAGACCTCTCTACATCATACCCTGCAATTCAAAAATGGAAAAGGAAGACATAACCTTTGTTTACGAGTTTGACCCCAGAAGGGGGACAAAGAGGGCATACTCAGACCTTGTGAAGGCGCTTCAGACTCCGGGTGCGGTAATATACTTTGACGAGATAAACACCCTTCCTGCAGGCATGGTAAAGCTCTTCAACCCCCTTTTTGATTACAGAAGATACCTCACCCTTCCCACCGGCGAAGTCATAAAGGCACAGAGAGAGGTGGTGCTCGTAGGAGGTATGAACCCTCAGCACTATCTTGGAGTTTCAGAGCTCCCGCAGGATATAAAGTCAAGGGCGGACATTATCTTCATAGACTATCCACCTTTTGAAGATGAGAGGGGTATTTTCCATCCTGACGAGGCAATAATACTCAAGGACCAGGTGCCTGAGCTTTCACGGCTCAGCCTTGAAGAGTTTCTATACCTCTGGCACTGGGTTGTAAACGGGCTCAGAGTCATGCCTGTTGAAGGACAGGAGGAACTGGAAAGACACATCTGGAAAATCTTCGAGCTTCTGAAGATAGCCAATGCAATAAGAAGTGCCTACAGAAGCTACCAGACACAGCAGTCTGAAGAGCCCGTTGACTTTGTGTTTTCCATAAGGGACACTATAAGATGTGCCAGAAGGCTTAACAGGTATGAGAATGTAAAAAGCCTCGTGCTGGAAACAATACTGCCAAAGGTTGGCTCACCCCTTGAAAAGGAAATAATAAAAAGCATAGTGGAAAGAGTATAATAGAGTTAATGGCAAAGAGGCTGATAGTTCTGTCCTCAGAGGAGCTGTTTATTTCCTTTTTAATAGATGGAGACACCACTTACAGGATAAGCGCTGAACCAAGGGGAGGGCAGAGGCTCTTAGAGAGCATATTCAAAGGCAGGGTAAAGAGGCTCGCAAGGGGTATGGACGGCGTCTTTGTGGACATAGGCATGGGTAAGGATGCCTTTTTACCACTCAGAGGCGAGAGCTACAGGGTGGGGGACAGCCTGATAGTGCAGATGGTGAGGGAAGTTGAAGGTGAAAAGGGAGCAAAGCTCACTACAAACATAAAGCTGGTGGGAAAATATCTCATTTACTTTCCCAGAGGCAGGGATATAAAGTGCTCCAGCAAATTACAGGAGGAGGAAAAGGAAGGCCTCTGCAGCCTGATGGAAAGCGAGCTTAAAGAGGAGGGCGTCATAATAA
Organism: Pampinifervens navoyensis; assembly: GCF_046159715.1. Classification (NCBI taxonomy): domain Bacteria; kingdom Pseudomonadati; phylum Aquificota; class Aquificia; order Aquificales; family Aquificaceae; genus Pampinifervens; species Pampinifervens navoyensis. Next base: position 46,490 of record NZ_JBJXCT010000005.1, read on the forward strand.
GAAGCTCTGCCCTGAAGGCAGACCCGGAAAGCATAAGGGGGGAATTACATAAGCTCAGGGAGCAGTGGCAGTGGGTCCAGAAGAAGGCAAAAGCCCTCAAAAAACCCCAGATAATCCTTGAAGAATACCCCAGCTACATAAAGCTCATAAGGGACTACTGGCAGGAGATAGAAGAAATTGTCTCAGACAACACAGTGGTATGGAACAACATAGCCTCCTTTCTTGAAGAATTTGAACCGGAGTTGCTCAAGAAGAACCTTTACCTCAAGGACCCTACAGTCTATGTGCACAAATACAGGCTTTACGATACTCTTAAAGGTATATTTAACAAGGTGGTATGGCTCAGGGGTGGTGGATACATAGTGATAGAAGAAACAGAAGCCTTTACCATAATAGACGTGAACAGTGGAGAACCCGCCGGTTCATGCCATGAAGAGAACGCACTGAAGACAAACCTTGAAGCGGTAAAGGAAATAGCAAGACAGATAATACTCAGAGATATAGGTGGTATAATTCTTGTTGACTTTATAGACATGAAAAAACAGGAGAACAGGAACCTTGTCATAAACAGTATGCTTTCAGCCTTTGGAGAGGAGGCATGCGGTATCACCATATATGGCTTTACTAAGCTGGGTATTCTGGAGCTATCAAGGAGAAAAACAGGCAGAAGTGTAACAAAGACCCTTTCAGAACAGTGTCCTGTCTGTTCCGGCAGAGGCTACATAAAAAGTTCATCTCTTTTCCTGCTTGAGCTTCAAAAGGAGCTTCCCCCGCACCATCAGAGAACCATTGAGCTGCAGGTGCATCCCCTCAGATACGAAGGCGTGAGTAAAGCCCTGCAGGCAAAAGGACTCATGCACGTGCGGCTGAGTAAAAACCAGGAAACTGGTATAAACACATACAGCATAAGCCATGCGTAAACTTCTGGTTCTTCTTCTACTCTTGCTGGTTGGCTGTGCCAAGATGACGGAGGAAAAGAGGGCAAGGCTTGCAGTAGAGAGCTATTCTCAGGGTATGTCTGCCTACGCAAGAAAGGATTACAGAGAAGCCATAAGCAAGCTCTCGGAAGCCCTCAAATATTTAGAAAACCTGACACCAGAGCAGATAAAGTCTGCAAAGTATGCCATAGGGGAGAGTTATTACCTCCGAAAGGATTACATAAATGCCATAGTTTACCTTGAGGATTTTCTCTTCTACTATCCAGAAAGTCCGGAAGCGGAGAAGGTATACTTTATGGTGGTGGAGAGCTACATGAAGGTAGCACCCGATGCATACAGAGACCAGAGCTACACCCTCAAAGCCATAGACAAGGCGAAGGAGTTTCTCAGCAAGTATCCAAACAGCCCTTACGGAGACAGGGTCATGGAGCTCATAGACAATGCACAGACAAAAATAGCAAGGCACGAATACCTTATAGGCAGGTTCTATGAAGACTTTGGCTACTACTATTCTGCCTCACTCAGATACAGAAACCTTCTTGTGAACTTTCCACAGCAGGTCTCCGAAGCAGAGGTTCTCTACAGGTATATAAAGTCCCTTCTCCTTACGAGAGAGCAGGCAAAAAGACAGGAGTTAAAATACAGAAAATGGATAGAATCTGCAAAAAAGGAGCTCAGCTCCACCAGGTCCGAGGATGACAGAAGGGCAATACAGAAGAGAATTGATTTCCTGACAGGGGAGATAGAAAGGTGGAAAAACCTGGCGGATACAAGCCGTCAGGAAGGGCTAAAACAACTGGAAACATACAGACAGGTATATGGAGAGAACCTTTACTATAGAGAACTTAAAAAGTATGCAGGACAGTAGGGAGCTCTTAAAAAGGTTGAAAAATCTGTTAGAGGAAAAAAAGGCTGAGGATGTAGTAATTCTTGATGTTTCAAAACAAACGAACATAGCAGACTACTTTGTGATAGCCACAGCAAACTCTGCTGTGCATGCAAAAGCTCTTCTAAAACATCTTACCGAAGAGCTTGAAAAGATGGGTATCAGACCGGACCATGTGGAAGGTGCTGAAGATGCAAACTGGATACTTCTGGACCTTATTGATATAATAGTTCATGTGTTTTTAAGGGAGTGGAGGGAATACTATGACCTTGAATGGCTCTACTCCAGTGCGGAGAGGGTAAACCTATGAGTGTTGTAAAACTGCTCATACTTATAGCCCTTCTGATAATCTTCCTCCTCTTCATAGCTCAGAACGCTGCCTATGTGGAGGTCCGTTTTTTTTATATAACCTACAGCATACCAATGTTTGTGCTTCTGCTTTCCAGCTTTGCCCTTGGCTTCCTGTTCCCTTCCCTCTACTTTCTTCTGAGGGAAGCGGTGATAAAAAGGCGGCTTCATGGACTGGAAGAGGGCCTGAAAGAGCTATCAAGGGGCTATCTTGGCAGGGCGGAGAGACTGCTCCTTTCCGCCGGAAAATCCCTTGAGGCAGTAAGGTGGCTTGTGGCAGAGATTATGGGTGAGCAAGGAAGGCTTGAGGAACTCAGAAGCTTTAATGGTGCATCCTCCGCCAGCGTAGGGGAGATTATGCTTAAGGAGGGAAGACTGCAGGAAGCCGAAGAAAGGTTTCTTCAGGCACTTTCCAGGGATGCTGAAAACCTCAGGGTTCTTAAGGGGCTCAGAGATGTTAATGCCTTAAAAGAGGACTGGGAAGGGGCCCTTGAATATGAAGAAAAGGTATTTGACCTGTGCGAGCGATGGGAAAGGGAAAAACAGAAAGGTGTCAGGGCTGAGATTATGACCATGCTCTACCTTAAAAAGGGGGAGGAAAGGCTCATAGAAAAGGCCCTTGACCTTAACCCCTCACCTTTTGTCTACTCGGTTTACATAAGACACCTTCTGTCTCAGGACAGGCTAAAGGATGCCAGAAAAAGCTGGGAAAAGGTTTTTTCTCTGGGATATCAGGAAGAAGTGCTCTGGAACCTCCTTGAAGATGAAGAAGGACTCACAAAATTGCTACCTGTGGTGGAAGCAAAGGCAGAATCCATAGACCCCAACATTCTCTCCATGGTTTACATTAGGCTCAACCTCTTCAGCAAGGCAAGGAGTCTGGAGGACAGGCTCAAAGCTCCATTAAAGGCCCTCCTTTACAGCTCTCAGTCTCACAGGGAACAGGACAGGTATTGCCTGCATAGCCTGAAAGAACTTTTAAGACCCTTTGTATGTTCTTGCGGAAGGGCTTATAATACTTACAGACCTTTGTGTGCCGGGTGTATGAAATGGGGAGAGATAAAGTTCAGGAGGGAACTGGATGCTGGTGGACCTTGAAAAGAGACTGATAAGACTCAAAGTAGTATACTACGGGGTGGCACAGTCCGGTAAGACCACAAACCTTGAAAAGCTTTCAGAAAGAGAGGGACTTAGCCTTATGAAGATAGATACGCAGGAGGAGAAGACACTTGTCTTTGATTTTGCCACAAAGAAGGTAAAGGTTGGAGACCTAACCCTTTCCTTTGCCCTCTATACAGTCCCGGGTCAGGATATATACAAGGATATAAGGCTGACAGTTCTGAGGGGCGTTGATGGAGTGGTGTTCGTGGTGGACTCCCAGAAGGAAAGGCTCAATGAGAACATAAACTTCTACAGCCTGCTGAAGGCAGACCTTCTCCGTATGGGTAAGGACCCTTCAAGTGTCCCCGTAGTAGTCCAGTATAACAAGCTTGACCTGCCAGAAGCCATGGACTACAGGGAAATGGAGAAGACGATAAACATAGAAAACTATCCATCTGTCTGTGCAAGTGCCATAAAGGGAGAAGGAGTGTTGGAAACCTTCAAGATTCTTGAAGATTATCTCATATCAAGGGTAGAAAGGATGCTCCTATGATATCCGGATACCTGAGGTCAGGGCAGGACCTTGTAGACCTTCTAAACGGATGCCTCTTTAACAGGGTCGGCACACTTGACCTTTTCCTCGGTGTAAAGGTAGTATCCCTATACACGGATAGGGGGCTAATAAAAGGTTTCAAACTAAGTGATGGAGATGAGGCAACTGCTGAGAATAAGAGGTCCATGCTTCTTTATCACCTTTCTGAATTTATGGAAAATCCTGAAGCCTTTTTCACCTTCAGGGAGGGTAAGAGAGAAAACATCCTCCAGCTTGAAGACCCTGTATCGGTGGAGGAGCTTGTGCTTCAGCTTCAGCTGGTTCATGGTGAACTTAAATCCCTTATGGAAAGAGTAATAACCCCCATGGCCGTTGTCAGGATAGTAAAAAATTTTGAGGAGGCAGGTTTCTACGATGGCAAAAACATCTATCAGATACTTGCCAGTTCAAAGAACAACCTGGTTGAGGAAATAAGAAAGCTAAAATCTCTCTTTTCAGGTGGTTATCTGGATATAAACCAGTTTTACAACCCTGAGCTTCTGAAAGAGGAAATAAAAATAGAATACCTCATGAAAGGCGTTGATGCTGATAGAGTAAACATCATAACACTTCTGGAGAGCTTTCATTTCAGCAAGTTCAGCGGTATTGTTCAGATAATGGGCGGTGATTTTGAGTTTGAACTCTATTACAAGAAGGGCAGATTATCTGCTGTATATCCTTATAATTCAGAAGTCTTTGACTTTTTCCTGACGCCGAGAAGTAATTCCCTTCTGAATGTGATAAGCATAAGCGGAAGCACTCTTGACCTGCTTATGCTGAAACATTCTGAGGAAAAGGTGGTAAGCGGGCTGTCCGGATGTTTCATAGAAACAGGAAAGATACTCATAGGTATGGGTATGGAGGGCAGGACGGGTATGATAACCGTATATTCGGAAGGCTCCAGAACTCATATCATTTACAGGGATGGATTGCTTATGGGTATTGTGGAAGATGGCAGTGAAGGCTTGAGATTGGTCAAAAGTCTGCCAGTTGAAAGGATAGAATGGGTAGATATTGCCTTTTACCAGCCCATGGACAACATAAGAAATGTTATCCATCAATTTCTGCTCAATGCCATATACGGCATAATTTTAAAGCACGCAGGACATCTGAACCATCTAATACTGGCACAGTTAGCATCTTCGGATGTTTTAAAATACCATGAGGGTGTTATACTCTACAGAAGAATGCCAAGAAGCGAAGAGGAAGTTTTTGGTTTTCTGCAGTTTCTACTGGACCTCAGCTACAACATGCTGGGTAATGAAAGGTTAGAAAGGGAGCTGGAAATAGCTCTTGAGCCTTACAGGGATATATTGAAAATTCTGAAGGTAGAGGAGCATTTGGTGCTACCTGAAGTATGAGGGTTCTGCTTGTTGAGGATGACCAGCATATTGGCACCATGCTTGTGGAGGGCTTGAGCCACGAAGGGTTTTATGTGGACTGGGTAAAGGACGGCTATTCGGCCATAAACAGCATACTTGAAAAGGACTACGACCTGGTGCTTCTTGACATCATGCTTCCAAAGATGGATGGGCTCAGAGTATGCAAAAGGATAAGGGAAATAAGAGATATTCCCATAATAATGCTGACGGCAAAGGGTCAGCTTGAGGATAAGGTGGAGGGACTTTCCGCAGGTGCGGATGACTACATAACAAAGCCCTTTTCCTTCAAGGAGCTTCTGGCAAGAATCGGTGCAGTTCTCAGAAGGTATAGAAGAGAGGGGCCTGACCTTTTAAAGGTGGGTGAGCTGGAGCTAAGGCTAAAATCCTTTGAGGTCTACTACAGAGGGGAGAAAATACCTACCACCCAGAGGGAGTTCAGGCTTCTAAAGCTTCTTGCGGAAAGAGCAGACAGGGCGGTAAGCAGGGAGGAGATATATTCAAAAATCTGGGGCTACTCCTACGGAGAGGGGTCAAACGTAGTGGATGTTTACATAAAAAACATAAGGAACAAGCTAAAGGACAGGGAACACAGACTCATAAGGACGGTGAGGGGATACGGCTACATGCTTACCTCAGAGGATGTCAGTAAGGCTTAAGGCTCTACTACTTTTCTTCAGCCTCTACCTTGGAAGCGTTGTCCTGCTTTCCTTTTTCAGCCTTATGGTGGTGAGGTCAACCCTCTACAGATACATACTTCACTACATGGAGTATCAGATAAACCCCCTTATAGAGTTTTACAGAAACTACTACAAAAACCCAGATTACTACGCAAAGCTTCTTTCTGAGGATGTGGTCTCAAGGGAGATAGCCAGCCTTCTTGTGGATAAGAAGGGTAGAGTGGTAAACATAGAGGGTTTCCTTGAAGGTGAAGTGCCAGAGGTGGACAGAAGAGAGATAGAGGACATGTTAGGGTCAAAAAGAGGGATAGGAAAGGGCTACGCCTTTATAGTAAAGAAGGTTGGGGATTACCACCTAATCCTTCTTGGAAAGCTGGACAGTATAAGGGAAGTGGAAAAGCGTATCCTCCTTTTTACCACAGTGCTACTTCTCATGGTTTCCTTGCCTGCCTCCCTCCTTGCCGTTTATTTTATAAACAGGCTTCTGAAGCCTCTGTCTTATCTTACGGAGGTCTCAAGACGCCTCTCAAGAGGAGAGCTGGAACTGGAGATAAAAAGAAGCAACAGGAGGGACGAATTTGGTCTGCTTGAGGAAGCCTATGCCAGCATGGTGGAGAGGCTAAAAAACATAATTCTCTGGCAGAGGGAGTTCATAAGAAACATTGCCCATGCCCTAAAAACACCTCTTACCTACATAAAGGGACAGGCAGAGCTGTTGCAGATGGGTGCATACAAAGAGGAAGAGCTCAGAGAAGTATACCGCAATATACAGCTCCAGTCTGAAAAGATGGCAAAGCTCATAACACAGCTCACCACCATAATGAGGCTTGAGTCTCAGGTTCCGCTCAGGGTAGAAGAGGTCAGCGTAAACCAGCTCTTTGCAGAGCTTGAGGAGGAGTATGAGTTTATCAAGACCGAAAGGAACTTCAGAGTAGAATACCTTGATGAGGACAGAGTTCTTCATGTGGATAAGGAATACTTCAAGATGGCCCTCAGAAACCTGATAGAGAACGCATACAGATACACAAAGGAAGGTGGAAGTATAAGGCTTTACTTCAGCGAAGGTTGCGTGGTTGTTGAGGACAAGGGCATGGGCATGGAACATCCCGAAAGGGCGGGAGAGCTTTTCTACAGAGAGGCAACGGACAGAGAGGGTTCAGGGCTGGGGCTTTCCATAGTTAAACTCATCGCTCAGAGGAGCGGCATGGACATGAGGGTGGAGAGCAAGAAGGGGGTTGGCACAAGGGTGAGCCTGTGCTATAATTTTAAATTATGAGGAAATTAACAACTTTTATAGTTCTTCTGCTCACCTTTGTCTTTTCCTGCAAAAAGCAGCACGAGTTCTACGGCCATATCTTTGACCAGCCTGCTTACAACTTTGAGCTTATGGATCAGAACGGGAAGAGAGTAAAACTTTCGGACTTTACAGGGCAGAAAAAGATAGTCCTACTCTTCTTTGGATATACCCACTGCCCGGATGTATGCCCGATGGCACTTGAAACCATGGCGAAGGTTATGAAAAACCTTAAACCTGAAGAGGCAAATAGAGTTCAGGTTCTCTTCATAAGCGTGGACCCAGAAAGAGATACTCCAGAGGTCCTAAGAAGCTATGTTCCCTACTTTAACCTCACTTTCATAGGGTTAACGGGAACTGAAGAAGAAATCAGAAAGACTGCAAAGGAATACAAGGTCTATTACAAAAAGGTAGAGGGCGAATCTGCTGGTGGATACCTTGTGGACCATACGGCAACCATATACCTCGTTACCCCTGATATGAAGATAAAGCTTCTTTACACACCGGCAAAACAGGAGCCTGAGAAGATGGCGGAGGACATAAGATTCCTGCTGAGGAGCTCATAAGGGAAACCTTTGCCAGAAATGGCTTTGAGCTGTCCGAGGGGCAGGTTGAAAGCTTCAGGATTTACCTGAAAGAGCTAAAGAGGTGGAACAGGGTTCATAACCTTACCGCCATAAGAGAAGACAGAGAGATAGTCCTCAGGCACTTTTTGGATTCCCTTACACTGAGCCTGTGCTTTGAAGAGAAAGGCATAGAGGTTGACGGCCTTTCTGTGTGTGATGTGGGCAGTGGTGCCGGCTTTCCAGGAGTTCCACTGAAGATATACTATGGAGACAGAATAGAGCTTACCCTTGTGGAGGCTGTGGCAAAGAAGTGCTCCTTTCTGGAGTATCTGAAGACAAGGCTTGGTCTTGAATACAGAGTGTTCTGCAGGGAGGCTCAGAAACTACAGGAAAGTTTTGACCTTGTTGTATGCAGGGCTTTTGGTAAACTGGAGAATATAATGCCCCTTCTGGAAAGGCTATCCAGGAAATACATTATGGTGATGAGAGGGGCGGAGCCTGCTCATGGGTATGAGCACTGCAGAATAGAGCTTCCAGATATTAAAAGCTATATCCTTTTTCTTGCAAAGAGGAGATAGCCAGTGTGTGCAACCATGGTATCCTGAGGTCTCAGCCTTTCGGGATTTGCTTTGTAAGGTCTGTGAAGTATTTCTAAGACCTCAAGATTGCAGAATAAGCTTTGCATGACTCTCAGGAGAGCACCTACCTGATTGGCTGTAGGCAGAATGGCTGCAAGGGGGGCACCTGGCTTGAGAACCTTCCAGACCTTCTGCACGTACTGAACTGGGTCTTTAACATCCACAAAGACTGCGTCAAAAAACTCTTCTTCAAGCTCTGCAAGCATAAAGTCAAGGTTTTCAATCCTCACATTTTTACAGAGACCAAACCTTTCCCAGTTTTTCCTTGCAAGCCTGTAAAAGTCCTCCCTTACCTCATAAGCCCATACCTCACCGGCAAGCTGAGAAAAGACCGCAGTAGATGCACCACTTCCCACGCCAAACTCAAGAAGTCTCTTCTCCTCTGAGAGTCCTAGCCTGAAGGCTATGTAAAAGCTGTCCTTGGGATACACTATCTGAGTTTTTCTCTGAAAGCCAAGAAGTATTATGTCCTCAAGAGTAGGGGCAAGAAGGCAGAAGCCGTTAACTACCTCACCTGGGCTCTTTCCCAGAAGGTCTTCAAATCTCACGCTCTTTTCCCTGAAGCTCAGACTTAAGCCCTTTGTGAGAAGTCTCAGATACCTCCTCTCTTCGTGAACAAGTAGAACATAGTCGCCTTCCCTGAAGGTCATCTCAGCTCCAGTATGGCCCTTCCCAGATTATAAGATGCTACTGAGTATTTTAACGCATACTCGTAGTCTCCCACCCTGTAATTCTCTCTTGCAACCTGATAGAAAAGGAGCTGGTAGGCGTATAACTGAGGATGCTTTTTTGAATACTTTCCAGTTTCGTTTAGAAGCAAAGATGCTCTCCTCAGTCTCTTGCTGGCAACCACTCTGTCTTTTCCAAAGCCCTCAGGGAACCTTATGTTTTCAAGAGCCTGCAGTATCTTGTCCGCAGACCTTCCGGCTTTTCTGTCCCCTCTTTCGCAAGCCGCGTTTATCAGGCTTTCTGCTTCTCGCATCAGGTCCTCGTATATCATGTCCTCCTTGAGAGCAAGATACCTCACCCTTAGCAGTGGACATTCTTGAGCGTATACCTGAAAGAGCATAAAAAAAAGCAGTAGCCAGAACACGGTAGAGTTATTATAATATTAGCATAGGCATGGTGCTTGGTTTGCTGAGGGTAGAGCTCTTCTTCCCTGAAAATGGGTCTCTCAAGGAGAAAAGGCATCACCTCAGGTCCATAAAGGACAGGGTCAGGTCTTCTTTTAACGTATCCGTTGCAGAGGTGGACCATCATGACCTCTGGCAGAGGTCAAGTCTTGCCTTTGCATGCCTTGCCTTTGAAAGGTCTATAGCGGAGGATACTCTTATGGGAGTAAAGAAGCTTCTTGAAAGACACTACCCTGAATTCATAGTGGACTTGAAAACCGAGTATCTGAAGTTCTAAAAACCCATACTGGCATAGGAAACTATGGAATCTGTGGGCTCTTCGTAGTATGCCCTGTAGTCAAAAAGCTCACCCTTCTGAAGCCCTGCTTTTCTGAGCATGTGTGAAAAAACCAGGTTTGCATAATGTCCGTCTATACGAGTGGGGTTGTTGGTGCTCTTGAGCAGTTCAAAGGCATCCTCAGCCCTGATATCCTGCAAAAGTCCAAGGTATTCCCTGTCCCTGAAGGAGGGGTCATAGCTCTCTGGGTCTCCAAACTTTCTTCCCACGTGGCTCAGGTCAACGCTTGAGATAATGAGCGTATGTGGAAGTTCTCTGTCTACTATCCTGAGGAGGTTTTCTGCAAGCCCCTTCAAAAATTCCTTTTCACCGTAGGAGATAATCAGGGCTAACGCCTCTGCCTCTGGAAGGAGCATCTTTACATAAACTGATGCAAACTCTATGGAGTGTTCCTGCCTGTAAGAGAGAAGGTCATAGGTTATGTCAAAGTTGTAAAATTTCTGCAGTTTTTCAATGAGGTCTTTTCTCGTATGGAGAAGTCCGAAAGGGGTCTCCATATGTAAAGGCAGCGCAGAGAAGGGCATCTCGTGCCAGTAGTGAGATACACCCAGTATTATCACCAGTCTCTTATCAGCCCTGATCCTTCCGTAAGCTTCCCAGTAAGTTTCCTTTGCAACTCTTATGTCCATATGAGGCGCCATAAGACCCAGCATTTCCCTCTTTTCCCTTTCTCCTCCCGTTAGAAACCCTCTGCACTCTTCCATATCTGCAGGGTAGACCTCGCCCACATGGGACATTGGCCTTATACCTCTCCCGAAAATCTCCCTACGAAGAGAATCAACAGCCCTCCTGAATCCAACCCCATCCAGAAGTAGACTTCTTTCGAGAGTCTGTATAAACTCAAGAAGCTCCTGCTCGCTGATGAGCACGCCCGTCTGCCTGAAAAACTCAGCCCTTATGTCTGCAAGCTCCCTTGAGCCATCCATTAGGGAAAGCAGAAGCAGGGCATGGTAAGATACAAGAAGACCTCCGGATATACCCAGCGGGTCTCTCAGCCAGAAAGCTCCATCATGGGGAACAACTTCCAGTGCTCTGACTCTGGGCTTCATCCGAATATGAAAATCTCTTCTTCCCTGAACTTTCCGTCAAGCATTTCCCAGCTTCTGTAAGAAACCACCTTGCCCTTGCTCACAGAGAGTATTATGTATGAAAAGCCCTCAAAAGCCCTCTCTTCATCAAACTGAGAGGGCCTGTCTGGATGGTCCGGATGGGAATGGTAAACGCCAACTATCTCAAGTCCGAACTCTCTTGCCTTTTTCTCCGCCTTCAGGTAGTCCTGGGGTGCTATCTCATATCGGTCTTCCTTCCTGTCAGGGTTTGCGTTGGGTGTTTCAAAGGCACCGAAGACAGTTCGCATATCCCCCTCCACCTTACCAAGAAGAAGCCCACACGTCTCATAGGGATAGTCCCTCTCCGCCTGTGCTATTATCTTCTGCAGTGCGGAGCCCTTAATCCTGAGCATGCTCACACCATTGCATACTGGGTGAGAAGTTCTGCTATCTGAACCGCGTTGGTAGCCGCACCCTTTCGTATGTTGTCCGCCACAACCCATAGGGAAAGTCCTGGTTCAAAGACCATGTCCTTTCTTATTCTTCCCACAAAGACTTCATCCCTTCCTGCCACATCAACCGGTAAGGGGTATTCACCCTTCTCGGGGCTGTCCATGAGCACTACCCCCTTAGCCCCTCTGAGAATTTCCCTCGCAGCCTCTGGAGAAAGCTCGGACTTCAGCTTAAGGCTTACAGCCTCAGAGTGTCCGTAAAGGACTGGAACCCTCACGCAGGTTGCGGATACCCTTATATGAGGGTCATGGAGTATCTTTCTGGTTTCGTTGAGCATCTTGAGCTCTTCCTTCGTGTATCCGTTTTCCGTAAAGAGGTCTATCTGGGGCACCACGTTGAAGGCGATTCTCTTGGGCAGTGCCTTTGCTGGGGGGAGTTCTCTGCCTTCACACCATGCTCTGGTCTGTTCCTGAAGCTCCCTTATTGCCTTTGCACCTGCACCGGACACAGACTGATAGGTGGAGACCACAATAGCCTCAATGCCTGCCACATCGTATATGGGCTTGAGGGCAACCAGCATCTGTATGGTGGAGCAGTTGGGGTTGGCTATTATACCCCTGTGCTCCTTTATGTCATCAGGGTTTACCTCTGGCACCACAAGGGGCACATCCGGCTCAAGCCTCCATGCGGAAGAGTTGTCTATGACCACAGCACCGTCGGAGGCAAACCTCGGAGCATACTCCCTGCTTATGGAAGAGCCAGCAGAGAAAAGGGCTATATCTATCCCTCTGAAGTCTGACCTTTTGTTTAGAGCCTGAACCTTGAGCTTTTCACCCCTGAAGCTTAGCTCAAGCCCTTCAGACCTTTCTGAGGCAAAGAGCAGGAGCTCATCCACCGGAAAGTCCCGCTCTTCCAGAACCCTGAGAAAAGCCCTTCCTACCTCACCCGTGGCACCAACTACAGCTACCCTATATCCCATGAGTATAATTATAAGCCATGTTTTTAGTCTTTATCCTGCTTGCTCTCCTGAGCCTTCTGCCAAACCTCCACAGATATACCTTTAAGAACGAAGAGTCTCTACGCACGCAGATTGCCTTTGAGATGTGGCATTCCGGACATTACCTTCAGCCTACACTTTTTGGCGAGCCTTACTTTAACAAGCCCCCTCTTTTTAACTGGCTTATAGTTCTTTACTCCCATATAATCCCCTGGAGTGAGCTGACAGCTAGAGCTGTAAGCCTTACCTCCCTCACTCTCTTAACGCTGCTTGTGGGGGTTTTTTCCTACTACCTTTTCAAAAACATAAGGCTTTCCCTTCTCTCTTCCCTCATATTACTGACCTCTGGAAACATTCTTTTCTTTTACGGATATCTTGCGGAGATTGACATTACCTTCAGCCTTTTTGTTTTTCTCGGCATGTTTTTTCTCTACCTGTGGTGGGAAAGGGCTTCCTTTATGTTTGCCCTTTCTGCAGGTCTTGTTTTTGGTATCTCCTTTATGTTAAAGGGGCTGCCCGCCTACGCCTTTATGGGTATATCCATGATATCCTTTGCTCTCTACCGCAGGGATATAAGATACTTGATGGGAAAGGGGGCAATAGCCATATATCTTTTCTCTCTGATAGTCCCCGCCCTCTGGCTGGTTCAGCTTGCAGAGCCAGTGGAATACATAAAAAGCCTCTGGAGGGAGAGCTTTAGCAGAGTGGGGGGTGAGTTTTCACGGCTAAGCCACATGCTTTTCTACCCCCTGATAAACTTCAAAGACCTTCTTCCGTGGAGCCTTCTGTTCTTGCTTTCCCTGTGGTATGGCAGAAAGGAGCTCACCTTTCCCTCTCAGATCCAGCTTCTCACCCTCCTTTTCTTGCTTAACTACCTTCCATACTGGATATCCGACTCTTCAGGAAGATACATAATGCCCCTTTATCCGCTTCTGGCAATAATTTTTTCCTACTACACATACAGGGCACTCAGCTCTGAGCTATTTAAAAGACTTCTGCTCTTTACTCTGGTCTCTGTAATACTTCTCAGGCTTCTTTATGGAATTTTCTTCTTTCCCTACGCAGAGAATAGGGAGAGCTCAAGGAAGAGGATAGCAGAGAGTATGGCAGGATATGTAAGCATGAGAAGCTCCATAGCTTGCCAATGCCAGGAAGAAAAGTCAGTGTGTCTATACCTGGGCATATGGAAGGGTGAGCCTCTCAGGTTGCTCACAAAAACCAGGGACCCTGAATACTCCGTCACGTGCGGGGAGCATATGGGCATTCTTATTGCAGAATACAGGCTTAGGGGAAGGACCATAAGACTTGAAAAACTCAAACACTCTCTTTCGGCTGCGTTAAATTATTAAGACATGGACATTAAGCCGGAGCAGATATACAGCCTTGAAGATAGAGTGCTTGTGGACATAAGAAGTCCCTCTGAGTATGAGGAGTTTCACATACCGGGTGCTGTTAACCTGCCCCTCTTTGAAGATGAAGAAAAAAAGCTCATAGGGCTCGTATACAGAAGTGAAGGGGTGGAGAAGGCTAAAAATCTTGGATATGAGATAGCAGGCTCAAAGCTGGAAGTTCTATTAAGAAGGTTCAGGGAACTAAAGGAAAGGCACGGGCATGTGGTGGTCTACTGCTGGAGGGGTGGATTGAGAAGTCAGGAGCTTTGCAGGTTTCTCAGCTCAGTGGGCCTGGAAGTTCTCAGGCTGGCAGGAGGCTACAGGGCATACAGGGAGTTTATACTGAGGGATATGGAAAGGCTGTTAGAAAACAAGAAGTTTGTGGTGCTTACTGGCAGGACAGGGGTGGGGAAAACGCTCCTGTTGAGAAGACTGAAAAAGGATGGCTACCCTGTTATTGACCTTGAAGGGCTTGCAAAAGACAGAGGCTCAGCCTTCGGAAGGGTGGGCATAGGAGAAAGGGTCAGTCAGAAGATGTTTGATGCCCTGCTTTATGAGAGCCTTCGCAAGATTAGCTCAGACCTCATCTTCACCGAGGATGAGAGCAGAGTAATAGGCAACATACATCTTCCACAGGCTTTCTGGAAGAAGAAGGAAGAGGGCATATACGTAGAGGTTCATGCCTCACATGAAAGGAGAGTTAAAACCCTTGTGGAGGAGTATACCGGCTTTGATGGTTGGCAGGAAGAGGCAAGAAGGTCTCTTCTCAAGATAAGGAAATACCTTGGAGAGGGTAAATACTCAATAGCTCTCGAGATACTGGAAAAAAATATGGCAGAAGACCTTGCAGAGTTTCTCATAAGGGAATACTACGACAGAACTTACAAACTTCACAAAAATACCCTTTTCAGGCTTGATTGTAATGACTTGGAGAAGTGCTATGAGAATCTGAAGGAGCTATATTCATGCCTTCTTAAGGAAGGGGTAGCTCCTGAGCCTTGCAGGTAGCCTTCTGTTTCTAACCTGCACATGGACCTCAAGACCTTCAATCCTGAAGTCCACAGACACAAAGCACAGGGCTATGCCTTTCTGAAGATTTGGGGAGAAGGTGCCACTGCTCACATAACCTATTTCCCTGTCTTGGTAGAAAATTTTGTATCCTTCCCTTGGGACACCTCTCTGAAGAATTTCAAGACCAAAGAGCCTCCTTTCCACCCTCCTTCCGAGAAGTGCCTCTTTTCCGATGAAGTCCTTATTCAGGCTCACATACCTGTCAAGGTTCGCCTCAAAGGGGCTTATATCCTCAGAAATCTCGTGCCCGTAAAGGGGCATACCCGCCTCTATTCTCAAAACATCCCTTGCACCCAGCCCGCAGGGCATGCATTCCATAGATATCTCCATGAAGAGCTCTACCCCCTCCTTCAGGGGTGCATAGACTTCAAAACCGTCCTCTCCCGTGTAGCCCGTGCGTGATACTAGGGTGTTTCCAAAAAGCTGAAAGCTGTAGTATTTCATGTCCTTCACGGGAAAGTATCTGTCCAGCAGTGAAACTGCCTCAGGTCCCTGAAGGGCAAACTGCACCCACTCTTTGCTCATATCCTTTACAGAAAGACCATTTTCTTTCAACCATGCCACCACCTTCTCTCTGTTGCCTGCATTTACACACATAAAAAACTCCTCTTCGGAGAGCCTGTAGAAGGTTATATCCTCCTTTATTCCACCCTCAGGATTGAGAAAGAGATTGTAATGAACCTTTCCAACCTTTAACCCTTCTATGTTTCTGGAAGTCAGATACTGCAACTTGTCAAAGCCATCAAAAATCAACAGCCTTCCCATATGGGATATGTCAAAAAGACCACAGGAGTTTCTGACAGCTCTTGCCTCTTCTGCTATTGAGGTGTATTCCAGGGGCATCTCCCATCCTGCAAACTGGAAAAACCTTGCACCAAGGGCTCTGTGCTGAGAGTAGAGGGGTGTTCTCATATTAAAATTTTAGCCTATGCTCAACAGATACATTCTTCTCAACCACATGAAGACCTTTCTGCTCCTTCTTATGGTTCTCATGGGTATACTCTACGTCTATCTTGTAGGTGAGGTTCTGCTCCTTTTCAAGGACAAAAGCCCCGATGTTCTTCTCACTTATACGCTTAACTTTTTGCCTACGGCCTTCTTCTATTCAGGCGCTTTTGTGAATGCCCTTGCGCTGCTTGTGGCTTTCAGAAGACTTTTTCAGAAGAAAATAGACCTTCTCCTGCAGAGCTTTGGTATCTCACCTCTGAGATTTTTTCTCTGGGTTCTGCTTTTTTCCCTTTTTCTTTCATTTCTTAACCTTCTGGGCAGTTTTCAGCTATACCCGGAAAGTCAGAGAAAGCTCTTCAGCATAGAGAAGGAATACAGGAAGGCAAAAGAAACGGAAAGCGGAATAGTTAGAAATCTATGGCTTACAGAAGAAGAGAAGGGAGGGGTAAACTTTTACAACTTTGAACTTGTGGACCTTTCCACGGGTAAGGTGCACGGGTTCTATCTCCTCAAGGTTAGGGAAGGGTCCATAAGGCAGATGGTTACTGCCAGCGCAGGAAGATGGGAAGGTAAAAGACTGGAGTTTTCTCAGGCGAGCCTTAGGGACCTTGCCACTGGAGAGGAGAAGGTTCAAAAGTTTACCACTGACTTTCTTGAGCTTTCCCAGATAAGGCCACTCGCTGAAAAGCCAGAACACCTTTCCATAGGGGATGTTTTTATCCTGAGCCTTCTAGGCGAGAAAATAGGCATTAACTACAGACAGTATGCCTACGAACTGGCAAAAAGGGTGCTCACTTCCTTGCTTCCCCTCTCTATGAGTCTTATAGTTGGCTGGGTTTATATAAGATGGCGACAGCTAAGGCTTGGGCTCTTTGCCCTCCTTCTGTCTTTCTCCTCTCACTGGTTTTTTATAAATGCCATGAGGTCCATCATAGAGAATACGGACCTGAACCTTTACCTCACATACCTCATATACGTGCCCATACCTCTTGTGGCTTTAAAAGCACTTTACGATTTGGGAAAAGGCTTCAGGGTCTAAACTGGCACCACCCACAAGCAGTCCATCCACATCCTTCATTTTCATAAAGTCCACTGAGTTTTTGGGGTTGACGCTACCGCCGTAGAGAACCCTTGCCCTGTCAGAATGCTGGGGGTTTATCTGATAGAGCAGGTCTTTTATAAAGGCATGAACCAGCTGTGCATCCTCCGGGGTAGCGGGGTTTCCCGTGCCTATTGCCCACACGGGCTCGTAGGCTATATCTATGCTGTCCGTGTAGCCCTCAAGGCCAGAAAGGGCAAGCCTGACCTGAGCCTCCACCACCTTGAAGGTAAGCCCTGCCTCTCTCTCTTCAAGCCTTTCACCGACACAAAGCACAGGCCTTATGCCTGCCTTCAGGCAGGCAGTCAGCTTTCTGTTTATAAGCTCGTCAGACTCTCCAAATATCCACCTTCTCTCTGAATGTCCCACTATAACATAGGAGACTCCAAGTTCCCTAAGCATATCAAGAGAGACCTCACCTGTAAAGGCACCCTTAGGCTCATAATAGCAGTTCTGGGCGCCGAGCTTTATGTGGGTTTCTCTGAGCATATCCTGCGCCACGCAGAGGGAAGTAAAAGATGGACAGATAAGTATCTCCCTGTCTTTTATGTCTTCAACGAGGGGGATGAACTTCTTTAGATACTCCCCTGTTTGAGAGGGTGTGAGGTTCATCTTCCAGTTTGCTGCTATGAGCTTCATCACATAGATTATAGCAGAAAAAAGTAGGCGTAAGCCAGACCTATCCCTATTCTGTAAATACCGAAAGGAACAAAGGAATGTCTTGAGAGGAAGGCAAGAAGAGCTTTGACGCTCAGCAGGGCAAAAACAAAAGCGGTTAAAAAGCCTGCAGAGAGCACAAGCCAGTCCTGAGAGTGAAACTCTGAGTGGGATTTAAAAAGGTCGTAGGCGGTTGCTATGAGCATGGTGGGTGCTGCCAGGAGAAAGGAAAACTCGGCAGAGGCTTTTCTGTTAAGTCCCATGAACATACCGCCGATTATGGTTGAGGCAGAACGCGAAACTCCAGGCACCATGGCAAGGCTCTGGAAAAAGCCTATGGCGATGGCTCTCCTATAGCTGAGCTCTCTGGCATCCTGAAGGGTGCAGAAGTTCTCACAGAGCCTGTCTGCAAAGAGGAGAAAAATTCCACCAAGAACAAGGGCCACAACAACCACCACATCGTTTCCTATCAGCTGTTCTTTTATGAACCTGTAAAGGGTAAAGCCCAGGATTCCCGTGGGTAGAAAGGCAAGGGCTATCCTTTTCCACAGCTCGAAATCTGATACAAACCTTCTCCAGTAGATAAAGACAACAGCCAGTATGGAACCCAGTTGTATGGAAATTTCAAAGCTCTTGGTAAAGGTGTTGTGGGGCACTCCAAGGAGGTGGGCCGTAAGTATTAGATGTCCGGTGGAAGACACGGGGAGAAACTCTGTTAGCCCCTCTACCGCTCCCATGATGAGGGCCTGGTTTAGGTCCATCATAGCACCTCCGCATATATTCCCTTCAGGTAAAGGGTGTTTGGCATCTGAAGAATCCAGGGATGGTCAAGGTCCTGAAAGCTCTCAGCCACTATCCTGAGCTGCCTCTTTGTATCCTTCCCGGCAGATAGAAGGACCTCCAGCAAATGCTCTCTTGTTATATGAAAAGAGCAGGAGTATATGGCAAGGTATCCGCCAGGCTTTGTGATATGCAGACCTCTGACCAGAAGCTCCTTGTAGCCCCTGAGGGCATTGGGAACTGAGGCCCTGTTTTTTGCAAAGGAAGGGGGGTCTATCACCACAAGGTCAAACCTTCTACCCTCCTGATGGAATTTTCTGAGCAGGTCAAAGGCGTTAGCCTCTACCCACTCTATCCCTTCAAGTGCGTTGAGTTCTGCGTTTCTTCTGGCGACCTCAAGGGCAAGAGGAGAAAGGTCTACCCCTGTCACCTTCTCTGCGCCTGCCTTCTTCATGCTGAGGGCGAAACCACCTGTATGGCAGAAAACATCAAGACATTCGTCCCCAGGACGGACGAAGTTTCTTATGAGCCTTCTTGCCCACCTCTGGTCAAGGAAAAAGCCCGTTTTCTGCCCCTGCGGTATGTTTACTATGAACTTCAGGTCATGCTCCCATATGACTACCTCCTCCGGCACATGGCCGTATATAACACCGCCTCTTTCCCTGAAGCCCTCTACCGAAGCCACATAATCGCTCACCTTTTCATATATACCTTTTGGGCTGAGAAGCTCCAAAAGGGCGGGGATTACCCACTCTCTCAGCCTGTTCATACCGTAGGTGGTAAACTCCACCACCACATACTCTCCGTATACGTCCACCACAAGCCCCGGGAGGAGGTCGCCTTCTGAATGAACGAGCCTGAAGGCATTGCTGTCCAGGTAAAGTCTTTTCCTGTATTCAAGAGCCTGCTGGAGCCTTTTCTTTATAAGTTCTTCATTTATCGGCTCCTCCTTGTCAAAGGAGAGTATCCTTACACTTATGTTGGCAGAGGGATTTATGTAGCCATAGCCAAGGAACCTGCCTGCATAGTCTCTGACCACCACAAGGTCCCCTTTCTCTGGCTTCTTGGAATATCCTATTATCTCAGGTCTGTAAACCCAAGGGAAAAAGCCCTTTATCCTCTCCTCAACGCCAGGCTCCACCCTTACCTGTATCATTCGTAGGCTACCAGCATCCTCCTGGCTACTTCCCTGGCCTTTTCTTTCCCAACAAGCCTCTCGGCAAGCTTCAGACCAAACTCAAGGGCAGTGCCAGGTCCCTGACTGGTAACTATGTTTTCATCCTCCACCACTGACCTGTCTACGAAGTGAGCTGGCTTTATCTCTTCAACAAGGGAGGGATAGACGGTAGCCCTTTTCCCTTCCAGCACGCCAAACTTTGCCAGCGCGGTGGGTGCTGCACATATGGCACCTATCAGCTTTTTTTTCTCCTGCATATTTTTTATGAGCTTTTCTACCCTCTGGTCCTGCTTGAGCCTTTCCACACCACCCGCACCGCCGGGGAGTATGATTAGGTCAAGTTCATCAGGGTTGAGGCTGTCAACGGTTGTGTCGGGAACTATTTTTATGTTTCTTGCACTGGGCACTGGCTCGGGTGTGAGTCCCGCAATTATCACTTCCACGCCTGCACGCCTGAGCACGTCAATGGGTGCAACCGCTTCCACTTCTTCAAAGCCTTCTGCAAGGATTATGGCTACCTTTGGCATGTCAAAACCTCCTTACTTTATTATCTCCCTCTCCCTTACCCTCGGGTCTATGATAGCAAGAAGTATATCCGCAATAAGGTTTCCTATAAGCAACATTATAGTGCCAATGTATAGCCCACCCATAACAAGGAAAAGGTCCTGAGAAAGCACTGCATCCAGCATAAGAGTTCCAAGCCCAGGCCAGCCAACTATTATTTCAATCAGAGCTGCGCCCGAGAGAAGTCCTGCCACTTCGTAACCTATGAGAGTGGTAAAGGGATTCATGGCATTCTTGAAAATATGCTTTGTGATAGTCCACTGGGAAACAGCTTTTGCTCTGAGCATAACCACCATGGGGCTGTTCTTTATCTCTATTACACTGCTTCTCATGAGCCTTACAAGCCCGGCTGAAGACACAAGGGTCAGGGTTAGAACAGGCACAAACATATGAGAAGCCAGGTCAACCACCTTCCCCCAGAGACTTAGCTTGTGAAAGTCAGGGCTGTAGGGACCACCCACGGGTAATTGTCCTGTCTTGGATACTATTACAAGAACAATGAAGGCAAGGAAAAAGGAAGGAAGGGACATGAAGGTATAACTGTAAGCCCTTATTATCCTGTCAGAGAGCTTTCCCTCTCTTAGCCCGGCCAGCATACCGAGGGGGACAGCGATTAGCCAGGAGAAAATGGTGGAAGTTACCGTTAGCAGAAGAGTGTTCCATACCCTTTCACCTATTAGCTGGCTTACGGGAGCGTGGTACTGAAAGCTGTATCCAAGGTCAAACTTCAGGGCGGATATGAGCCACTTTATGTATTGCATGAAGACATTCTGGTCAAGTCCATACTGCCTTTTCAGGGCTTCTATGGTCTCGGGGGATATTTGAGGGTTTAGCTTTAGCTGGTCAAGGTAATCTCCGGGTGCCAGCTTGATGATAAGAAAAGACAGAAAGGTAACACCCAGCAGGGTAAGGAATGCCTGAAATATCCTGTAGGAGAGAAACCACAACATCAGAAGTAGTTGGCTATAAAGTGCCTGACTTCTGAGAAGTATCTTTCTATCTCTTCTCTGTGCTTGTTCTTTACATACCTGATGAGCTTGTAGTCATCCCAGTATCCCAGGAAGGGTATTCTGTCCCTTATAGAGTCTCTGTCCTCTATAAAATAGAGCAGTGCAGCAATAAAATCTTTCCTTGCTTCTTCTTTAAGGTCAAACTCCTCATCGGAGAGAATCCTGAAAAGGAGTTTTGCATCAAGTATGAGGTTTCTCACATATTCCATGGTTGGTGGCACGCGCCTGAGCTTTTCTTCAAGAAGGCTTCTCAGCTCCCTTGTGCCTGTTTCCCTGTGGTATTTCCTGAGCTTTTCTTCCATAGAACTTTTATTATAGCATTACTTTAGAGCAAAAACTGTCTTGAGAAGCTCTACAAAGGCAGGGTTAAGAAGTGTTAAACCGACCACCACAAGACCTATAAGGACTTTGAGGAGAAGTTCCACTCTGTCTATTCTCCGCCCAAGGTCAGATTCCACTTTGTTTATCCTATTTGTTAAATCTGCCTCCACCTTATCTATTATTTTCTCCAGCTCCAGTCTTAAAGACCTCATCTCTCCGTAAAACTCTTCTTTAGTAACAAGTTCCTTTTTGAGTTCATCCTTTATCTCTGCTTTTAGGAGAGGTTTTTGCTCCTTTACCTTCTCCTCAATGACCTTCAGACTTTCCTCAAGCACCTTTACAACTTTGTCTGCCTTTTCCTTTCCCAGTTCCTCTTCAAGGATCCTGTAGACCTCGTAGCTCACCGCCATGATTTTAAATTATAGCTCAACATCCAGCCTGTAAAAGCTATCCCTTCTAAACTCTTCCCTCTCACCAGGAAAGTCTCTCCTGTAATGCACGCCTCTGCTCTCTTCTCTCCACAGGGCTGAGTTGAGGGTTGCAAGGGCCACAAGGCTTATGTCAAGGAGCTGTCTGTTTTCCACGCTCCTTTCCCAGTTTTTCCAGCCCTCCAGCCATGTTCTGAGTTTTTCTATTGCCTCCCTGAGGCTTCCCTCCTCTCTCTCAAGACCACAGCTCTCCCAAATGAGCCTTCTGAGCTCTTCAAAGTTGTATGGGGGTTTCTGCCTCCCTTCCTTCTGAGAGGTGAAATCTGCATAAGAGGGTTTTAGAAATTCAAGGTCGTGGAATACTCTGTAGGCGGTTCTGTATCCGAAGACCACACCCTCAAGAAGAGAGTTAGAAGCAAGCCTGTTAGCTCCATGAACACCGGTGCAGGCACATTCACCCACCGCGTAAAGTCCGGGGAAAGTGGTTCTTCCATAAGAGTCCACTTCTATACCACCTATAAAGTAGTGAGCAGCCGGCGTTATGGGTATGGGCTGGATGTCCGGGTCATAGCCCCTCTCTTTCAGCATTGAATATATGGTAGGAAACCTCTGGGACAGGTTCATGCCCCTTTCCTTCAATGGTCTCATATCAAGGAACACCTCATCCCCCTCTCTGAGCTTCCTGTATATTGCCCTCGCCACCACGTCTCTGGGCTGGAGTTCATCAACGAACCTTTCTCCCTTCTGGTCCACAAGCACAGCACCCTCACCCCTTACCGCCTCAGATATGAGTATGTTTGTGTTCCTTACTACAGTAGGATGGAACTGAACAAACTCGGCGTTCAGGAGTGTTAACCCTTTCCTAAGGGCAATCCCCATTGCATCACCCCTTACTTTCACGGGGTTTGAAGTATGCAGAAACATGCTGGCTGCACCGCCTGTTGCCAGAACTAGGGCGGATGTCTTTATGAGCTTTAAATTCCCCTCATAGTAAAGAATCCCCTCCACCTTATCCTCACCCAGAACCTCTTGAAGCTCACCCATGATAACCCTTATGCCCATATCCCTGACCTTCTTCAGGAGAGCATCGTATATGGCCTTTCCTGTATAGTCTTTAACTTTGTAGACCCTCGGGAAGGAGTGTCCACCCTCTATGGTGGTATCCTCGTCAAAGGTAACACCCCATCTTCTGAGGTCTGCAAGCCTTTGAATACCCTCATCTACGAGAACCCTGAGCGTATCCTCCCTGCAAAGGCCTCTGCCCGCCCTCTGGGTATCAAGCATGTGAAGGTATGGGCTGTCCTGCGGGTGCACGGCACATGCTATGCCCCCCTGAGAGTAGTAAGTGTTTCCTATGCCCCTTGTGAGAATCAGGGGCTCAACGCCAAGCTCTTTGAGCACTATGGCGGTTGTGAGCCCTCCTATGCCACTCCCGCATACCACCACAGAGGCAGTCTCAGGGGGAAGCTTTGAGGTATCAAAGCTAAGAAAATACGCCATGCTTTCTGTATACTTCCACTATTAGGTCGGCAAGCCTTTTGGGGTCATGCCTGACAAAGTCCTCCTTCTCACCTATAAGGTCTTCCGCATAGACCTCTATTCCCTCCCTTGCTATCCTCGCTATGTCTGGAATAACAGGCTCCTGCCTCTGTGCCATGTATCTTCTCAGCACCTGGTCAGAAGGCATCTTGGTGTTTACCAAGGCCACATCTACCTTCTCAATGCCTGTGTATTCTCTAAAGGCCCTTATGTGGTCATAGGCAGTAAAGCCGTCCGTTTCACCGGGCTGGGTCATGGCGTTGACCACAAAGACCTTTAGAGCAGGAGAATGAAGGACTGCCTCTCTTATATCAGATATGAGCAGGTTGGGGATTATGCTGGTATAAAGGCTCCCCGGACCAAAGACCACCATGTCAGCAGATTCTATTTTTGCTACTGCATCTATGGGAGCCTTTACACCCTGAGGCTCTATCCATATCTTTTTGAGCCTGACGCCATCGGACTTTCCATATTCGGTTATTTCTTCCTCACCACAGAGCATTCTGCCGTCGCTAAACTCTGCACAGAGCTGAACGCTTTCAAGGGTTGCGGGTATTATCTCTCCCCTAGTCCTGAGTATCTGAGAGGCTATGTTTACCGCATGCATAAAACTGCCCGTTATCTCTGTGAGGGCAACAAGAAAAAGGTTTCCAAAGGCATGTCCATCAAGCTCTCCACCCCTGAACCTAAACTGAAAAAGTTCCCTTATTATCTCTTCACTTTCTGACAGAGCCACTATACAGTTTCTTATGTCCCCAGGAGCTGGCACGTTGTAGAGTTTTCTGAGCCTTCCGGTGCTCCCACCGCTGTCTGCCACAGTAACTATGGCGGAAAGGTCCTCTATTTCCCTGCCCACCTTTTCCTTGAGACCTCTCAGAAGGGTGGAAAGCCCCGTTCCTCCTCCTACGGCTACAAGCCTCATACCTACCTCCTTGAAATCTTCACAGGTCTGAAATATTTTAAACCATTATGGTAAAGCTGAACTTAAAGGAAATATTCAAGACCAGGAACAGGTTTTCGCAGAGCTACCTTTTCAAACCTGAGGATATAAAACTGCCTCCGGACCTCGGCGAGATAAGGGAGCCCATTAGCCTGTACGTGGAAATAACAAAGGAAAGGGGTGGATACAGGGTATACATGGAGATTGAAGGATATGTGGTGCTTGAGTGCAGCCGGTGCCTTACCATATACCAAAAGGATATTGGCAGAAGTGAGTCTATAAGAATAGAGCCATATCCCACCAGAGATGTGCTTTATCTGAAGCCCTCAGAGCTTGAAGTATCCTTTTTTGAAGATGAGGAGGCCTTTGACCTTACACAGCTACTCAGGGAGCAGATAATCCTCAGTATACCCACAAAGCCCTTGTGCAGCCCCGACTGCATGGCCGGTTTTCAGGAACAGCTTGAAAGCAGAGTTACAACGCTCGGTGACCTTCTTAAGAAGAGCAATATGTTATAATACAATCTTCACTATACCTTACGGAGGCTGTGAAATGGCGGTTCCAAAGAGAAAGACTTCAAAATGGAGAAGAGACCAGAGAAGGGCCCAGAATTTCTTCTCTAAGTTGAAGAGTGGGTCGCTCGCAAACTGCCCCAACTGCGGTGAGCTAATGATGCCCCACAGAGCATGCCCTTACTGCGGATACTACAAGGGTAGAGAAGTTCTCAAGACTTCATGACAAGAATAGCGGTTGACTGTATGGGGGGGGACTATGCCCCAGAGGAGATAGTAAAAGGCTGTATTCTTGCATACAGAGAGCTGGGCCTTGAAAGTGTGCTTGTGGGTGATGAGGAGAAAATAAGGCGTGTGCTCGAGAGGGAAAAGTTTGATAGTCTTGAGATAGTGCATGCACCTGATTTGGTGCAGATGCATGAACCACCCTCCAATGTGCTTAAAAAGAAGCTCTCTTCTCTCTTTGTGGCCGGTAAGCTGGTAAGAGAGGGTCTTGCGGATGGGCTTGTATCAGCAGGAAATACAGGTGCAGTTCTTACTGTAGGTAAGTTCGTTATTGGTTCTATTGAGGAACTGGAGCGTCCTGCCATAGGGGTTGCCCTTCCGAACCCTAAGGGGAAAACGGTCCTTATTGACGTGGGTGCTAATGTGGATTGCAAGCCAAAGCATCTTCTCCACTTTGCAGTCATAGGACACACCTACGCCGAGGAGATACTTGGTATAAAAAACCCCAGGGTGGGTATTCTCAGCATAGGAGAAGAAGAGGGCAAGGGCAATGAGCTGGTAAAGGAAACATACCCCCTTCTGAAGGCGAGCAGACTTAACTTTCTGGGCAATGCAGAAGGCAGGGACATATACGCAGGCACCTTTGATGTGATAGTGTGCGACGGCTTTGTGGGTAATGTTATACTCAAGGCAAGTGAGAGCCTTGGTTTTGCAGTGCTTCAGATGATAAAGGAAGAGGTGCAGAAAAGCCTCCTGGCAAAGCTGGGAGCAGTGCTTATGAAGCCTGCTCTCAACAACTTCAGGAAAAAGGCAGACTTCGCGGAGTATGGAGGCATACCCCTCCTGGGGGCTAAAAAGCCAGTCATAATAACCCACGGAAGGGCAAACGCAAAGGCCATAAGAAACGCCATAAGGGTTGCAAACGAATTTCTGACACATCACTTCAACGAAAGGCTTTCAGAGAACCTGAAAAATTTACTCCCACAAGAGGTAAAAGTCTGATGGGATTGACTATAAAGGGTATGGGCGACTATACGCCTCAGGAAGTGCTGACCAACTTTGACCTTGAAAAGCTTGTGGACACCTCCGACGACTGGATAACCACAAGGACTGGCATAAAAGAAAGGAGAATAGCAAAGTCCGAGACCCTGACTGAAATGGCTTACAGGGCAAGCCTTCAGGCACTTGAAGAAGCCGGTGTAAATCCAGAGGAGCTTGATGTAATAATTCTTGCAACCCTCACGCCTGACCTTGGCTTTCCCGCCAGCGCCTGTCTCCTGCAGGCAAGGCTCGGAGCTAGCAGGGCTTACGCCTTTGATATATCTGCAGCCTGCAGTGGCTTTCTCTACGGTCTTGAGATAGCAAACTCTATGATTTCATCCGGAAAGGCAAAGCACATACTCCTTGTGGGTGCAGAAAAGCTCTCTCAGATAGTGGACTGGACGGACAGGTCTACCTGTGTTCTCTTTGGCGATGGTGCAGGTGCAGTGCTTCTGAGTTCTGAAGGTGATGGTGAGCTTCTCTCTTCTGTGATGCGTTCCGACGGAAATTACTGGGAAATCCTTTATGCGGAGAGGTGTGGCTACATTAAGATGAAGGGAAAGGAGCTCTTTAAGCTGGCGGTGCGTTCCATGGCGGAGGTATGTGAAGAGGTCCTCCAGAGGGCTGGGGTTTCCATAGAAGAGGTGAGCCTTCTTGTGCCACATCAGGCAAACATAAGAATCGTGCAGGCTCTTGCCGAAAGACTGGGAGTGCCCACAGAGAAGGTATACTCCAATATACATAAATACGGAAACACAAGCGCCGCCTCCATTCCCATAGCTCTGCGTGAGGCATACAGAGAAGGAAGATTGAAGAAGGGCGACCTTGTTCTCCTGACTGCCATGGGCGGAGGGCTCACATGGGGAGCAAGCCTTCTGAGGTTCTGACTTGCGGTTTGATGCCATAGTTGTAGGCGGCGGTCCTGCCGGGGCCTCCTCCGCATACCACCTTTCCAGAAAGGGGCTGAAGGTCCTTCTCATTGAGAAAGAAAACCTCCCCAGGTTCAAACTCTGCGCAGGCTGTATTTCTGCGAGAGCCATTAGACTTCTGCCTGATGGATACCAGAGGTTGATACTTAACACCATAAGAGCCGGAAGGCTTGGATTCAGGGGCCTTGAGGAGACAAGAGCGGAGGCAGAAGGGGCTGTGGCCCACATAGTGGACAGAAGGGACTTTGACCACTTCCTGGTCTCAAAGGCTCTGGAGGCTGGTGCGGAGCTCCTCCGTGCAGAGTTTCTCGGCTTTGAGAGAGAGGATGAAGGCTACAGAGTATACACCTCATGGGGAACTTTTGAGGCAGACCTTCTTGTGGGTGCAGATGGCTTTTATTCAAAGGTGGCAAAGCTCTTGGGATACAGAAAAAAGAAATTTTTCAGAAGTCTTGAGCTCTTCACTGACGGGGACATGGAAGATGAAGTGCTGATTGAGACGGGGTATGTGGGAAGGTGATACCTCTGGGTTTTTCCTCATGGAGATGGCATAAGCCTCGGAGTCGCAAGCACCGGCAGGGAAGACCTGCTGAGAATTCTCAAGGATTACTCTGAAAAAAAGGGTATAAAATTCCACCATCCCAGGGGATGGCACATACCCTTTGTGGAAAGAGATGAAGACCTCCATGCAGGCAGAGAGAGGATACTGCTTGTGGGAGACGCCGCAAACATGACTGACCCACTTCTTGGCGAGGGAATATACTATGCCCTCTGGGGAGGTAAGCTCCTTGCGGAGGCAATAGTGGAAAACCCTTCGGAACCCGTAGGGGCCTACAGAAAAAGGCTGAGGCCCCTTGTGCAGGAGCTCGTGTATGCAGGAAGGATTGCAAGGCTTGCCTATGCCTTTCAGAGTATATCCTACAGAATGGGTAAGGATTTTGCTCTCAAGAGTTTTTATAAACTTCTGACAGGGGAGAAGAGCTACAGAGACCTTTACTGGAGAGGGTTGCCGGGCTTTCTAAAACACTTGACTAAGGCCTGGCTAGGAGGTATAATGAAGCCCCATGAGGGTGGTAATAGGGGCAGTGCTTCTGAACGTGGGACTTTCACTGGCAAACGCTGATGGAATTGTTCTAACCGCTCTGACCTACATGGAAAGACCCTATCAATTCGGTGCCAACGAGCTATACAGGATGGACTGCTCTGCCTTTGTTCAGAGAGTCTTTGAAGTAAACGGTATAAAGTTGCCAAGAAGCACTGCGGAACAGGCAAAGGTAGGAGTGCAGGTAGAACGGGACAGGCTAAGACCGGGAGACCTTCTCTTTTTCACCACCTACAGACCTGGACCATCCCATGTGGGCATATATTTGGGAAATGGTAGATTTGTGCATGCCAGCGAAAAGACAGGTATAACAGTAAGCAGAATTGATGAAACATACTGGCAGAGAAGGTTCCTCTTCGCAAGGAGGCTGGAACATAGCGCCAATGATTACGCAAGGCTTGAAGGAAGGCAAACAGCTCGCACCATAACCCCAGAGGGCGATGAGATTGGAGACCTCATCTTCATACTTTCTAACCGTTAATATACCTTCTTATCAGGCGCTCCCAGTTCTGCAGGGAATTAAGGTGGGCGTAGATTACTTTGAGATATCCCTTTTCTGAAAGCCATCTGAGGGTATCCCCAGAAAGTTCAAAAAGTCTTTTCTCATCCACCATGTTAAAGGAGACCTCTACCCCCTCATAGCTAACCCTCCCGCCCACCACAAGCCCAAGGTCAAAAAGAAGGTTGATAAACTCCTCTGTCTGAGCCTTACCCTCCTCAAGTTTGAGAGAGTAAACATAGAAACCCTGCTCAAAGCAGGAGTTTATCAGCTGACCCTCCCAGATGGGTTCTCCTTCCAGTTCAGAGAAGCCAGGGCAGGTAAGGTCAAGGGCAAGATAGCCTCCACTTATGAAAAAAGGATACTGCCTGCATGTGTAGGGCTTTTCCTCCTCTAGAAGACAGCCAACACCATCCTTTAGATATATACAGCCCTTCCAGTCTTCCTTTAGCCTGAAGTATGCACAAAAAAGCCTCTGCTCCTTGCCCTCCTGGTCTACTTCTATGTTTATGACCACTGGAAAATGTCTTGAGAGGGATACAACTTCCTCAAGAACTACAAAAGTTCTATCAGGAATAAGGCAACAGCTGTGGGGGCATGCACCTTTGAGACATGACCACTTGAGGTTTATGTGTTTTTCTTGGTCAAGAAGTATGGTATTGGAGAAGAGCTTCATCCACCCATTATCTCCTTTTCCTTAGCCTCTGCGAGCTGGTTTATCTCATCTATGTGTTTGTCAGTGAGCTTTTGTAGCTTTTCCAGAGCCCTCTTTATCTCATCCTCAGATACTCCCTCCAGCTCTTCAAGCATATCCTTCGCATCCCTCCTTATGTTCCTTACGGCTACCCTTGCCTCCTCCGCCATTTTATGGAGCATCTTGACAAGCTCTTTCCTTCTCTCCTGTGTAAGGGGCGGAAGTGTTATCCTGAGCACATTGCCCTGCCTCTGGGGAGTGAGGCTGAGGCTTTCCATTATTGCTTTCTCTACGCTTGACACGGCGTTTGCATCCCACAACTGGACGGTTATCTGGTTCACATCAGTTATACTTATACTTCCAAGCTGTTTCAGTGGAACTCTTGAGCCGTAATAATCAACTTTGAGCTCCTCCACCAGAGAGGTGCTTGCCCTACCAGTTCTCAGACCAGCTATTTCATTCTTAAAGTAGCTCACCGCCTTTTTCATGTCTTCTTCGACGCTCTTAAAAATATCCTCTATCATGCTCTAACCTCCTCTCGTGTATTCTTCTATCCTCCTCTTTGCAAGCTCCACATAGTCAGGGTTTATCTCATATCCCACATAGAACCTTTCACACATAAGACTTGCTATGGCGGTCTGTCCACTACCCATGAAGGGGTCAAGCACCACATCACCTTTAAAGGTGTATAGCTGAATGAGCCTGTAGGGAAGCTCAATGGGAAAAGGTGCAGGGTGTCCCACCCTTTTTGCGCTCTCACTTTTCATATACCACACGCTTCTCGTAAAACTCAAAAACTCTTCTCTGCTTATGGTGTTTTCTCCTGTAGTTTTTCTCTCAAAGAAGCCCTTTGAAAAGATAAGAATATATTCGTGCTCATCCCTTATCACAGGGTTTTTTGCACTAAGCCATGTGCCCCATGCAGTTGAAGGAGCTCCTCCCCCCTGTTTTACCCATATTATCTCACCCCGCATCAAAAAACCTATATCAAGCATATCCTGAATTATGTATGCGTGCAGAGGAATGTATGGTTTTCTACCGAGGTTTGCCACATTTATACACGCCCGCCCACCAGGAACAAGCACTCTATAAACCTCTTTCCAGACTCTTTTTAGAAAATCCCTGTATTCCTCAAGGCTCATATCCATGTCGTAATCCTTACCCACATTGTAGGGCGGAGAGGTTACCATGAGGTGGATGCTACTATCGGGGACTTCTGTTATGCTTTCAGAAGACTTACAGAAAATAGCGTTTTTTAATTCCTCCGGAAATGGATTTTCTACCTCCTTCTGCTTGCTTTCTAGATGCCCACTAAAATCAGTATATAGTCTTCTATTGTAAAAACTTGCCGAGTCGTGAGCTATCCTTCCAGCAGAGCCGAAGGAACTTGTCTTTGTGCCTCTTCTTAATCTTCTGCCCATATCTCTATCCAACGCGTATAAGGATTATAGTTAAGTTCTCCTTCTATTTTCCAGTCTATACTTATTTTAAACGGTGTTTTTTCTACACATGTTCTCAATGCATTAGCACTTATTTCTATGCCCCTTGGGTTCGTTCCCTGCTTCGGTAGTTTTATATATCCTTCTCTTCCAAGTTCCTCAAATACGGAATTTTGAATACTTAATGGTATATAAGCAAAAAATCCACTAAATCCCCAATTTATCTGCACAAAAAGAATATCTGAAGACGGGAGATAGCTGTTGTAAAATTCATTGACCTTATCCCAATCAACAGTCCACTTTAACTTAACACCTGAAAATCCTTTACCAGTCTTAGTTTTTATAGATATAGGGTTTGCGTGCCCCTCTATCTTAACATCCGCCTCTGCCTCATTTACTGGCATGTCATACAGAACCTTATCTTCGCCAAACCTGTATATAAGAAAAGCTATTATAGCCCTTTCTCTGAGCGTCCCAACCTCCATACCAGTGTGTCCGCCTCTGGACAGTTCTAACTCTGCTATCTTGAAGATGTAGGGCAATTTCTCTTTCAATTTCTTCACCGATGATTCCTCTTTAAATATCTGTGCCAAAAGGTCACCCATCCCTACCTCACCAGTGACCCCACCTTCTCCCCCATAATAGCCCTCAGAAGATTGCCCGGCTTTTTTATGTTTAGCACGAGTATGGGTAGCCTGTTCTCCCTGCACAGGGTCATGGCGGTATGGTCCATAACCTTAAGTCCCATGTTTATAGCCTGGAGGTAGCTTATCTCCTGTATGAACTCGGCATTGGGATTTTTAAGGGGGTCTTCCGTGTATATGCCGTCCACCTTAGTGGCCTTTATGAAAAGGTCCGCACCTATCTCCACCGCCCTGAGAGCGCCCGCAGTATCTGTGGAGAAAAAGGGGTTGCCCGTGCCTGCGGCGAATATTACAATTCTTCCCTTCTCCAGGTGCCGGATTGCCCTTCTCCTTATGTAAGGCTCTGCCACCTGTCTCATCTCTATGGCGGATAGAACCCTTGTGGGCAGACCTGTGAGCCTCTCAAGGGCAGATTGCAGGGCAAGGGCGTTTATCACCGTTGCCAGCATGCCCATGTAGTCACCCGTTGCCCTGTCTATACCTATCTCAAGACCCTCCACACCCCTGAATATGTTTCCACCGCCTATAACTATGGCCGTCTGAACACCTGCATCTACAAGGCTTTTTATCTCACCGCTTATATACTGCAAAAACCTCGGGTCTATACCAAATTCCTGTTCTCCAGCAAAGGCCTCACCAGACAGCTTTAGCAGCACCCTTCTGTATGCAGGTGCTTCCTCCATCAGGCACCACCCACCTCAAACCTCACAAACCTCTTTATATCTACCCCAGTTCCACTTTCCTTTATATACTGACCCACTGTCTTCTTCTCTTCCCTTATGAAAGCCTGCTCTAAAAGCACCTTTTCCTGATAGAACTTTTTGAGCCTTCCTTCCACCACCTTTTCTATTATGTTTTCCGGCTTTCCTTCCTGCCTTGCCTGCTCTGTAAGTATCCTCCTCTCTCTCTCAAGGGCTTCTGGGTCAACGCCTTCTATGCTCACAAACTCGGGCTTCATGGCTGCAATCTGGAGCGCCACATCCTGAACAACCCTGAGAACCTGCTCGCTTAACTCCGGTGCTTTGTAGTCTATGAGGACACCCACCTTTCCTATGCCATGCACGTAGGCGTGCACAAAGCCATCTGTATCGTATCTTACAAACCTTCTGAGCTGTATGTTTTCACCTATCTTGGCTATGGCAGATTTTATGAGGTCTGCTACTGTTGTGCTCCTGTCCTGACTGTATGCCTGAGTGGCTATGTCCTCACCAGTTCCAGCCCTGTTGGAGTTTTCCGGGTCAAGAGCTATATGCTTGGCAATGTTCAGGGCAAGCTCCACAAAGTGCTCGTTCTTAGCTACAAAGTCCGTCTCACAGTTGAGCTCTATGAGCACTCCAGTTTTTCTATCTTCAGAGACATAGGCGTAAACTATACCTTCCTTTGTTTCCCTCCCTGCCTTTTTGTCTGCCTTTGCAAGCCCCCTTATTCTGAGTATCTCCTTTGCCTTTTCCATATCGCCACCAGCTTCCTCAAGGGCTTTTTTACATTCCAGCATACCAGCCCCAGTCATTTCTCTCAGGGTTTTTACCATCTCGGCGGTTATCATCCTCATTCCTCCTCTGCACCTTTGTCAATGTATTCGTATTTCTCAGACATCTCCATAGCTTTCTCAAAGAGCACCTTCTCCTCCTCTTCTACTGCAATAACCCTTCTCTTTGGCACTTCCACAGCAGCTTCTCCGAGGCTTTCCCTTCTCTGTTTACCTTCTATAACCGCATCAGCTATCTTTGAGGTGAGAAGCTTTATGGATTTTATGGCGTCATCGTTCCCTGGCACGGGATAATCTATGAGGTCCGGGTCACAGTTGGAGTCTGCTATGGCAACCACTGTCACTCCCAGTTTTTTCGCCTCCTGGACTGCTATGGCTTCACGGACTGTGTCCACAACCCAGATTATGCTGGGAGGCCTTTCCATGTTCACTATGCCACCGTAGAGCTTCCTGAGCCTTTCCATCTTCCTCTTTAGCTCTCTTACCTCCTTTTTGGGAAGCACATCAAAAACACCTTCAGCCTCCATCCTCTCAAGGGTGTGGAGCTTCAGAATACTCTTACGAACAGTTCTGAAATTGGTCAGAAGTCCGCCCACCCACCTTTCGTTCACATAGGGCACACCAGCCCTCTCTGCCTCTTCCTTTATAACATCCTTTGCCTGCTTTTTTGTGCCCACGAAGAGCACATCAGCTCCCTGTGCCACGTTGTCCGCTATAAAGTGGTATGCCTGCTCAAGGAATACCAC
Organism: Pampinifervens navoyensis; assembly: GCF_046159715.1. Lineage (NCBI taxonomy): Bacteria > Pseudomonadati > Aquificota > Aquificia > Aquificales > Aquificaceae > Pampinifervens > Pampinifervens navoyensis. Next base: position 80,126 of record NZ_JBJXCT010000005.1, read on the forward strand.
CGTCTTGTTGAGGTCCACAATGTGTATGCCGTTGCGGACGCCATAGAGGTATGGTGCCATTTTGGGGTTCCAACGGCCCCTTGAGTGTCCAAAGTGGACACCCGCCTCTAAAAGGTCTCTCATAGAAACTACTGCCATTTTCTCCTCCTTGGGTTTTGCCACCCTTTCCCAGACCCCTTATGGGGCAACCCAGTAGGGAAAGGTGCGGTCTTACAAAAATTATAGCATAAGCTGTTCCCTGCTGAAGCGGTATACTCTCTTGCAGAACTTGCACACCACCTCCGCGGGACCTTCACTGAGTATGTCTTCAAGCTCTTCTTCCTGCAATAGCATAAGACTTGAACGAGCAATCTCTTCACTGCATGGACAGTAATACTCCACCTCTTTCAGACCTATTAGCCTAGGCTCCATGCCCATGAGTATATGGATTGCAATGTCTTCAGGTCTCTGGTCTGCCAGCCTGAGGCTTTTCAGATTCTGTTCAAGAAGGGCTATGCTCTTTTCAGATACACCTGAAAGCACCTGCACAAGATAACCTGTAGCATATGCGAGGCCATCCTTCTGACTGAGAGCCATATCCAGATAACTTCTTGTCTGCTCAGACTGCTCAAAGTAAAAGGAAAGGGCTTCCTGAAAGTCTCTTCCCACCACCGGCACTATGCTGGTATAGGGTGTTCCAAGCCTGAGCTCTTTCACCACGCTTAGAGTGCCAGAGTTCCAGCATTCCTGTGGCTGCCCTTCCAGAAAACCCCTCACCCTGCCCTTACCATCTGCCTCAGCCACCACCACACCACAATCGTTCTGCACCTTGAGAAGAACCTTCTGAGGAGTTGCATGCTTTACAAGGGATGTGAGAAGAAGTGCCGATAACAGGGAATGACCGAGGGTCTCAAGACTTTTACCTTCAAGAGCGTGAACTCTTCTTGCTGTCTCTACGGTTCTCGTTGCTCGCAGGGCATAGACCCGAATCAGCTCTTCCCTTGGCACTGCTATTACCATATAGTCCTTGTCCTGAAAGTAGTTTTCAAGGTCGCTTCTTGTCTGAAGGTCCAGTTCTCTGAACATACTTATAAAGATAGCTCATACATTGAACCTGAAGTAGATGATATCTCCATCCTTAACTTCATACTCTTTGCCCTCAAGCCTCAAAAGTCCGAGCTCCTTTGCCCTTGATATGGAGCCGGCTTTTACGTAGTCTTCATAGTTTATGACCTCTGCCGCAATAAAGCCTCTCTCAAAGTCCGAGTGTATTTTACCCGCAGCCTGTGGTGCTTTGGTTCCCATTCTTACTGTCCATGCTCTCGCTTCCTTCTCCCCAGCTGTGAAGAAGGTTATGAGGTTAAGAAGTCCATAGGCTGACCTTATGAGCCTGTTTAGCCCGGGCTCCTCAAGTCCGTAAGATCTGAGAAGTTCCTCCTTTTCTTCTCTTTCAAGACCTATTAACTCTTCTTCAAGCCTTGCACATATAAGGACTGCGGGGGAACCCTCTTCCTTTGCGTATTCAAAAACTCTCCCGCTGAGCTCATTGCCTTCTGGCAGGTCAGACTCACTTACGTTTGCCACATACATGAGCGGTTTCACCGTAAGGAGGAAAAGGCTCTTTTTTGCATACTCAAGCACTTCTGAGGGCAATTCCTTTATGCGTTTCCTCAGAGGTTCCATATTTTCAAGAACTGCCTTTATAGACTCCAGCATTTCCAGCTCCTCCCTTGCCTTCTTATCTCCGAGCCTTGCGAGCTTTTCCACCTTTTCCAGCCTCTTTTCTACCGTCTCTATGTCTTTTGCTATTAGCTCAAGGTCTATTATCTGAGCATCTCTTATGGGGTCCACAGTGCCCTCCACATGGACCACATGGGGATTCTCAAAACATCTGAGCACCATGGCTATAGCATCTACTTCCCTTATATGGGCAAGAAACTGGTTACCGAGGCCCTCACCCTTGCTTGCGTTTCTCACAAGCCCCGCAATATCCACAAACTCTATAAAGGTAGGGGTGACCTTCCTCGACCTTTCAAGCTCCGCTATTGCGTATAGTCTTTTATCTGGAACCTCAACTGTCCCAAGGTTTGGCTCAATGGTGCAGAAGGGATAGTTGGCGGCAGCTGCCTTTGCAGACTGTATGAGGGCGTTAAAGAGGGTAGACTTGCCCACGTTGGGCAGTCCCACTATTCCCACGCTCAGAGCCATAAGCTATTAATTATAATCTAAGGGCTTACTTTATCAACTCACCGAGCTTGAATATGGGCATGTAAAGGGCTATGAGGATGGCACCCACTATCCCGCCTATAAAGACTATGAGCATGGGCTCTATGAGCTTAATCATACCTTCCACCGCCTTGTCAAACTCATCCTCATAAAACCTTGCTATTGTGTCCAGCATCTCATCCAGTCTTCCCGTATCCTCACCCACCCTTACCATGGCTATTATCAGCCTTGGAAACATTCCCGTCTTTTCAAGGGCCTTATGCATGGGCTCACCCTCTATGACCCCCTTCTTTGCAGACTCAAGGGCTTCTCTTATTATAACGTTCCCGGTTACCTGACCAGCTATTTCAAAGGCCCTTTCGAGCACCACACCGCTGGAAAAAAGGGCTGCCATGGTTCTTGCAAACTTTGCCATGGTGCTCTTCATTACAAGGTCACCCATTTTTGGAGCTCTGAGCATAAAGGAGTGCACCGACTTTCTGAACTGATAGCTATTGTTCATCAAGAACCTGAAGAGCAGAGAAAAACCTACCACAAAGGCAAGTATGAAAAGGAGGTTTGACCTTAAAGCGTTGGATGCAGCTATGAGCATCTGAGTTGGGGCCGGTAGTTCTCCGCCAAGGGATGCGTATATTTCCCCGAAGGTGGGAACCAGAAAGTAAAGTATGCCTGTAACTATGGCAGTGGCTATTATGACCACAAAGGTGGGATAAAAGGCAGCGCTCTTTATCTTGCTTTTTATCATCGCCATTTTTTCGTAGTAATCGGCAGCCCTTATCAGGGCAACATCAAGATTACCGGTTTCTTCTCCCACCCTGACAAGATTAACTATGAATTTGGGGAAAACAGCTGGAAACTCCGCCATGGAGCTGGATATGGGCCTTCCCTCGCTTACCATGGTAGCTACCCTTTTACTGGCATCCGCAAGCCTTTTGCTGGGTAGCTGTTCCCCAAGTATGTTGAGGGCATCTATTATATTCAGTCCTGCATTTATCATAGTTCCCAGCTGCCTGCAGAATATGGACAGGTCTCTGTCGCTAACTTTACCGCCTGTCAGGGCTGTAAGCGTGGGCGGCTTCTTCTCCTTCTCTTCCTCTCCCCTTTCAAGTTTTACTATCTCTATAACACTCAAACCCCTCTGTTGCAGGTCTGCTATTAAAGTTTCCTGAGTTGGATAGTTTACCTCGCTTTCCACAAAAGACCCTGTTTCGTCAAAAGCTCTGTACTTGAACCTTGGCATGTTCAGCCTCCTCTCTCAATCATTCTCTCCAGTTCTTTTATATCTGGTGAATACTTGTAAGCCTCTTCGAGAGATATAAGTCCTGCCTTGTAATGACCATACAGGGACTGGTTCATGGTCTGCATGCCTGTCTGAGCCTGACCGCTCTGCATGATGGCATAAATCTGTTGAAGCTTGTTCTCCCTTATAAGGTTTCTTATGGCAGTGTTTGGTATCATAAGCTCGTAGGCAAGGACCCTTCCACCACCAATCTTTGGTAGAAGCCTCTGTGATATGACTCCCTGAAGCACGAAGGAGAGCTGCACCCTCACCTGCTCCTGCTGTTCCGGAGGAAAAACGTCTATTATCCTCGTTATGGTGGATATGGCCGTATTGGTATGGAGGGTTCCGAAAACAAGGTGACCAGTTTCAGCAGCTCTCAGAGCAATCTCTATGGTCTCAAGGTCCCTCATCTCACCAACCAGTATGACATCTGGGTCCTCCCTCAGGGCTGCCCTCAGGGCCTCTGCAAAATTATGAACATCTTCACCTATTTCCCGCTGGTTTACTATACTCTTTCTGTGCTGGAACACATATTCTACCGGGTCTTCAATGGTTATTATATGGTAGGGAAAGGTCTCGTTTATATAGTTTATAAGTGATGCCAGTGTGGTAGTCTTTCCTGAACCTGTGGGTCCGGTGACAAGTATAAGACCCATGCTCTTGTGGCACAGGTCAAGGACCTTCTCCGTAAGACCTATCTCCTTTAGACTCATTATCTTGTATGGTAGTCTCCTAAAGGCGGCTGCAATTGCACCCCTCTGAAAAAAAACGTTTGCTCTGAAACGCCCAATATCCTTGACGCCAAAGGAGAAATCCACCTGTCCTTTCTCTTCAAGGGTTTTCCTGTGCCTTTCAGACATGACAGAGTAGGCAACTCTCTGAGTCATTTCTGGGGTTAATACGGGGTATTCAATAAGCTGTGTTATCCTTCCATCAACCCGCAGCACAGGTCTTGCTCCTGCTGTTATATGGATGTCTGAAGCGTTAACCTGGACAGCCTTTTGAAGTATATCCGCAAGCCTAACATCTGCGGGTGATACGGCGATCTTTTCAGTAGGTGTCATTTTATCCCTCCTTTTATAATTAATTATATGAAACTTCTCTATGAAGGCAAGGCAAAGAAAGTCTATGAGCTTGAGGGGGAGAAATGCCTTATATACTTCAAGGACACAGCCACAGCCTTTGACGCCACCAAGAGGGCTGAGGTTGAGGGAAAAGGTGTGCTCAACAATGCCATATCAAGTCTTATCTTCAAACTCCTTGAAGAAAAAGGCATAAGAACGCACTTTATAGAGCGTGTTTCTGAGAGGGAAATGCTTGTCTGGAGAGCCAGGAGGTTTGACCTGGAGGTGGTTGTAAGAAACATAACCGCAGGGAGTATATGCAAAAGACTCGGACTTAAAGAAGGAGAGAGGTTAAAAAGACCAATCGTTGAGCTCTTCTATAAGAATGACCAGCTACACGACCCTCTCATATGTTTTGAACATGTTCTTCTTCTTGGTATAACAAACAGAAGCACCTTAAGACAGATAACAGCAACTGCTCTTAAAGTGAACAGGATACTGAAGAGCTTCTTCAGGTCCCATGGGCTTTTGCTGGTAGACTTTAAGCTGGAGTTTGGCCTTCTTCCAGATAACACCCTTGCAGTGATAGATGAGATATCACCTGATACCTGCAGGCTCTGGGATGCCAGAACAGGGGAGAAGCTGGACAAGGACAGGTTCAGGTTTGACCTTGGCGACCTGCTGGAAGGCTATAGAAAGGTTCTCGAGAAGGTTCAGGGCGGGTAAAGTATGAGAACAACCCTTCCCATCTTCGACCATACTCTGTCCAGTTCCTTTGCACTGATGGGCTTGCTGGCTTCATAGCCCGTGTGAACGAAGAATGTTTCATCTTTGTATCCCACAACCACCATGTAGTGGGGCAAGCTGACCCACAGTTTTCCCAGGTCCACAAGCACTATGGGAGGGATTCCCTCCTTCAGATAGTCCCTGAGCTCCTGTAGATTTGATACTTTTAATGAGGTCTTGAAGCCCCTTTCTCTGGCATATTTTTCAAGGTCTGTGATGAGAGCGCCCTTTAGCTTTGGGTCATATACCCTTTGCCCAATCTCTTCCTGAGACACCTCTACACCATAATATGCAAGGACAGAACTCAGAGAAGCAGGACCGCAAAACTGGTCCCGCTGCTTAACAAAGGGAACATCCAGATTCTTGGAGAATAAAAAAAGGGGAAAAAGAAGGAGGAGCAGGAACATTCCTCACCTTATGATTATCTCCTTGTTGAGGAGTTTGAGGAGTATGACGATAAGAATTGCCACTATGAGTATACCTATGGCAAGACCAACTCCATCACCACCAGCTAAAACTCTATCAGAAGCCTTTGCCAGCATGTGTATCTGCTCGTCGCTCATTTCTGAAAGCTTTTTTTCCACCTCTTCCTTTGTTAGGCCGTATGCCCTCAGTTTTTCCTGAAGCTGTTTGCTTTCCAGAACCCTGTGTATTTTCGCCATTTCCTCTTCCCTGCTCAGGTTGACAGCCTCAGAGGCAGGTTTGGAGCCCACGAGCCCGGCCACTGCAGGAGCCGCGTTGAAGGCAAAAAACCATCCAGCTGCTCCAAGCACGAGCACAGGTTTTCTTAAAAATCCCAGCATCTTTCCACCTCCTTGTCAGTTTTCTCTAATTATATCAGAAGTGCTCAAGCTCAGGATTAAAGGGGAGTGTTCCGTATTTTGCCCCTTCTACTACCACCTTCCTCCCTTCAACCCTTACCCTTCCCTCTGAAATCCACCTTATTACCTGCGGGAGTATTCTGTGCTCGTGGGCAAGTATCCTTTCAGAAAGACTATCTTCCGTGTCTTCTGGAAGCACTGGCACGCATGCCTGTGCTATAACTGGACCATTATCCAGCTCCTCTGTTACAAAATGAACGCTGCATCCGCTTATCTTTGCTCCGTATTCCAGAGCCTGCCTCTGGGCATGCATTCCCTGAAAGGCTGGTATTAAAGAAGGATGTATGTTAATCACCCTCATTGGGAAGTGTCTGAGGAAAAGGGGGGAAAGCACACGCATAAAACCGGCAAGAACTATAAGCTCAACTCCGGCCTTCTTCATGGCTTCTACAAGAGCCCTCTCAAAATCCTCCTTGCTATCAAAATCCCTTCTCTTGGTAACTCTGTATGGAATTCCATGCCTTACACATCTGTCTATTGCCTGAGCACCCTCTCTGTCACATATGACAAGAGCTATCCTGTCTTTGAGCCTCCCCGCCTCAATGGAGTCTATGATTGCCTGAAGGTTTGAACCACGCCCCGATACAAGAACTCCTAAATTCATGTTATCATATTCTACTTCAAAGCAAGCCATAGAAGGAGGTTATAGAATGAACGTGGAGTTTATAGGTAAGGGTATTGAGTGGACTGACTCAATGAAGGCCTTTGTAGAGGGTAAAGTTGAAAGGTTCAACAGGTTTTTAAAGGAAGCTGAGGAGGACCAGGTAGAGATTGTTGTGACCCTTTCTACCTCAAGAGCAAAACAGAAGGACTTTGCAGGTGAGAGTAGGCCAACCCTTTACAGGGTTGACATGGACATATACCTGAAGACCTGGGGTGGCGGAGCTCTGCACGCCTGGGATGAGGACATTGACCCCTTTTCAGCCCTTGACAGGGTGATGGATGAGATAGAGAGACAGCTTATAAAGCTAAAGCAGAGAAGACATGAACTCAGACGCAGGGGTCACAAGATAAAGGAAGAGCTAATAATGGAAGAGATAAGACCCCATGAAGAGAGAGAAAGACCTCCTATTGTTGAAGAAGAGCTGGTAATAGAAAAACCCATGAGTGTGGAAGATGCGGTCTTTGAACTCCAGGGTTCTGGCATTTATTTCCTACCCTTTCTAGATATAGAAACGGGCACCCTGAGAATAGTTTACAGAAAAAGAGGTGGGAATTACGGAGTTATAAATACTAAATGCAGGGGGTTATAGAGGGGTAGCCCCTCAGGGGCATACTTCCCTCTCTTCAACCTTTACCACCTTACCATCCTGATAGTAGGTGGTCTTTACAATCCTGCAGTTACCTTTTGAAGCTACAGGCTCGGCGTATACTCTCTCTCTTCCATCCTCTGACTTATACTCCACTGGCCTGTTCTGCATGGCAGCCTCCCTTGAAGCCCTTGCCGCTATCTCCGTAATAGTTCCACCAATGACTGCACCCAGAGCACCACCTATCACAGCTCCACGCCACCTGTTGTTCCTGTCTATGAGGGCACCAGCTATGGCACCACCCACTGCTCCAACAGTTGCCCCCTCATAGGTTCTCTGCGTGGTCACCTGACCGCAGGAAAAAAGAAAGCCTGCGGAGAAGACAGTCAATAGAAACAGTGCCTTCTTTTTCATTTTATCACCTCCTTTCTTTACTTAATAATATACTCTCTTCCATTAAAACTTCCTTAAAAATGCTGATGGACTGCCATCCCCTCCGGTCAAGGTCATAATCAAGGCAGAGGGTGAAGTAATCCCTCAATTCCTCATGGTCATAACCTTTAACCTTAATCCTGCCCTGCTCAAGGTCATGGTAGAACTCTTCTCTTGACCTCCTACATTGTTCTTCTATAAAGCTGTCCAGCCAGACAGGGGCATCCTTTCTGACAAGGAAAAGAGCAAAGACAAAGGGAAGACCATGTAGCCGGAACCACTCTTCACCGAGGTCATAGACATAAGGCCACTTGCCGGATAACTTTTCCCTTATAGCCTCATCTCCTATGAGCATCAGAGCTTCGGCCCTGTGCCTTTCTTCCACAAGTTCTGGTTCATTCTGATAAACTTTTCTCACAAGGTAAAGGGCCAGCACTCTGGATGTCATGGATGCAGGCGTAAGATAGAGGCTTTTTATAAGTTCAATGGGCTCTCTTGAAAAGATAAGAACAGAACAGGCTCTTTTCTTGGAGGATATGGATACACCCGGCACTACCCTGTATTCCTCCGGGTGTAGTAAGAATTCAACGGAAGAGACTATTCCCGCCTGTATCTTATTTTCTCTGAGCCTTTTAACCAGGTCTGAGGGGTGTCCTTCAAGAAGACCAACTCTGGAGGTATCCCAGCGGTAAAACAGGGGGAGTGTATTCAGATAGCCCACTTTGCCAATCCTCAGCATTAGATTCGCTTTGATAGCTCTATAAAGTCCTGCAGTTTTCTGTATGCTTTGCCAGATTGTATGGATTCCTTGGCGATTTCAAGGGCCGTGTTCCTGTCTTCGGTGATACCTGAAACCAGGATTCCAAACATAGAATTTATTAAAACCATAAAATAAGCGGGTGAAACCTCTCCCTTAAGCACAGAAAGGACTATTTTTGAGCTTTCATCCACAGAAGACGCCCTTATGTATTCCACCGGGTAAGTCCTGAATCCCATCTCTTCAGGATGAAAGTCATAGAGGAAAACTTCCCCATCTTTCAGCTCTGCAATGCGTGTAGGGGCGCTTATGGAAACCTCATCCATGCCATCTTTACCATGCACCACGAAGGCTCTTTTTATTCCCACGCCCCTCAGGGCAAAGGCTACCTTGTCCACAAGATGGTCTGAAAATACTCCAAGAAGCTGTCTTCTTGCATCTGCAGGGTTTGAAAGGGGACCTATAAGGTTAAAGATGGAACGCAGTCCCACCTCTCTCCTTGGACCTATGACCCTTTTCATGGCTGGATGGAACATGGGTGCAAACATAAAGCCTATACCTATCTCCTCAATCATGGTCTTTACCTGCTCAGGTCCGAGGTCTATCCTTGCACCGAGGTGTTCAAGAAGGTCTGCACTGCCGCTTTTTGAAGACACGGACCTGTTTCCATGCTTGGCAACCCTTATGCCTGCACCCGCAAGCACAAAGGCTACAGCGGTTGACACATTGAAGGTCTCCGACATATCCCCACCTGTTCCACATGTGTCCACAAGGTTTTCCCTGTCCTCTACCTCTACTCTCGTTGCCTTTTCTCTGAAAAAACTGGCCGCCCCCTCTATCTCCTCAGGAGTCTCTCCCTTCATCTTTGTGCCCATTATGAAGGCACCTATCTGGGCATCGGTGGCTCTGCCTTCCACTATGTCTTCCAGCGCCTGCCTGACCTCTTCTCTGGTGAGGTTCTTGAACTCTGAAAGTTTTCTGAGCAGTTCCTTCATAAGCTAAGATTTTAAACCAGAGTATGTTTGAATTCTTCAAAGGATAGAGGGCTGGCCCTTTGAAAAGTTCAAACTTTCACCTTACTGAACTGTTTTATGATAAAAGACCATGGAGCTTTTGAGGCTTGTGAGGGCGTCGGGCTGAGCCAGTAAGCTGGGTCCGGCGGACCTGGAGGAGCTTGTAAAAGGGCTTGAGCTCTACGTGGACCAGAACACCCTTGTGGGTGTGGGCGATGATGCGGGAGTCTACTCTTTTGGTGGAAATGTCTTTGTGCACACGGTGGACTTTATAACTCCTGTAGTGAACGACCCATACCTGTGGGGTGCCATATCCACCGCCAACTCTCTGAGCGATGTTTACGCCATGGGATGCAGACCTCTGAACGCTCTGGCTATTGTAGGCTTCAACAACTGCGAGCTTGAAGTAGAAGTTCTGAAAGAAGTTATGAGAGGCTGTGCCGAAAAGTTGAGAGAGGCGAAGACAGTGCTTCTTGGAGGGCATACCATTGACGATAAAGAGCCCAAGTTTGGGCTTGCAGTCATGGGCGTGTGCGAGGAAGGTAAGTATCTCACTCAGCAGGGAGCAAAGCCCGGAGAGCTTCTTGCACTCACAAAGCCTGTGGGCGTGGGAATCCTCACCAAGGCTATAAAGGAAGGAAAGCTGAAAGAAAGGGATATAAGCCACGCCATAGAATACATGCTCATGCTAAACGACAGAGCCTCTCTTTTAGCAAGGGAGTTTGCCAGTGCATGCACCGATGTGACTGGCTTTGGACTTCTGGGACATGCCTACAACATAGCCAGAAGGTCAGGCGTAAGGCTTGCCATAGACTTCTCTGCTGTGCCAGTTTATGATGAGGCTGTTCACTTTGTAAGGCAAAAGCTCTATCCCAAGGGTGCCATGGACAACTATAACTTTGTGAAGGGACATCTCCTTGAGGATGGGCTTGAGTGGTGGAGGCTTCTGCTCCTTTCTGACCCTGTTACCTCAGGTGGGCTTCTCTTTAGCTTTTCAGAAGATAAGAGAGAGGAGCTTCTCAGGAGGGCTCAGGAGCTTGGTGTAAGTGTGTGGTTTGTGGGAAGGGTGGAGGAGGGAGAGGGGCTCAGGGTCTACCGCTCTTAGACTGTTCCCTCTCTTCTCAGGTTCTCTCTGGAGAGTATGTAGCTTTTTCTCATCATTGCCCTGTTGAGGGCATCCACAAAGCCGTTTACGCTCGCCCTTATTATGTCCACATCCACTCCCCTTCCACTGGCACGCACTCCATTTAGCTCAATCACAAGCCTTGACTCCGCCTGTGCATCCGTGTTGGGTGTGAGAGCCTTGATGGAGAAGTCCAGGAGCTCTGGCTCTATCTCCAGCGCCTTCTGTATTGCCCTTATTATAGCGTCCACGGGTCCATTGCCGGTGGATGTGGCGGTCCTTTCTTCTCCCCTGAAGGAGAGCACCACAGTAGCGGTTGGTAGAAGCCTGTCTCCCGTCTGCACCTGGTAGTGAAGGACTCTTATGGGCTCTTCCTCTTCGTGCTTTACAAACTCTTCATAAACAAGGGCTTCTATGTCCTCTTCGTAGACCTCCTTCTTCTTATCTGCCAGCGCCTTGAACTTTTCAAATATCCTGTCAAGGTCTTCCTCTGTGAACTCAAAGCCCATTTCTTTTAGCTTGCTCTTGAGGGCATGTCTGCCAGAGTGCTTGCCAAGGATTATGCGCGTTGAGGGAAAGCCTACATCCTCTGGAGACATTATCTCGTAGGTGAGGGGGTTTGCCAGCACGCCGTGTTGGTGTATGCCCGATTCGTGTGCAAAGGCGTTGTCGCCCACCACTGCCTTGTTGGGCTGGACAAAACTCCCCGTTATTCTACACAGAAGCCTGCTTGTTCTGTATAGCTCCTTTGTGTTTATGCCCGTGTAAAGTCCTCCAAAGAAGTCCTTGCGGACCTTAAGAGCCATAACGATTTCTTCCAGTGCAGCGTTTCCCGCCCTCTCTCCTATACCGTTTATGGTGCACTCCACCTGTCTTGCTCCGTGCTTTACCGCCATGAGAGAGTTGGCAACAGCCATGCCAAGGTCATCGTGGCAGTGCACGCTTATTATTGCCCTGTCTATGTTGGGCACCTTGTTCCTTATGCCCTCTATGAGGTCTGCAAACTCCTCAGGCACTGTGTAGCCAACCGTGTCTGGTATGTTTATCACAGTGGCACCCGCCTTTATGGCGGTCTCTATGACCCTGTATAGGAAGTCCCTCTGGCTTCTGGTGGCATCCTCGCAGGAAAACTCCACCTCATCCGTAAATCTACGAGCATACTCCACCGCCCTTTTTGCCCTCTGGAGCACCTCTTCAGGAGAAAGCCTGAGCTTATACTTCATGTGAATTTCTGAAGTGGCTATGAAGGTATGAATTCTTTTTCTCTCTGCAGGTGCGAGAGCCTGACCTGCCAGCTCTATGTCCTTCTCAAGGGCTCTGGCAAGGGAGCATATGACGGGTCCTTTTACCTCCTGCGCTATGAGCTGGACCGCATCAAAGTCTCCCCTTGAAGCGGCCGCAAAACCCGCCTCTATCACATCCACCCCAAGCCTTGCAAGCTGATGTGCCATCTGCAGTTTCTCTTCTGTAGTCATAGAAAAGCCCGGTGCCTGCTCTCCGTCTCTGAGAGTGGTGTCAAAGATGTATACCCTGTCCATTCCTTACCTCCTTGTAAATGATAATAATTTGCAATTCACTTTTTGTCAAGAGAAAGAGCAGAAGATATACACTCTCTCGTAGCAACCACTATCTCACCATCTCCACCGGAAAAACTCAAGGACCTGTCCGTAAGATAGCACACACCTGCAAGCCAGCAGGCAATCGCATCCAGCTCATCCTGTGAGTATCCTCTTCTCTCAAGTTTCAAGGGAAGGCTCATGTAAAAGCCCAGTATGGCAACTCTGTCTTTCCTGTCAAGCCCGAGAATATCGTAGAGCGCACCCGGAAAGGTTTCAAAGACCTGAGCTCCTCCTTTTCTCAGGCTCTCTGCCAGTCTCATGGCTCTCTCTGTGAGCATTCTCATTGGACCGAGCGTCACGGGGAAAAACCTGTGCCCGTGCTTTCTCAGAAGAAGGTCACACTCTCTGAAATGTGGACCCCTCTCATGGAGGCTTTTTCTTCCCGCTGGAATAGAAAGGGGGGCATCTATCATCACAAGTGAAAACCTGCTGGCAAGTTCAAGTATCTCTTCATCAGTGTATAGCACGCCCACCTTAAGCTTCCCCTCTTCCCAGTAGGCATAGCCCGTTTTTCTTTTTGGACTTCCCGCAAGGTCAAGACCGAGGATTTTCTCCAAGCCTCTCAAGGTATTCCCGTATACCCTCCTCAAGGCTATACTGGGGTTCGTAGCCAAGGAGCCTCTTTGCCTTTGAGATATCCGCTTGCGTGTGATATTGATAGAAGTCGTAGGGGCAATCAAAATACTCAGGCTGATAGTTCATACCAAGATAGTAGTTCAGTATAGAAACTATCTCGTTAAAGCTCCGAGCCTGACCGGTGGCTATGTTAAATATTCCAGAAACATCCTTCTCAAAGGCCAGAAGGTTTGCCCTCACCACATCCTCCAAGTAGACGAAGTCTCTCTTCTGTTCTCCCCATTTAAAAAGTCTAGGACGTTTACCCTCTTTCATCTGTCTGTATATCTGATAAACCATACTTGCAGTCTTTCCCTTATAGTGCTCTCCAGGACCGTAGACATTGAAGTATCTCAGACCAACAACCTGAACCTCTGTGTGTCTTTCCATAAAACCCATGGCTATCCTGTCCATCATGAGCTTGGAAAAGCCGTAGATGTTCTCCGGCTTTAACCCCTCCTCTTCCCTCATTGGTGGGGGGGTGTTGCCATAAACTCCTGCAGAGGAGGCATAGATGAGTTTGGCTTCCCAATGAAGGCAGGCATCGAGTATATACCTCATGCTGTCTGCATTGACACTGAGCATTCTATTCTGGTCCATAACTGTCGTATCCGTTATGGCTCCCTGATGAAAGACAGCATCAAAGTGATGGCTATTCTTGAGCCATTCCCAGAGATGCGGGTCTGATAAGTCCCCCGTTATAACTTCACCGCTGAAGCCCACAAGGTTTTTAAAGTGTCCAGAAGAAAAATCGTCAAGCACATAAACCCTTGAAACCTGGTATTTTTTCTCAAGAGCCTTTGCAAGATTTGAGCCTATAAAGCCAGCACCACCGGTAACCAGAAATCTCATTTTTTCTTCCTCTTCTTCTGAGACTGCGAGGGCTTACCCTTGAAGGTCAACTTCTTTATTATGTAGGTCTGTCCAAGGTTAAAAACATTGTTGAGAGTCCAGTAGAGAACAAGACCCGCAGGAAAACTGGCAAAGAGGAAGGTGAAGACCACAGAGGTTATTATCATTATGTAATTCTGGGATTTTTCTGGGCTTGGGCTTATGAACTGCTGGGCTATCATGGTGACACCCATCAAAATGGGCAGTATGTAGTAGGGGTCTTTCTGAGCAAGGCTCTGTATCCAGAGAAACTTGGCAAGCTGAAGGTCTGTGGTTATGGTGAGAACTTTATAGAGGGCAAAAAATACAGGTATCTGAAGGAGTATGGGAAGGCATCCCGACATGGGATTGAAGCCCACCTCACTGTATAGCTTCATCATTTCTTCCTGAAACTTTGCAGGATCGTTTTTATACTTCTCTTTGAGCTCCTGCATCTTTGGGGCTAGCTCTGCCATTTTGCCCATGGCAACCGTGCTCTTGTATGTGAGGGGGAACATGAGAAGCCTCACAATAAGGGTCAGGGCAAATATGGAAACAACCCATGAGTGAAGATGCTCGTATATCCAGTACATGAAAATGAAAAGAGGCTTGACTATTAGCCTTAAGGTGCCAAAGTCTATCACATCAGACAGACCTATTTCTCTGAGTCTTGAATACTCCTTGGCACCCGCGTAAAAGATTAATTCACCCCGAGGCTTCACCAGTGTAAGAGTCTCCTGTCCCTGCAGTCTGTATATGGCAACAGCGTCTATATTCCCAGAAAAGCCCTTGAAGTAGTATCTGCTCTCCTCACCTGCAAAGCCTATCTGTCCAGTTATGAGCTCCCTGCCCTCAACTTTTTTAGGGTCTAACCTTTCCACCTTATCACCTATCCTAATTACTGGACCAGAGTGGGTAAAGAAGTCATCCTCTTTGACGCGCATGCCTGAGTTTACAAAGACAGGGGGCAGTCCACTACTTTCCAGCCTGAGAGTAAAGTAGTTGCCTCTGTATTCAAGAATTTTTCTTAGCTCAAAACTTCCCGACTTGAGGGTGGCAATTATTTTATTGCCCTCGGTCCTTATCTCGTAGGGTGAGAAGTTCAGAAGAAGGTCAGTCTCTGGCTCACCTGTGAAGACCTCAAGTGGATATATGCCAAGCCTTTTCTCCTCATCGGTAATCAGTTCCTTCCCATATCTTCTGTCTACAAGGCTCACAACCCTCGCACCCTCCTCCGAGAGCACGAGAATAAACTTCTCAAAGTCAAAGGTCTTCAGAGCTCTGGGCTTTCGCTCCTCTCTATTTGTTCCGAGGAGGAGGGATGGAACCTCCTGAGGCCTTTCTTCTACCTTCTCCTGTGGTTGTGGTGCTGGCTGAGGAGCAAAGAAGATGAGGTATGCCTGGTAACCAAAAAGAAATAGAGTCATTACCGCGAAGATTACCAGCAGTCCTCTTAAGTCCAAATCCTTCTTTTCCATCAGGGATAGTCCACTCCACCCTTAGAAAAGGGGTTACACCTTATAATTCTCCATATAGCTTTGAGCATACCTTTAACAACTCCATGCTTTTCAACTGCCATTATGGCGTAGTTGGAGCATGTGGGATAATACCTGCAACTTGGTGGATAAAGCGGCGATATAAAAATCTGCCAGAGTCTCAAAAATCCAACAACCGCCTTCTTCAAGGTGTCAACCTTTTCCTTCCTTTCTGCCTTCTCCTTTTAATAATAGACCTTCCGCTCTTAGTTTCCATTCTGGCAAGGAAACCACTTTTGCGTTTACGCTTCAGGTTTGAAGTTCGTGTTACATTTCTCTGAGTTGCCATCCTTAACCTCCAGAATCATAAAAGGGGGAGGACCCCCTCACTTTACAAAGAGAAGTATTATAGCCACAAGCAGGGCGTAGAGGGCAAGAGTTTCTATGAAGGCAAGACCTATGAACATTATAGTCTGGAGCCTTCCACCAACTGTGGGGTTCCTTGCTACACCTTCCTGTGTGCCCCTTATGGCATGACCCATACCTACACCAGTCCCCAGAGCTGCAAGACCTATGGCAAGACCTGCACCCAGGAACATGAGACCCTGCCTGAGGTTTTCCCCCTGTCCGGGCTCCGCCGCCAGAGCAAATGCAGGAGCAAGCAGTGCCAGAGCTGTCATGAGTCTGGTTTTCATGTTTCCAACCTCCTTTGATTTATTTTCAGTGTTCTTCATGGGATACAGCACCCGCAAGATAAACAACTGAAAGTATCATGAATATGTATGTTTGTATAAAGACTGCAAGGAACTTTATGGCTATTATAAATAGCAAGAAAATGGGAGAGACTGCCATAGTAAATGGATTCTTAATCACAAGCCCCACTAGGACCACCAGCAACAAAGCCCCACCCTTCATGTTGGCAAAAAGCCTGAGTGTAAGGGTTATGGGTCTTGCCAAGTTAGAGATAATCTCTATTACGAAGAATACGGGAGCTAGATATGGATTGGGACCAGCGAAGTGCTTGAGATAACTAAGCCCATGAAGTCTGAACCCCTCGATGTTGTATAGTATAAAAACTATAAGAGCAAGCGCAAGGTTCGTGTTTACATTACCAGTGGGGGCTTCAAGCCCTGGCACCATACCAAGGAGGTTTGAGAAGAAAACAAAAAGCCCTATGCTTGCTATGAGGGGAACATACCTGAGGCCCTCATGTCCCATATTTTCAAGAACCATACCTCTGACAAAACGCACATAACCCTCCCAGAAGGCCTGAAACTTTGAGGGTTTGAGGGAAGGCTTCCCTGCCAAAGAAACGAGCCCAAGGGAGATAGCCATCGCGAGCACACCAAAATAGACATGACTCAGATTTAGCTCTTGCATGGCATAGAAATTATACCATAAAATTCCATGCATGCATTACAGAAGTCCAGAAGATAGTCTGATAGAGCTGAACACCACCCCTGAAGGGCTCAATGAAAGGGAGGTAGAGAAGAGGCTTGCCCTCTTTGGCTATAACACACTTAGGGAAGAGAGAGAAAGCAAGCTCAGGGTGCTCGTAAGGCAGTTTACCAGCCCTTTTGTTCTTATACTTCTCATAGCCGGGTTTATCGCCTTCTTTCTAGGAGACCTGAAGGATGCACTGGTAGTGTATGGTATTCTCTTGGTGAATGGGCTTCTGGGCTTTTATCAGGAACTCAGAGCCATAGCTTCAATAGAGGCTCTTAAGTCCCTGACCGCCCCTAAGGTAAGGGTAATAAGGGAAGGTAGAGAAAAGGAAATAGACGGCAAAGAACTCGTGCCAGGAGACCTTGTTCTGCTGGGTGAGGGAGATGTGGTGCCAGCGGACATAAGGCTCATAGAAAGTGCAGGGCTCATGGTGGATGAAGCCATGCTCACAGGAGAGTCCTTACCCGTTGAAAAGGAGGCTGGCACGGTGCTGGCGGAGGATACACCCCTGCATGCGAGAAGCAACTGTCTTTATAAGGGGACAACGGTGGTAAGGGGTAGGGGGCTTGGTGTAGTCTTTGCCACTGGAAGGAACACAGAACTTGGCAAAATAGCCCAGAGGGTGCAGGAAAGGTCTCCGGAAAGCCCCCTGACAAAAGCCCTGAGCAGCTTTGGAAAAAGGTGGATATTTATCCTGCTTGCACTTCTCTCCCTGCTCGTGGCCGTGGGAGTTCTTCAGGGCAGAGATGCAAAGACCATTGTTTTCTTCGCCATAGCCCAGCTGGTGTCTGCGGTTCCTGAGGGTCTTCCAATCGTGGTTACCATAGCCCTCGTGGTTGGTGCAGTGAGGCTCTCAAGGGAGAAGGTTCTCGTCAAATACCTGCCAGCTGTTGAGACCCTTGGAAGTGCCACCTACATATGCTCCGATAAAACCGGCACTATAACTCTGGGTAAACTCAGCGTTAAGGAGTATGTTGCCTATGATAAAAGAAGGCTTTTTATCGGTGCAGCCCTGTGCAACGATGCAGACGGTCTGAGGGGTGACCCTCTGGAACTGGCCCTTCTGGAGTGGCTGGAAAAAGAGAGAGTAAACTGGGAAGCACTGAGAAAGGGATACGAAAGGGTATGGGAGCATCCCTTTGACACAAAAAGGAGGCTTATGGCAGTTATCGTATCTGACGGCTCAGGTGCTTTTGATTTCTACGTAAAGGGTGCTCTTGAAAGCCTTGCAGGCATGTGTGAGAAGGGTTGTCCTCGGGAAGTCCAGCAGGCTCACGACAGGCTGGCGGAGGAGGGGCTGAGGGTTCTGGCTTTTGGACATACAAAACTCAGAGAGATACCAAAAAGTGTGGATGATGTGAGGATTGACCTTGTTGGCCTTGTTGGGTTTCTTGACCCTCCAAAAGAGGGGGTCAAGGAGGCGGTTGAAACCGCAAAGACCGCAGGCATAAGAGTAATCATGGTTACCGGGGACAATCTACTGACGGCAAGGGCTATAGGCAGGATGGTTGGGATTTATGGAGAAAATGACATAGCCATAGAGGGCAAGGAGCTTGAAAAATACAGCGATGAAGAACTCTACAACCTGCTTAAAAAAGTCAGCGTTGTGGCAAGGGCAACACCGGAGGACAAATACAGGATAGTGAAGGTTCTACAGTCAAAGGGTGAGATAGTGGCAGTAACTGGTGATGGTGCCAACGATGCACCCGCTCTCAGGGTGGCAGACCTTGGCATTGCCATGGGCTCAGGGTCTCAGGCGGCAAAGGACGCCGCCAAGATGGTCATAGTGGACAACAACCTTGCCATAATAGTGAACGCAATAAGGAGGGGCAGGCTCATCGCTAAGAACATAGCCAAAGTTATAAGGTATTTACTCTCTGCCAACTCCTTCCAGATTTTTTACAACTCCATGGCCATAATCACGGGCCTCCCTCTTCCCCTCTATCCCACCCAGATACTCTGGATAAACCTCGTCACCGACGGTGTTCAGGATAAAGCCTATCCCTTTACAAAGTATGAAGGCAATCCAATGAAGGAGAAGCCTAAAAACCCTGTGAGAGTGTTCATGGGCAGGGAGCAGTTCCTTGCAGTTGCCTACAATGGACTTCTCATGGCGGTGATGCACTACTTTCTTTTCCTTTACCTTCTAAAGTTATACCCCTACGAGACTGCACTGACTATTAGCTTTACCTCCGCAGTGGTAAGTCAGTGGGCAGTGGGCATTCAGGAGGTGGGGGAAAAGCCTTTTTTCAGGAACCCTCTTGAATATATCAGGTTGAACCCTTACGTTTACCTTGGTATACTACTTGGAGCCTTCCTTCAGCTTCTTGCGGTAACCATTATTGCGGATTATTTCCATGCAGTCCTTCTATGGCCAGAACATCTGCCCTACGCCCTGGTTCTGCCCCTTCTTACCTTTGCAGGAATAGAAGTGAGAAAATGGCTTCTTTACTGGAAAAGATAGGTCACCAGCTCTTCCACAGGTAGCCTTCTGAGAGATTCAATACTGTAAGGCCTTTCCTGCTCTGGAATCTTTATGCAGTCGCATTCCATAGACTTCCAGCGGTTAAGAACCAGCTGAACACGCATATCTTTTAGCCTGTTTTCTATATCTCTGGCTTCCTGCATAGACAGGGGCTCTTCGTTCGCCACTGCAAAGACCACAGTTTTTTCCCTGAAGATTTTCACAAGAGTGTCCAACCGTTTTCTTCTGTCCTCTATAAGCTCCGAGAGTCCATCTCTTCTTCCCATAAAAGCCTCTACCTTTCCCCTTTCCTCCGCCACCTTTTTTAAGAACTCAAACCATCCACCAACCATATGGGCGGTCTCAAAAAGCCTGAGCATCTGACCTGTGGGGGCAGAGTCCACGATTACAGAGGGAAACTCCATACAGTAATCCACAATTCTGTCAAGCACTGCGGTCTCAAGGGCTGTGGGGGAGTTTTTGAGATACTTTACATATTCCCTTATGCCAGACCTGACCCTAGGCAAGATATCAGTAAGGGCAGAAAGAACCCTGTCTGTATACTCCTCCACAAGCCTGCTGGCATCAAGTTCAATAGCAAAGAAGTTTTCCTTCAACCTCTTCAAAGAGGGTCCCACCTGCACGCCGAGTATACCAGAAAGTGAGTGAGCGGGGTCAATGGAGACAAGAAGAGTTTTCTCCCTTTCTGATAGCCTCAGGGCTGTGGCACAGGCAAGAGTGCTTTTTCCCACACCTCCCTTACCTCCAAAGAATACAAGCCTCTTCAACAGCACGGCAGGAAGTCTAAACTGACCATCTCAAGTCCAAGACTTTTGTGCCAGAGATGGAACTCCTGAAACATGTAAGGGTAGAGGTCAAGGACATAAATGCCCAGAGGATTGTCGAGCCCAAAGTAATCAAGAAAAAGAGACAGGAGAAGGAGGTCCCTTGTGTAGGAATAGGAGACCTCCAGCGGTTTTTTAAACTGCAGGTCTATAAAGCCTTTTAATATATCCCTCATTTAAGGCTGAGCACCCACCTGGCGAGGTCCCTTGCCTCCTGCTCCGTAACATTTTGTGGGGGCATAGGAACCTGACCCCACACACCCACACCGCCGTTTTTTATCCTTTTAGCAAGTTCCTCCTCTATGTTGGGCTGTCCTGCAAACCTCTTTGCAACATCCTTAAAAGCAGGTCCGACCTTTTTGGCGTTTATGTCATGACAGGCAAAGCATCCCTTCTGCTGGGCAAAGGCCTGCATGTCCTTGACCTGAGCAGTTGCTTGGGGAGCTGGTACTTTAGCCTCCTGCTGTGTGGGCTTCTCTTCTGCCTTTGGTTGTTCAGCAGGCTTTTGTTCTGCCTGAGGCTGTGCCTCCTGCTGAGCTGGTTTCTGCTCTGCCTGTGTAGCAGGCTGCTCAGTTTTGGGCTGTTCTGCAGGTTTCTGTTGGCAAGAAAAGGCAAGCACCGCTCCAGAAACCATAGCAAAATAGATGAACCCTCTCATCGCCAGACCTCCTTGCTTTAATGAAAAGAGTATATGCCATGAAAAATTAAAATTTGATGAAAATTTGGCTTATAATCTTTAGCCATGCTGGAAACAAGGGAGATAATGGAAATCCTGCCTCACAGATACCCTATACTTCTCGTTGACAGGATAATAGAGATTGAAACTGGAAAAAGAATAGTGGGACTCAAAAACGTATCCGCGAACGAACCTGTCTTCCAGGGCCATTTTCCTGGCTTTCCTCTTATGCCAGGGGTATACCTGCTCGAAGCCATGGCTCAGGTGGGGGGAATTCTTATGATAAAGTCCCTGGGGCTTGAGATAGGGAAATATGCAATAGTCTTTGCTGGAATTGACGAGGCAAGATTTAAAAGACCAGTGTATCCCGGAGACCAGCTCCTCATGGAGCTTGAGGTTATATCCCTGAAGAAGAGTCTTTCCAAGATGAAGGGCACCGCAAGGGTAAACTCTGAAGTGGTGGCCACCGCAGTTCTGTATGCGGCAGCCAGAGAGCTTAAAGACTTAAGACGCTGAGGCCTCCTCAAGGGCTTTCAGCCCCTTACTTGTCAGGGTATAGGCATCAGCCTCTACCTGAAGAAAGCCTGCCTGAGTTAGCTCCCTCAGAGAACTTCTTACTTGAAAGAGAGGGCGGCCCGTTATCTGAGCCGCTTCCTGAGGGCTTACCTTACCCTTATCCTTGACAAGCTTGAGAAAGGACAGAGCCCTTTCGGAAAGCTTTCCATCCGGGCTTACGCATCCCATGCTCATGGCTTACCCCAGCTTTTTCTTGCAGAAATACCAGTCTGCGCATTCGTAGCCATCCCTGAGCCTCTTTATCGCATCCTCATAGGTGACTGGTGGCGGCACGATTACCTTGGTGTTTTCCTCGGTGAATTCCCATGTCTGTGGTGTGGGCACCCAGTCTGCAGGTGTAGCCACTCCATGCGCATCTGCGGTCTGGAGGGCATCTATGAGCCTGAGTATCTCTCTCATATTTCTTCCAGCAGACAGCGGGTAGTAGATTATGGCTCTTATCTTTCCGTTTGGGTCTACAATGAACACAGCCCTGACTGTGGCGGTGGAGCTTTCCCCGGGGTGAAGCATACCGTAGAGCCTTGCCACTTTGCCGTCAGCATCCGCCACTATGGGGAAGGGTATATCCACGCCCAGTTTTTCCTTGATATTCATCACCCATGCGATGTGGGAGAAGTTGCTGTCAATGCTCAGCCCCAGAAGCTGGACGTTCCTCTTCTGAAACTCTTCGTAGAGCCTGGCAAAGCCCATAAACTCTGTGGTGCATACAGGTGTAAAGTCTGCTGGGTGTGAGAAGAAAACAACCCACTGACCCTGAAAGTCCTCAGGGAATCTTATAGGCCCCATGGTGGTCTGGGCCTCAAAAGCGGGTGCCTGGTCTCCTATCCTTGGCATGCTGACTACCTGCTCCATGTTTCTACCTCCTTAAAAGAATTTTGATATATAGTATTATAAGTATATGCGAATAATTTGCAAGATGACGAAAATCATAATAACTAATGAAATTTGACAGAACCTATACTACACGCTTAAGAAGCGCCAGAAGGTTCTCCACCTTTTCCCTTTCTTGCATCAGTTCCGCCAGGTTTTCCCTTGCCTTCTGCACCTCCTCCTCTGGAGCCCTTTTGAGGAAGTTTTCGTTGCTGAGCTTCTGCTGGAGGCTCTGAAGGGACTTTTCTATCTCAGATAGCCTCTTTGAATAGGAGCTTATGAGTTCTTCCACTTTTATGCCTTCTTCCACTGGCAGGTAAAACTCAAAGTCCTTAGAAAAGCCTGCAACGCAGTTTGATGGTTCCTCAACCACCTCTTCAAGGCTTTCCAGCCTGGCAAGGCTAAGGATGTGGGGCAGGAATTCGTGCACCAGCTGTCTGCTTTCGCCAGCTCTGTAATATAGCTTAACCTTCCTTGAAGGCTCAATCCTTAGGTCGCTCCTCAGAGACCTTATGGAGGATACAATTTCTTTTATTCTTTCTACCTTCTTCTCCGCCTCTTCATAGACCTCTTTAGGGTTAAACTGAGGATAGTCGGTCAGGGATATACTCTCTCTGTGTGCAACTGGAAGGTTCTGCCACAAGTCCTCTGTAATAAAGGGCATGAAGGGGTGCAAAAGCCTGAGGGTTTTTTCAAAAACAGTAAGCAAGGTTGCCTGAACGGTTATCTTTTCAGCCCTTATCCTCTCATCCTGCGCCCTTCTCTCTTCCTCTGGAAGGTTCTCATCCGGCTTGGCGTAGAGCCTGAGTTTTGAAAACTCAATATACCAGTCGCAGAATTCACTCCAAACAAACTCGTAAAGCTCTCTCGCCGCCTCTGAAAACTCGTATTCTGACAGAGCCCTGTTTACCTTCTCTGCTGTTTTGTTGAGCCTGGTTATAATCCAGAGGTCTTCAGGTCTGGGGGGTGCAAAGTAGGGAAGGCTGGAAAGAAGGTCTGGCTGGAGGTTCATGAGGATAAACCTGCCTGCGTTCCAGAGTTTGTTGGCAAAGTGCTTGTAGCCCTCAAAGCGCTTTTCAGAGAGCCTTATGTCCCTGCCCTGCTGGGTAAGTATGGCAAGGGTAAACCGCAGGGCATCCGCACCGTATTTTTCCACTATGTCAAGGGGGTCTATCACATTTCCCTTTGTCTTTGACATTTTCTGACCCTTCTCGTCCCTTATGAGAGCATGGATGTATACATCCCTGAAGGGAACATCTTCCATGAAAAAGGTGCCCATCATCACCATACGGGCAACCCAGAAAAAGATAATATCAAAGCCCGTCACAAGAAGGTCGGTGGGATAGAGCTTCTTGAGGTCTTCCGCCTGCTCGGGCCAGCCAAAAACACCAAAGGGCCAGAGAGCTGAAGAAAACCACGTATCCAGCACATCCCTTTCCTGCACCAGCCTTTCAGAACCACACTTCTTACATCTGAGAACAAAGTGGTAGGTCTTTTTCCTACTGTCATACCTGTATCTACTCTTCTTCTCTGTGAGTATGGCCATAGGGTTAAGGTCCTGAGTAAAAAACAATCTCAGGGAGTTGGCATCTACCTCTGTGGAGTGGTATCTGTGGAAAGCAAACTTCTTGTAAAAGTCAAGAACGGTCATCTCTGGGTGGACAAAGCTGGGGGAGTTGAGAATCTGCGAGACCTCTTCCGGGGTAAACTCCTCGCTTATTTTGCCATCCGCTATGAGGTTAAATATGAGCTTGTCGTAGACCCTGTCAAAGTCTTCGTCGGTAAACACATTCTCGTGTCCGCAATCCTGACAGTACCAGACTGGTATTCTGTGCCCCCACCATATCTGACGGGATATGCACCAGTCCCTGAGGTTTTCCATCCACCCAATGTAAATCTTTGCCCAGTTCTCCGGGATGAACTTTATAAGCCCTTCTTTTACCACTTTTATGGCGGTATCTTTTATCCTCGGGTCTGAGACCTTCAGAAACCACTGGGTAGAAACAAAGGGCTCAAGAACAGTTTTACAGCGGTAGCACTTGCCCACCGCATGCCTGTGGCTTTCCACCTTTTCAAGAAGTCCAAGAGCTTCAAGCTCCTCCACGATTTTCTTTCTTGCCGTGTATCTATCCTGTCCTGCAAACCTGCCTGCATTCTCGTTCATGCATGCAAACTGGTCCATCACCTGCACGAGGGGAAGGCCATGGTCTTTACCTATTTCAAAGTCCAGAGGGTCATGAGCAGGCGTTATCTTGACCGCGCCCGTGCCAAACTCAGGCTTTACCCTCTCGTCTGCTATGATGGGTATAAGGGGCTCCACCTCAGAGCCGTCCATTGCCCTTCTTTTCCATTCCACGAGAGGAAGCCTTATACTTCTGCCCACAAAAGCCTTGTAGCGTTCGTCCTCTGGGTGGACAGCTACCGCCGTGTCTCCCAGCATAGTCTCAGGACGGGTAGTGGCAACGGTGATGTAGCCGGAGCCATCCTCAAGTGGATATCTTATGTAGTAGAGCTTGCCTTCTTCCTCCTCGTGCTCCACCTCAAGGTCAGAGAGGGCTGTCAGGTCTTTGGGACACCAGCTTACCATATATTCTCCCCTGTATATAAGACCCTCTTCGTAGAGCCTTCTGAAGGCGTATCTGACCGCCCTTGAAAAGCCTTCATCCAAGGTAAACCTTTCTCTCTTCCAGTCCACACTCACGCCGAGCTTTTCAAGCTGTTCTCTTATGGCTTTCCTTGACTGTGGAACCCAATCCCAGACTTTTTTGAGGAACTCTTCTCTTCCTATATCAAGCCTGCTTATGCCCTTCTCCTGAAGCTGTCTGTCTACCACATACTGTGTGGCGATGCCTGCATGGTCAAAGCCAGGCACCCACACCACGCTCCTGCCCAGCATCCTCTGCCAGCGGCAGACAATGTCCTGCAGGGTGGCGTTCAGGGCATGGCCCATGTGAAGAGAGCCGGTCACGTTAGGCGGTGGAATGACCACCGAAAACCTATTTTCAGAAGACGGGTCTTTTACAGAGTAAAGAGCCTTCTCTATCCATCTCTTTGAGTGCCTGTCCTCTACTTCCCTGTGGTTATACTGCCCTATGTCCTTCATAAGGAAAGGATTATAGCACCTTCTTCATTATTTCTTAACGGTCAAAGATTAGAATAAGAGTGTATGTCCTATAGAGGTCTAAGTCATGAGGAAGTAGACAGAAGATTAAAGCTATACGGATACAATAGCTTGAGAGAAAGAAGGTCATCAGACCTTCAACTTTTCCTTTCTCAGTTTAAAAACCCCTTCATATACCTGCTGATTCTCACAGCTACCTTCTCATACATCCTCGGTGAGACTACAGATACCCTCATAATCCTTCTGATTCTTCTAATCTCTGGTTTTATAGGCTTCCTGCAGGAAAGGTCTGCAAACAGGTCCGTGGAAAAACTCCTCAGTAGAGTAAAGACCACAGCTATTGTAATTAGAGAGGGGGAAAGGAGAGAAGTTCCGGTTGAGGAAGTGGTTGTTGACGATATTGTGGTCCTGACTGCAGGCCGCATAGTCCCTGCAGATATTCTTCTCATAGAAGCAAAGGATTTATTCGTAGACGAAGCCTTTCTCACCGGTGAGGCGTATCCCGTAGAAAAGCGTGAAGGTGAAAGGACTTACATGGGCACGAGTGTCATAAGCGGCTACGGTATTGGTAGAGTTGAAAAGACAGGAAGGAACACGCGATACGGCCAGGTTGTTGAGAAACTAAAGCATGGAAAAGAAGAAACGGACTTTGAAAAGGGGCTCAGAAACCTTGGTTTTGTTCTATTGCAGATAGCTTCAGCTATGGTAATAGTGGTCTTTGCAATAAACGCTCATCTCCACAAGGGTGTAATCGACTCCCTTCTATATGCTCTTTCTGTTGGCATAGGGATAACACCCTTTCTGCTACCGGTTATTGTGAATGTAACCCTTTCTCACAGCGCGAGACTTATAGCAACAAGAGGAATAATAACCAGAAGGCTCTCCTCCCTTTACAATCTAGGGAACATGACCATACTCTGCACAGACAAGACAGGAACCCTGACTCAGGGGAAGATGGATGTTCTGGCCTTTCTAAACGCCCTTGGAAAGGAGGATGAAAAAGTCAGACTTTATGCCTGTCTTAACGCCATGATGCAGACTGGCTACAGAAATCCAATAGACGAAGCCATTAAGTCAAAGTTTAACAAAGAATACCTGGAGGATTTTACAAAGGCAGATGAAATACCCTTTGATTTTCAGAGAAAAAGGCTTTCCATACTTGTCAGAACAAAAGAAGGGAATTTTATACTCATCACAAAAGGAGCATATAAAAACATACTTGAAGTATGCTCTTACGCCTCAGTTGAAGGTAGAATCTTAAGAATAGAAGAATTAAAGGGTAAGATTGAAGAAATCTATCAGAGATATAGCGAACAGGGATACAAAGTCATAGCTCTAGCATATAAAGACCTCAGAAAAGATAATATCGCCTACACTGATGAAAGAGAGATGATATTTGGAGGATTTATAGTGCTTCATGACCCGATAAAGCAAGACTCAAAGAAAACTATTCAGGAATTAATGGCTCTTGGAGTTGATTTAAGAATAGTAACGGGAGACAATATACTCGTAGCCAAAAAATTTGCAAAGGATTTGGGTCTCCCAGAGAAAATTATATCCGGTGAAGAGCTGAGAAAATATCCAGCGGAGGCTTTGACAGCAATAGTCAGGGATTTTTATGTTTTTGCAGAACTTGACCCCATGCAGAAGGAAGACATAGTTCTTGCATTAAGAAGGCTTGGTCATGTGGTGGGTTATATGGGCGATGGTGCCAATGATTTGCTTGCTATGAGAGCATCAGATGTTGCACTGTCTGTGGAAAATGCAATGGATGTGGTCAAAGAGTCTGCAGATATCGTTTTTTCAAACCCAGACCTTGCAGGCATAAGGGAAGCAATTGTTGAGGGGAGGAGAGCCTTTTTGAACAGTATGAAGTATTCAAGAATACAGACAAGCTCCAATTTTGGAAACATGTTGTCTGTGTTGGGTGCTTCCTTTCTTGTGCCTTTCATCCCACTTCTTCCCTATCAGGTTTTAACTTTGAATCTTCTTGCAGACCTATCTTTCCTGACCCTTCCATCTGATAATGTGGATGAGGAAAAGCTTAAAAAACCAACCTCCTGGGACTTATCAAAGCTCAAGAAGTTTATCGTCTTTTTTGGTCCTGTAAGCTCTATCTTTGATTACGCAACCTTCTTCTACGCCATGCATATACTCAGGGCAGGGCCGGATACATTCAGGTCTCTCTGGTTTCTTGAAAGCCTTGTCACTCAGAGCCTCGTCCTCCTCTTCTTAAGAACTGATAAAACTGCCTTTTTACAGAGCAGGCCCTCTAAGGCTCTTGTGCTTACAGTCCTCGGAGTCTTGAGCTCTGGAGTTTTCCTCCTCTATTCACCCTTTGGAAGGCTCCTTGGGCTATATCCTCTTGGTGTAGAGCAGCTCATCTTCGTGTTCATAGTGACGCTCTCTTACGTTTTTCTTGTGGAGATGGTAAAAAGGTTATATGCTGCGAGACTCAGTAATTAAGTCCTGGTGAACTCCTCACAAACCTACCCCTCTCGTCAAAGATAAAGGTGGAGGGCAGAAAGGTTATGGGAAAGTGGTCGTTGAACCTGACCTCTGTGTCCACAAGGGTGAGAAAACGCGGTTCTATGTTGAGCTCTCTGTAGCTCTTGAGAACATCCTCGGGCTCCATGGCGACCGCATAGGAGATGATAAGGTATTCCTTCTTTTCTTCCACGAGCCTGTTTAGCTTCTTCAGATGCTCGCTGTGCCCGGCGCAGGTCCTGCTCCATACGTAAAGGATAATGGGTCTGCCCTTTAAGTCTGAAAGGTATACGCCCCTGCCCTCAAGGTCTCTGACCTGCACCCTGGGCAGGGTGTCCCGTGAGCAGGAAAGGAGTAAAAAAAGGGGGAGGAGAAAGAAGACACGGGCAAAGTATCTAAACGCGGGCAAGTATCTTTTCCTTAAAGTCCGCAAGGCTCGGTTTTATATGTATAGTCTCTTTCAGATGATTGTCAAGAACTTCCATGGTCTTGTATCCGTTGCCTGTAATGTAGGCGACCACCACCTCGTCCCTTCTGAAGGCTCCCCTCTGGGCGAGCTTTTTGAGGACTGCTATGGTTGTCCCACCGGCGGTCTCTGTGAATATACCTTCTGTCTCCGCAAGGAGTTTGATGCCATCTATTATTTCCTCGTCAGTGGCAGTTTCCCAGTCTCCTCCGCTTTCCCTTGTGACCTGTAGTGCGTATATGCCGTCTGCGGGGTTTCCTATGGCTATGGACTTGGCAATGGTGTTGGGACGCACGGGGATTATGTAGTCTCTGCCTTCTTTCCAGGCGCTTGCTATTGGGGAGCAACCTTCCGCCTGAGCTCCGTATACTCTAGTCCTGAGCTCCTCTATAAGACCCACCTTCAGGAGCTCTTTTAAACCTTTCCATATTTTGGTAACCAATGAGCCTGAGGCTGCAGGTGCCACCACAGCATCGGGAGCCTTCCAGCCCAACTGTTCCACCACCTCAAAGGCAAGGGTCTTTGAGCCTTCTGCGTAGAAGGGTCTTATGTTTATGTTCACAAAGGCCCACTGAAGCTCGCTGGCAATCTCAGAGCAGAGCCTGTTCACATCGTCATAAGTGCCCTCCACCGCAACCACTGTGGGAGCAAAGACAAGGCTACCATATATCTTCTGGGATTCGAGGTTTGCAGGTATAAAGACAAAACAGTTGAGGCCTGCCTGTGCAGAATGGCTCGCCACCGAATTGGCAAGGTTTCCTGTAGAGGCGCATGCGGCAGTATCAAAGCCAAACTCCATAGCCTTGGATATGGCAACGGATACGACCCTGTCCTTGAAGGAGAGCGTGGGATGGTTTACCGAATCGTCCTTAATATACAGGTTTTCAAGCCCCAGCATTCTCCCCAGGTTCTCCGCCTTCCTGAGAGGCGTAAAGCCGGCACTCAGCCCCACTCTTGGCTTCTCCACCGGCAGAAGGTCTATGTATCTCCAGAGGCTTTTTGGACCTTTCTCTATACTTTCCCTGCTTATTTTCCCTTTTATCTCATCGTAGTCATAGACTACCTCCAGAGGTCCAAAACAGAACTCGCACACGTGCATGGGTTCTATGGAATACTCCCTTCCGCATTCCCTGCATTTGAGTCCCAGAACCTTTGCCATTTTGCTACCTCCACAGGAGTATGAAGTAAAGATAATATAATATAAGCTAAGACATGGCAAAAAAAGTTTTTGTTGAGAAGGCAAAGAGGTTTTTGAAAAATGTTCTGCAAGAGCCTGAACTCCGGGAGTATGTAATAAGAGAGCTCTCTACGCACTTTGCGGACAAGGAAAAAACAGAGGACAACCTTGAAAAGCTATACAGAGAAGTGGTCAGGATAGGTGATGAGCTTGTAAGGCTCAGAGAAGAACAGGAAAAGGGGTGGCAGGAGCAGAGCGCCCTTTGGCAGGAGCAAAACAGACGATGGGAAGTGCAGGAAAGACGCTGGGAGGAACAGCAGAAAATAAACAGGGAGCTTATAGAGGAGATAAAGAAACTCCATAGGAAGTATGACACAGGTACAGATGCTCAGGGTGCAAGGTGGGGACTAAGGGCTGAAAGCTCCTTCAGAGAAGCCATAAAAGGCATACTGGAAGAGGATTTTCCTGTAAAGGTAGAGAGATACCTCGCCTATGATGAAGAGGGAGAAGTTTTTGGAAAACCCCACCAGATAGAGCTTGACCTTATAATAAAGAACGGGAAAACCATACTGGCAGAGATAAAGTCTTCCATGAGCAAGTCTGACGTTTTTGTGCTAAAGAGGACGGTGGACTTCTATAAGAAGAAGGAAGGTAGAGAATTAGACAGAGTTCTCGTCATATTCCCGATGGTAGATTCAAAAGCAATGGAACTTGCAGAGGAATATGGCTTTGAGGCTTATTCCTATCCAGAAGATGTGGAGGGCTTGAATGAAAAACAGTGAACTTTTTGAAAGGGCAAGGACCCTCATGCCTGGAGGTGTGAGCTCTCCCGTAAGGGCTTTCAAGGCGGTTGGTGGTGAGCCCATAATAGTCTCAAGGGCTCAGGGCTCAAGGCTGTGGGATGTGGAGGGCAAGGAATACATAGACTTTCTCATGTCCTGGGGACCCCTTATTCTGGGGCATGCGCATCCTGCAGTGGTTTCTGCCCTTCAGGAGCAGGCAAGGAAAGGTCTATCTTACGGGCTTACAAACGAGCATGAGATAACTCTTGCAAAGCTTGTGGTTTCTGCTATGCCCTCTGTGGAGATGGTGAGGTTTGTCTCCTCTGGCACTGAGGCAACCATGTCCGCCATAAGGCTGGCAAGGGGCTACACGAAAAGAAAATACGTGGTCAAGTTTGACGGATGCTACCACGGGCATGCTGACTCTTTACTGGTGAGTGCAGGCTCAGGCGTTGCCACGCTGGGCATTCCGGGCACTCCAGGAGTGCCAGAGGAGATAGCAAGTCTGACCCTCGTTATTCCTTACAACAACACGGAGGCCCTTGAGGAAGTTTTCAGGAAATATGGAGAAAATATTGCCTGCGTGATAGTGGAGCCCGTGGCGGGCAACATGGGAGTGGTTCTGCCAAAGCCCGGTTTTTTGGAGAGCATAAGGGAGATAACCAGAAGGTATGGTGCACTTGTCATATGCGATGAGGTGATAACCAACTTCAGGCTTTCAAAGGGCGGGGCTCAGGAGCTACTGGGTAGAGACCCAGATATAACCTGCATGGGAAAGATACTGGGTGGTGGTATGCCACTGGGTGCCTACGGAGGAAGAAAAGAAATCATGCAGATGATAGCACCAGAAGGACCCGTCTATCAGGCGGGAACACTTTCTGGCAACCCCCTCTCTGTGGTGGCAGGCATTGCAACCCTTACAGAGCTTTTCAGACTAAACCCTTACGAAGAGCTTGAAAGGCTCACAAATAGGTTGACATCAGGCATTTCGGAGATACTCACAGAAAAGGGCATACCCCACAGGATAAACCAGATAGCCTCCATGTTTACCCTCTTCTTCACAGAGGAGGAGGTCTACGATTACGAGACTGCCAAAAAGTCAGATAGAGAACTCTTTGGAAGGTTCTTCAGAAGCCTGCTGAAGGAGGGTGTTCTTATACCGCCCGCTCAGTTTGAGGCGTGGTTTTTGAGCACAGCCCACACAGAAGAAGATATAGACCTTGCCCTTGAAAGAATAGAAAGGGCAGTATCAGAGCTCTGAGTTATCTGAGAAGCTCTGAATAGACATAGTAGTTATACATGACCCTTTTCACATAGTCCCTGGTCTCCCGGATGGGGATGGTTTCTATAAAGAGATACTGGTCTTCATGTTGAGGCCAGCTTCTTACCCTTGTGGGTCCAGCGTTGTAGCTGGCGAGCGTTCTCACAAGGTCTCCCTTCCACTGGTCAAGCAGGTATCTCAGATAGGCGGCACCAAGGGTTATGTTGGTCTCTGGGTCGTAGATGTTTCTTATGCGTATGCCTTCCCTTCTTGCCACATACTGGGCAGTGCTGTCTATGAGTTGCATGAGCCCCCTGGCGTTTGCCACGGATACTGCATAAGGGTCAAACAAGCTTTCCTGCCTCATTACCGCGTATATGAGAGCACTTTCTATGGAGTATTTTTCAGAGGCTTTTTCTACCTTACCTCTGAAAGGTCTGGGAAAGGCTACCGCATTGTAAACAAAACTACCATAGCCATACTTTCTCACGGCAAGTCTGACAGCAAGATGCGGGTCAAGACGCGATATGGCAATCACATCAGAGGAGGTTAAATCCCTCAGCCTCTTAAAAGCCTCAAGCCTTGCGTATTCTGGAAAACCTGCCTCCCATATAGCCTTTACCACTCCTGCGGTTTTCGGCAGGCTCTCGTCCTCCATCACAACCCTCAAAGCCCTGCTCGCCACCGGAAGACCCAGCATGGAGCTGGCAACTGCATGGTAAAATCCCGCCCCATTGGAGGCCTTTACAAGATACTCACTCGCATCCTCCCTTCTGAGAAGTATGGCACACTTGTATGCCCAGAAGTTGCCCGTAGATGCCTCATCTCTGGTCTGTGAGTATTTCACAGAGGCTAAAAAGTGCTCAAAGGCTTTTGCGTAATCTCCCAGAGCATAGTAGGATAAGCCCAGGTTAAAATCCCTTCTGTAGGAGGGTTCCATGCGCAGGAAAAAGTTTATAGCTTCCTGAAAATTTCCCCTTTGCACGTTCAGCCTTCCAAGCCTGAAAAGGATATCAGAGACCAGATTTCTGTCTACAATGGAAGAAAGAAGTTCCTCCGTCTTCTCCCTCTGCTCCAGCTCGTAATACATAACTGCAAGCTCAGCCCTGGCCCTGCTGTCCCTGCACTCCTGAAAGGTCTGAAGAGCTTTTTCACTCTCCCTCAGGGCTCTGAGAGAGGTGCCCAGCATAAAACATACCTTCTGAAAATCCAGACCTTCAAGAAGTGCAACAACTTCTCTGTAATACCTTCTCCTGAAAAGTTCCTCTGACGCCGTAAGGGCTTCCTCAGGGCTAAGTTCTATATACTGGATAAACCCTCTGAAAAGCACAGGAGACTTCAGAAAGCCTGCCTTCGGGTCAAGATTAAGTTCCCTCCAGAGGTTCAGATATTCTTCTCTGTATTCCTCTTTCAGATTTCTTGGGTTTAGCTCCATGAGAAGCCTGCCTGCCTCTTCCTTTTTTCCCCTCAGCACTGCATCCTTTGCCAGGAAAAACATAAGGTCATCTCTGAAAACTGCATCCGGGTATTCTTTAAGAATTCTTTGCCCCAGGATGGGGTCTCTGTTCTCCAGGTAAGCCATAAAAAGACGATACTCCCCCGGCAGCTGAGCAAATACGAAAAGGGGAAGAAGCAGTAGCAGCAGGAACATATCAGCTAATATATGTGATTATTAGCAGAACGAGAATTCCAAGGAAGAGGTTTACCCAGATGAGGTTAGGGATGTGTGAAAGCTTTTCTTTCCTGAAGAGGAAAAGATAAATGTAGGCGAATACGAGCGTCATAAGTGCAAATATAAAGAGCTTAGCATGAAACAGTGGGTTATCAGAAAAGTCTCTCCTGTAGCCATGCCAGATACCCATGCCTGTTATAAAGAGGACAAGTATAGAAAGCCAGACTGCCGGAAAGAACCTGGAAAACACGGCACGAAGTAGCCTGAGCCTCTGTTCTTCCTGAGAAAGCTCCCTCAGAGAGGGCTTGAGAAAAAGCAGGCTGTAGACCATCCCCCCTATCCACACTGCGGCAAAGAGAATATGGAGAAACTCCAGCGACTTAATCATTCTCAGAGCCCCTTTTGAGCCTCACAACCTGCACTTTCCCCTGAGCTATGTCCTCTATGGCCTGAAAGGTCTTTTTTATGAGCTCACCCCTTGTCCTGTCTCTTACAAAAATGTCTTCACCCCTTTCCAGAAGCTGGCTTACCCTTCTGGCCGCTGCATGCACAAGCTCATACCTTGAAGACACCCTCTTAAGTGCTTCCTCTATACTGGGTCTTTTGCTCATTCTCAAACCTCCTTTAATAGAAC
This sequence comes from Pampinifervens navoyensis, assembly GCF_046159715.1. Lineage (NCBI taxonomy): Bacteria > Pseudomonadati > Aquificota > Aquificia > Aquificales > Aquificaceae > Pampinifervens > Pampinifervens navoyensis. The sequence goes on from NZ_JBJXCT010000005.1 coordinate 113,975, forward strand.
ATTATACTCCTTTTCCCTTCTGAGGGACTTCAGCCACGGGGGCATACGGGAGATTTCCTCCAGGAAGATTTCTCTTATCTCTTTTAGAGTAGGCAGAGGCTTTATCAGGCTCCCTTCTTTACATACGGGCTCCACAAGCCCACCATCCCTGTAGGGAATTACCTCATCGTAAGACATGAAACCTCCTTCATAATGCCTTACAACCTGCCTCTTGTAGGGAAAGGTCTGTTTTCCCGGGCTCAGCTTGAACTTTGGTTTTCCTTCATACTCTACAAGCTTGTAGGCTATGTCAAGGTATGGGGCATCTGCAGAGGTCAGGACTTTTGTGCCAACACCAAAAATATCCACGGGTGCACCCTGCGAGATAAGATATTGCAGATCTTCCTCATCAAGTCCACCGCTGACCAGTATCTTTATGTCCTTGAAGCCCTCAGCATCAAAAAGCTCCCTTACGCTTCTGCATAAACTCAGAAGGTCTCCGCTGTCAATTCTTACCCCAACAACTCTTATGCCTTCCTTCATCAGCCTTAAAGTCTTCCTTGCACCCTCAAGAGTATCATAAGTGTCTATAAGAAAAAGGGCCCTTTCTGGAAAGCTCCTCGCAAAAGCTCTGAAGGCTTCCTCCTCTTCTTCAAATACCATAACAAAAGAGTGGGCCATGGTGCCAAAGACTGGAATTCCGTATTTCCTGCCTGCCTCGAGGTTTGAAGTGCCGGCAAAGCCCGTCATATAGCAGGCTCTTGCTGAGTAAAGTCCAGCGTCAAGTCCGTGGGCCCTTCTCAGACCAAAATCCACAAGTGTTCTGCCTCCTGATGCCAGGTAGGACCTTGCAGCCTTGGAGGCAATTAGAGTGTTGAAGTGGATGATGTTTATAACAAGAGTTTCCAGTATCTGCACCTCTGGTAGAGACCCCTCAATCTGAACCAGAGGCTCCTTCTGAAAGACTATCTTTCCCTCCCCTATTGCATAGAGGTCTCCCCTGAACTGGTATTCCTCAAGATAATCTAAAAACCAGCTTTTAAAAATGCCAAGAGACTTTATGTATTTTAGCTCCTCATCACCAAACCTAAATTCACCAAGAGATTCAAGCAGGGGCTCAAGACCACAGGAAAGGAGAAAGTTTCTGTTCTCTGGAAGTTTTCTCACAAAAAGGCTAAAAACTGCCCTCCCTGTTTTACCAGCCTCAAGGTAAGCCTGAGCCATGGTAAGCTCATAAAGGTCTGTAAAGAGGGCCTTTGATGGCATAGTAGTATTTTATGCAAATTCCAGAAGGTTCAGAGTCTCGGGACTCAGCCTTCCCCTGTTTTCCCATGCCCAGTTCTGAAGCTCCCAGAGGGTTACCATAAGCTCATACTTTCCCACAGTCCTGTTGTAGTCTCTGACGAAGGCAACTATCCTTTTCACCTCCTCCTCCGATATATCCTGCAGAACCTTCCTGCCTATGTATCTTTCCAGCAAGAATTTCATGGAGGCATCTCTTATGTTAATCTCAAGGCTGTCTGCTTTCTCCAGAACCCTCTCAAGGGTATCCACAGGAGTCAGTTCCCTCAGAAGAAGATATAGCCTGAGCTTCAGGTAAGCTTCAACCTGCTGAGCTATGAGATTCCCCGCCTCAAAGTATTTGCCCCGTGCATGCATGAGCAGGTCTTCAAGGAGAAGTTCATAGCTCTCAGTGAAGTTTACATCTTCCTGAAGATATCCAAGGGCCCAGTGGTCAAGTAGCCATCCCAGCAGAGGCTGAGGCACTCTGTCAGCATCAAACTCTTTCAGGTCTTCTACTCCCTCAAACTCCTCTTCCGTCTCCATGTCCCTGATATAAACCTTCCATGGTTCAAAGCCTTCCACCCTGTAATAAAACTTGCCAAGAGTCCCCTCTTGAGGAATTACATCAGACAGCTCAAGGGCTGCTATGGAGGTTATAAGGTCATTGCCCTCAACCCTCTGAGGCAGGACAAGTCTCTGCCATACTCCAAGACCGTTACCGTAAGATTGCAGGTTGCTTGGAGCGGTGGAAAGCACCATGAGAAATCTTTCTTCAAGCTCTCCATCACCGACGAGGTCCATGGCTTTCTTTGCAAAGAGAAGGTTTTTAACAGCCTCTATGCCTGAAATGTCAGCAAAGAACCAGCCATCTGAAGAAAAGGCATAGCTGATGTATTTGTAGGCATAGAGATGCTTAAAAAGCTCTCTTCTCTCTTCTATGCTAAGAGGTCTTTTTGCGTTAACCTGTAGATACTCCTCCTTTGAGCCTCCAAGGAGAAGGTCTACAAAGTTAAAGAGGGCCTTTTGCGGGTCTTTTGTGTATTGTTCAAGAACCCTGAAAAGTCTTTCCTTTACAGAGGACCTGACCAGTTCAAGGGCTTCTCTCATGGGTCCTCGCCAGAGTTGGTGCCAGCCGGGCATGCCCCCTGTAGCACAGCCACAATCAGACCTCCACCTTTCCACACCGTGGGCACAGCTCCAGGAAGTAAACTCCCATATCTCTGTCTCGCCCTCAGGACGCATATTCATGGACACACTCTCTAGGGTCTTCATGCCCGGGTGGTTCTCCAGAAGGTAGGCAAGCCCCATCTCACCGAACTTTTTGTGATGGCCAAAGGTCTCGCCGTCCACCGCGATAAGGGTGATGCCTTTTCTTGCCTTTGTTCTGTTTATAACTTCTTCCATGTTGTTTATCAGGTCGCCAAAGGCTATACCATGAGAGAGCTCCCCGTCGTAGACAAATATGTCTATGTGCCCCTCCGGAAGGCTATGCCTGAGATAGCTACCCCTCGCCTTTACCTGATGGGGTGCGAGTATCACATAGCCAATGCCATGCCTCACCAGGAGGGATAGGGTCCTTCTATCCACTGCAAGCTCTGGAAGCCAGAAGCCCCTGGGCTTCCTTCCAAATATCCTCTCAAAGGCCCTTATACCCCAGACTATCTGAACTTCTCTGTCCTCTTCTGGGTCAAGGGGAAGTATGGTGTGGTTAAAGCCAGTGGCTATGGCGTTTTCCCCCACACTTCTCAGTCTATCAACAAACCACGGCTTTTCTCTCAGGAGCCAGGAGAGAAGGCTGAAGGTGAAGTTAAAACTCACGTGCTGGTAGTTGTTGACTATTTTCAGTATCTTGCCATCCCTTCTGTAGTGGGCGTAGAGGTTGGGAAGATAGGATTCTCTGAATATTCTCTCATTCCAGTTTTCAAAAGGATGAGCGGTAGGCTCTACAGGAATAAGACCGAGATAGGGGTTTTCTCTTGGCGGTTGATGAAAGTGACAGTGAACACACAGAAGACTCATAACTCCACAAAGGCACCCATCTTTTCAAACTTCCCTATTCTGTCCTGGAGGAGCTCTTCCCGCTCCATGTTCAGAAGCTCGGTAAGACATCTTTTGAGAAAGCGCTTGAGAATCCTTGCACTCCTTCTGTGGTCCCAGTGTGCTGCACCAAGAGGCTCTGGCACTATGGCGTCAATGACTCCCAGCTTCAGAAGGTCCTGAGCTGTAAGCTTGAGGGCCCTTGATGCCTCCTTTACCTTGCTCTGGTCCTTCCAGAGGATTGCCGCACAGCCCTCTGGGGATATTACTGAGTATACGGCATTTTCCAGCATAAGTATCCTGTTGGCAACCCCGAGGGCAAGTGCACCACCAGATCCGCCCTCCCCTATTATTACCGCAATGGTTGGAACTTTTAACTGACCAAAGGTATAGAGGCTCTGGGCTATGGCCTCCGACTGTCCCCTCTCCTCTGCACCAATACCCGGATAGGCTCCCGGCGTATCTATTAGGGTTATAACAGGCATCCGGTATCTCTCAGCCAGCCTTGCTACCCTTATGGCCTTCCTGTATCCCTCAGGATGAGGCATGCCAAAGTTTCTCTCCATCTTCTCCTTGGTTGTCCTTCCCTTCTCTTGTCCTATCACTGCCACAGGAAGACTGTCAAGGTAGCCAAAGCCCGCCACCACAGCCTTGTCATCCCCAAAGCATCTGTCTCCATGAAGCTCTGTAAAGTTTCCAAACAAAAGGTTTATGTAATCCATGGCATGCGGCCTCTGAGGATGTCTTGCTAGGAGAACCCTCTCCCATGGGTCAAGTTTTGAATACACTTCCTTACTTTTCTTCAGAAACTCCCTCTGGAGTTTTCTTAGTTCTCTCTCCTTTTCTCTGTCTCCAAGGTTATAGAGCCTTCTGAGCTGGTCTATCTTCTGATGAATCTCCTGAAGGTCCCTTTCAAAGTCTAAAAACATCGGGAAGATTATACCATGGTAGGCGCGGGCGGATTTGAACCGCCGACCTCTGGCGTGTCGGGCCAGCGCTCTGCCAGCTGAGCTACGCGCCTTATGATTTATAATTATAGCATGCTCTTCGTTCTTTCTGCACCCTCTGGGACTGGTAAAACTACAGTAGCAGAAAGGCTTCTAAAAACCTGTCCAGGAGTAAGAAGGATAGTAACCGCAACTACAAGGCAAAAAAGAGAAGGAGAGAGGCACGGTGTTGATTACATTTTCATGGACAGGCGAGAGTTTGAAGAAAGGATAAAGGAGGGTTACTTTCTTGAATACGCAGATGTATACGGTAACTACTACGGCACGCCCAGGGACCAGGTTCTCAAAAACGAAGAGGAAGGGGGAGACTCTCTACTCGTTATAGATGTGCAGGGTGCAAACAGTGTAAAAAAAGCCTATCCCCAGAGCATACTCCTCTTTCTTATGCCTCCAAGCCTTGAAGAACTTAGAAGAAGGCTCCTGAGCAGGGGCTATGGCAGGGAGAATCTGGAGCAGAGGCTCAGGAAAGCCGAAGAAGAGATAGCCTGTGCCAGGCATTTTGATTACATAGTGGTAAACGAATTCATAGACAAGACTGTGGAGGCTTTGCATACCATAATAATTGCCCAGAGGTATAGAAAGGAAAGTTTTCTAAAAAGTCCGGGGCTTGGCGATGAGAATATCATACTGGCGCTTCAGAAAAAGCCCTGCTCTATTTTTGAAATATGACTTGCTTTGTTCATGTTATAATACTTTCTTATGAAAGAACTCCACCATCCTCACAGTGACGATGCTTTTAAGGTGCTGAAAGAGTCAAGAGTGGTGGCAGTGATAGGCATTTCTCCAGACCCGGAAAGGCCCTCTTACTATGTGACCGAAAGGGTCATATCAAAGGGTATTCATAAAGTCTACCTTGTGAACCCCAAGTATGCAGGGCAGGAAATACTGGGTGTTAAGGTCCTTTCTTCCCTTTCTGATGTGCCAGAGACTGTGGATATTGTCAACGTTTTCAGAAACCCGGCACACATAGAGCCCATCCTTCAGGAGGCCCTTCAGGTGGGGGCAAGGTGTGTGTGGCTTCAGCCTGGCTGTGAAAACCCTGAGGTTATAGAAAAGTATAAGGATAAAATAAACATAGTCTGGAACGCCTGTATAGGCGTTGAGGCAGGTTATCTTTAAAGGTTAGTAAATTCCAACGTGTTGATTCCTTTCAATAAGTCAGCCCTCATGATTTTCTCAGACCTTGCTTAGAAAAGCAATTTAGACAAAAGTTTGTCTTTAAGCTTATGATACACTAACATCAACTTGTAAAACTTAGAAGCCTTTATTGCATGAAGCTCTGTTATTTGCTCTTCATACTTTAGTTTCTCCTCTTCACACTGTTTCCAGAGTTCAAACTTCTCTTTATGAAGTCTTGCTATTTCCGTATCTCTCTTGCTCAATTCATCTTCTAGATACCTTGCATAACCTATGATGTGGTATATGTGTTTAACTTTGCTGTATTTGTAGAATTCTTGACCTCTCGCAAAGATATCTCCCATCACATATTGAACAATCTCTGATAGATCCCAATTATCCTCGAGCAATATAAAGCTTTCATAATATTTTGCATTCTGCCCGAAAATAAACCCATTAAATTTTCTTACAGCAAGGTTAAAAAATTCAGCATTACTGATTAGAGCAGAGCATTCACTGTATATGTGCAGGGCTTGAACAATCGTATCAACATAACTTGATATATCTATATTAAAATTTCCGGGAATATAGCTATACACAGAATAAAAAGCGAACTTTTTGGGATAAAGCTTAATATGTAAGTTTGTGCATACTTCACCTATGGCTCTGTTGTCTTGATGAAAGTCAAACACAGCAGGGCACAAAATTAGGTCTATACCTTTTTGCAATAGGAAATCTGTCAGCTCTTGCTCTAAGCTTTCTTTGTATTCTTTCAACCTGTTGCTGGGATACTTCCAGAATTCTGCATGATTATATCCGAGCATTTCCTTAACCATGGTCACTTTATCTATCCAAGCTTCTGAAGTGTGCTTTCCTCCATAGTCTGATAAAAACAAAACACTAACATCTTTACCACATTCCACCAAGAAGCGTATACTACCACCACACCCTAAAAGTTCATCACCGGGGCGTGGAGCAATTACCAGCACATTTCTTATCCTTTCTATATCCCATTCCTTTTGTTTAATAAGCTCAGCCATTTTCTTTTCCAGATCTCCTTGTTAAAGAATTTATTAGCTATATACCTTCCATACCTCCTTATATGTTTTCTAAAGTTTATGTCTTCTACCAGTTTGATTATCTCCATAAACCTATCTACCGTATCCAGAGTGTTTTTTTGATTTGGTTCACCAAGACTTAGATGAGGTAATAATTTTGATAAACCGTTGAAGATACCAGTTTCGTAAGCAATAACTGGCCTACCGCATGCAAGTGCCTCCACAGAAGTGAACCCAAAGCCCTCGTACCTGGAGGGAAAAAACACGAAGTCAACTTTGTTGTATATGTAAGGCATATCTTCATGAGGTATACTTTTATACGTTTGGATTTCTTCTATCTCAGCATATTCTCTTAATCCACCTGTGGATAAACACTGTACCCATTCTATATAGGTTTGCGTTCTCTTGTACACTTCAATAAATATATCATAGCCCTTGGTGGCATCAGTTCTACCAACATATAATCCTTTAAGCTTTTTGCTTTTGCTAAATTCGTTTTCTAAATTCAAAGGCTTAAAGACATTTGTATCAACAAAGTTTCTTATAGTGATTATTCTTCCCGTCCTAAAATGTCTACGTAGGCTTGAAGTAACACTTGAACTAACAGACACCACTTTCTTACCTGAATATGTGAAATCTTCCATTAAACCAAGCCTATAATAAAAGTCAAGATAATCACACTTATTTAGAAAATTCCGGCATACATTTGCAATATCACGATATACACCATGACAGATATTTAAAATTTTATTAATGTCCATCTCAATAAAGGCCCCATATATAGAATTACTTATTATAAAATCATACTTGTCTGCTTTTTCTTTGATTATACGAGCATGATTATAATAATCTTCAAGTTTATAGGGCGTGAGCCCATGTTTTTCAAAGAAATCCACATCCACATGCCAGCCTTCTTCCTTCAATACGCCATACAAATTTAAGACATAAGTTTCTATACCCCCGCTCCATTGAAACGGGTTGGGGCCTGTTACTATAAGAACACTACCCATTTGGAATCCTTAGCAGCACATAAGCTTGTTGATATTATACATTAACATATAGAATGGTAGTATAATTATCTTTCAAATGACATATTCGACAAGGTTTTTAAGTTTGGAGGCGCCATTCTATGAAGGAAGGTAAAAATATAATTCTTGTGCATAAAGTTTTCCCCATTAACCTTGAAGGTGTGTCGGGTGGGGCTGAAACCGTCATGCTCGAAATGGCGCAGGCCCTTAAAAATAGAGGCTGGAATGTTTATTTTTTTGGACATTTTCTCAATTTAAACGCTTATTTTGAGGGTATAAATTTTATAAATTTTGGAGAAGACTTTCAACTTGCTGAAGTTTTCAAAAATTACAAAAATATTGAATTTGAAGCCTGTATTTCCGTTCACGCATTTCCAATAAAGGTTTTACTGAGCTTCAACAATATCAGAAGATTCTTTCTGTATCCTCATGATATGAGTTTTATAGAGCACAGAGTTAGCCCAGAATTTATCAATAAGCACGTGGACGGTGTCATATGTTTATCAGAATATCAGAAGAATGCTTATGCTGAATGGGGTATAGTGCAAGATAAACTAATAAAGATTCCATACGGTATAGATACAGAATTTTACAAGCCAACACCTCACGTCAAGAGAAATCATAAAAAAATAATGTTTGCAGGAGCTACAATAAGGTCTAAGGGCATATATGTGTTGATAGATGCATTTAAGAAACTCAAAAAGGATATGGAAGATGTCGAGTTGCATATATATGGAGACTCAAGCCTTTGGGGACTTGAAGAAAACGTTGATAGTAGAATTAACATTCCAGGATTATTCTTTCACGGCAAAGTCGGCAAATCTGAACTGATAAAAGCATACAGTGAATCTGCTTTGTGTATAGTACCTACAATACCAGAACTATACAAGGAATCTCTGCCTAGGTCTGCCATTGAGGCTCAGGCGTGTGGCTGTCCTGTAGTAGGGTCAGAAAGTGGAGGTTTACCAGAAACCTTTTTGCACACAAAAACAGGATTTCTTGTCAAACCAATTAATGTAGATAACCTTTATAAAGTTATAAAGACTGCTATAGGCGATGAAGAAAGATTGAAAAAGATGTCAGAAAATGCCATGAAATTTGTAAGAGAAAATTTTTCAATGGATAAACAAATCAAACAGCTTGAAGAATACATCTTATCAATAAAACCTGAACTAAATAAAATAGATAGAATAAGCTATAATAATTTAAACATTCTTTTCTATGTAGAAGTTCCTCTCATGCCTTCAAAAACTTCTTCATGTAGAAGAAACTACGAAATACTTAAAACTCTGCTTGATTTAGGAGCTAGAGTGACATACTCTCATGGTTTTTCGTAAAAGGTTCAGAAAAAGAAATAAAAGAACTCTTGCATATTTACAAAAATTTCAACATAAGGAGTCCGTTATACGAAAATTTTTCCATGATTGGTTTTCACGATATTCTATGGATAACAGAGGTATGGGACTACAGGAGACTTCGCAAGGCTGTTGGTTTGGCAAGAAGGGCTAAACTCGTATACAACATGCCTGTAGTGTACGATGCTATGGACAGCCTATACAAGCATTATGATAGAGCCAAACTTGCGGGGGAAATTCTAAAGGAGAAAGAGCTTGAATCCATAAAAATACTAGAACAAGAAATGTATAAACTCGCTGACATAGTTATTGTTGTCTCTGAAGAGGAAAAAAACTACATAGTTGAAAATTTTGATATATCTCCTGAAAAAATTGTCATAGTAAGAAATATTCATGATCCAGCCGAATATTCTCATAATTATGGTAAGACTGTATGTTTTGTAGGCGGATTGATGAACTTCAATAACCTCTTGGCTATTAAGTTTTTTCTCAATAATATATACCATCATGTTCTGAAAAAAGACTCTGATATAGAGTTTTATGTAATTGGTGATAGAACAGAAATGTTAAAGCTTGAAGAACTGGTAGAAGATAAGAGCTTATTAGAACTTTATAGAAATAAAGTTCATTTCATAGGCTGGATAGAGGATGTGGGTAAAGAATTGAAAAGGCATGCCCTTACAGTTGCCCCAATGGTTTCCGGCTCTGGTATAAAGGGTAAAATACTGAACAGTCTTGAATATGGTGTGCCTGTTGTAACAACACCTCTGGGTGCCGAAGGTCTTCCAGAGATCACAAAATCTGGCATAGTTATAGCGGAAGGTCCAGAAGAGTTTGCTAAAAAAGTAGTAGAAATAGTAAAAAACGATGAGTTAAGATGGTCACTGTCTAGAAAAGCCACAGCATACGTAAAAGAATGGTTCTCTAAAGATAGAGCCAGAGAAACTCTTGAACGTATTTTGCCGATGATTCAAAAAGCTATAAGGGTAAACTTTGCCTTGGCAAGACCTTACAGATATAAACTTGTGGATGACTACAATCTAATCCTGCCAGAAAATTACACACGCGTGGATGACCTTATGGAGGTAATTGGTATGACTCTAGACCAACATAGGTATGAATATCCTGACATAATTCGCTTCAGTTATCTAGATATTTATAATACAGAACCTTGGTTGAAACCAGATGCTATAAATGAGGGATCTTGGTTTAGCATATGCGCATGCATGCCTGCTCTTGTAAGGAAGGGCGTGGAGCTTACCATGCTTGAGGGGGGCAGATTAACTTATGTATATTCGGACTTACCAATTTGTTATATGGAGCATTCTGCAAGAGATGTAAGAAATAAAATTATAGAATTTGGCCTTAAATATAAAATGTTGTTTAAAAAACATCCTTTGGTTGAAAAAATGGCAAAAAAAATATATGAATATTTAAGAAAACAATGAAATATTAAAGCATATTCAGAATACCACCATATTATCTATATGCATTACTTCTTCCTTGCTGGTCTTTAAAATCTTTTTTACTTCCTCTCCTTTTTTTCTGATGATTCTCAACACCTCCTCGAAGCTGAAGTTTACCCTTCCCTTTCCTACGAGAAAGCCTCTCTCGTCGTAGAGAACCACCACATCTCCCCTCTGAAAGGCACCTTCTACTTTCCTTATGCCGGCAGGAAGAAGGCTTTTTCCCTGCTTTATGGCTCTGTATGCCCCTTCATCTATGTATATGGCACCTTTTGGTTCTTCAAGCATGGCGAGGGCTTTTTTACCCTCTTTAAGAGGTTTTGGAGATGGCCTGAAATAGGTGCCAGCAGTCCTTCCTTCCATAATCTGAAGGAGGCTGTCATTCTTGCCAGTTATCACCACCGGAATACCAAGCCTGATGGCTATGCGTGAGGCAGTTATCTTGCTCAGCATACCGCCAGTGCCAAACTGGGAGTTTACACCCTTTACAAGATGGAGAACACCATCCACATCCTCCACCAGAGGCACAACCCTGCCCTCTTCATCCAAGAGCCCACCTGCAGTGGAAAAGACCACTATAAGGTCGGCCTTCATCATGTAAGCGGTGTGAACTGCAAGAAAGTCGTTATCTCCAAAAAGAAGCTCAGATATGGCTACCGTGTCGTTTTCGTTTATTATGGGCACTATACCAAGAGAAAGCATACTGCTGAGGGCGTTTTTTGCGTTCTGAAACTTTTCTCTATCCTTGAAAATATCTGCAGTGAGAAGAGCCTGACCTACTGTCAGTCCATAGTTGGAAAAGACCATATCGTAAAGGTGCATAAGGTATGCCTGGCCAACGCCCGCCACTGCCTGCTTTATGCTGAGTTCTCCCGGCCTTTCGCCCAGGCCGAGCTTTTTTACTCCACAGAGAACTGCCCCAGATGAGACTATTAGAGCCCTGTGATTTTTTTCTCTCAGTTTCTTTACCTCCCCTGCAAGCCTTGAGAGAAAGCTCAGGTCTATGTCCCCCTCCTCTGTCTGTATGAGGTTTGAACCAATCTTCACCACAAGAAGCATGGGGATTATATTTTAAAACATGCTGATAATAGCCGGCCCGTGCGTCATAGAGGAAGAGAAGGTGGTCATGCAGACCGCAGAGCATATTAAAAGGCTCTCAGAAGAGTTTACAGACTTTGACTTTGTCTTCAAGTCCTCCTTTGACAAGGCCAACAGAAGCTCTCACAGGTCCTTCAGAGGTCCGGGACTTGAGGAGGGTCTTAGGGTCCTTCAGAAAGTGAAGGAAGAGTTTGAGCTCAGGATTACAACCGATGTGCATGAGACTTGGCAGGTCCAGCCTGCCTCTGAGGTGGTGGATATGCTGCAGATTCCTGCCTTTCTCTGCAGGCAGACGGACCTTCTTTTAGAGGCGGGAAAGAGCGGAAAGCCAGTAAACGTGAAAAAGGGGCAGTTTCTCGCACCCTGGGATGCAAAGAACATAGTGGAAAAACTACGCTTTGCAGGGGCTGTGGATTACTACATAACGGAGAGAGGGGCGAGTTTTGGATACAACAACCTGGTGGTAGACTTCAGAAGCCTTGTAATAATGAGGGAGTTTACAAAGGTGATATTTGATGCCACACACAGCGTTCAGCTTCCGGGTGGAGCTGGAGACAGGTCTGCAGGTCAGAGGGAGTTTGTGCTTCCGCTTGTCCGTGCTGCTGTGGCGGTGGGAGTGGATGGCCTTTTTATGGAAACCCACCCGGACCCCGACAGGGCTCTCTCTGACGGACCCAACATGGTCCCTCTCTCCCGGCTTGGAGAAATCCTTGAAACAGTTCAGCGCATCCTCAGTGCAGTTCCCTCCACCTCAAGAGGGTAAGCGTTGCTGAAACAGGCATCGCAGAAATCCTGAGGACTGTCCACCACAGACCTCAGGCTCTCAAGGGAAAGATACTTCAGTGAATCCGCACCTATGAACTTTCTTATGTCCTCAAGGCTCATCCTGTTGGCTATGAGCTCATCCCTTGTAGGGGTATCTATACCGTAATAGCAGGGTCCAACAACAGGCGGTGATGCTATGCGCATATGAACCTCCTTCGCACCTGCACGCCTGAGCATACTAACTATTTTCTTTGATGTAGTTCCCCGGACAAGGGAATCGTCAATGACCACCACTCTCTTTCCTTCAAGAACAGCCCTGTTTGGGTTGAGCTTCATGAGCACCCTTATGTCTCTGAGCTCCTGTGTGGGTTCTATAAAGCTCCTTCCCACGTAGTGGTTTCTTATAAGACCAAGCTCAAGGGGAAGACCTTTCGCCTGAGCGTATCCTATGGCAGGGACAACCCCGGAGTCAGGAACGGGAACCACCACATCTGCCTGCACCTCATCCTCGTAGGCGAGGAGCTCCCCCATCCTTTTGCGTGCACTGTAAACCCATGTATCAAAGACAAAGCTCTCTGGCTTTGAAAAGTAAACAAGTTCAAATATACACATGGCCCTTTTCTCAGACCTGAAAGGGAAGTAGCTTCTTATACCCTGTCCATCCACCACAAGCACCTCACCGGGCTTTACCTCTCTCCATAGCTCACCTCCCAGTATGTCAAAGGCACAGCTCTCAGAGGCAAAGAGAATAGTATCCTTTAGCCTTCCCATGAGTAGAGGTCTGAAGCCCATAGGGTCTCTGGCGGCTACAATCCTGTCCCTGAAGAGATAGAGAAGGCTGTAGGCACCCCTTGCCCTTGACAGGGCGTAGAAAACCCTTGGGATGATTTGCCGGTCATGAGGATGGAGCTCCACCTCTTCTGGTGTAAGCTCACCCTCCTCTAAAAGGGCAAGGAAAAGTTCTGTATCTGAGGTGTGAAAAAAATTTACGCCTTTGCCCTCAAGCTCCGCCCTGAGGGGCAGGTAGTTGACCAGATTTCCGTTGTGAACCACCGCCACACTGCCAAGGGATGTTTCTCTGAGAATAGGCTGGGAATTTATACCCCCAGAGTCTCCGGCGGTGGAATACCTCACATGGGCTATGGCAAGAAAGCCAGACATATGCTGGAGGTCCTCCCTTCTTATGGCTTCAAGAACAAGCCCGGGTTTCTTTACCAGTCTTATGTGTTCGTAGTCCGATACGGCTATGCCTACACTTTCCTGTCCCCTGTGCTGAAGGGCATATATGCCATAAAAGGCATATCTCTCTGCGTGCTCCGCATTGAAAACTCCAAAGATTCCGCACATGAGAATAATATAACGCAAGTTGCAAGTTATAGCATCCCTGCACTCCAGAGCCTATGGAGATTGTAAGAAATTACCGCCATGTAGA
>NZ_JBJXCT010000006.1:0-119912 GCF_046159715.1 Pampinifervens navoyensis
TCTACATGGCGGTAATTTCTTACAATCTCCATAGGCTCTGGAGTGCAGGGATGCTATAACTTGCAACTTGCGTTATACCTACTTTGTGGAGAGGGGAAAGGGCTATTACACCCTGAGGAAGGCCCTCCTTGAACTTGAGCTGAAAGACCTTCAGAGCCTGCAGAGAGCCTTCAGCACCGAAAGGCTTACAGAGAAGTTTTTCAACGCCTACCGCTCCGCGGTCAACAGAATAAGGTCAGCTCTGGATAGAAGGATTGACCCGGGCAAAGCCCACGCCTTTGCACAGCAACTTCTTTCAAGGATTATGTTTGTTTACTTCCTGCAGAAGAAGGGATGGCTCAAATGGAAAGACTATGTGCCAGACAGGGAATATATGCTGGGCTTCTGGAAAAGATACAGGGTGCATGTTGAAGATAGTCCCCACCAGAAAGACACCTTCTTTTCAAAGTGGTTATCCAGCCTCTTTTTTGGAGCCTTTAACAAAAGGCTCTCCTTGGTGGACCAGAGCCTTCCGGAGGACATAAGGGAGTCTCTGGCTCTTATGCCTTACCTGAACGGTGGTCTCTTTACAAAGAACGAGCTTGACCTTATGGTGGAAAGCCTTCCCGATGAGGTTTTTGAGTGGCTTTTTGAGCCAGACCCAACGGGCAGGGACGAACAGAAGGGCTTTTTACAGCTTTACAACTTTACCGTGGACGAGTCCATGCCTCTGGACGAGGAGGTGGCAGTTGACCCTGAAATGCTTGGCAAGGTCTACGAATCTTTAATCGCAGAGGAGGAACGCTCTGGCAGTGGAATTTTTTACACTCCAAGGCTTGAGATAGACTTTATGTGCCGTCTTGCCCTTACGGGCTATCTTGAGGAAAAGACAGGCATTGAACGGCGAAGGCTTCTGGATTTTGTCTACAATCCTGAAACTGCGTGGCTTAGCCATGACGAGCTCAGGTCAATAAGAAGGTCCCTTGAGGAGCTGAAGGTGGTGGACCCGGCGGTTGGCTCTGCCTCTTTTCTGGTTGGCATGCTCAACATACTGGTTTCCCTGAACTCTGCCCTTATCAGGAATCTGGAGGGGAAGGAGCCCAACCTCTTTGCCCTGAAAAGAAAGATAGTGCAGGACAACCTGTATGGCGTGGATGTCAAGGACTGGGCGGTGATGGTGGGAGAGCTAAGGCTCTGGCTCTCTCTCGTTATAGAGAGCGACGAAAAGGAGATGGACATATACACAAAGCCCCTGCTTCCCAACTTTTCCTTCAAGCTCAGACAGGGGGATTCTCTCATTGAGGAGGTGGGTGGCACGCCCCTGCTTTTGAGGGCAGAAGGTGCCTTCATACCCTCCAGGATAAAGAAAAAACTGCAGGAGCTCATAGATAGAAAAAACAGGTTCTACTCTGGAGAGTTCAGCTCAGACCTCAGAGAGCTTGAACAGATACACGAGCTTGAAAGAGAAATACTCCTTGAGGTCCTGAAAGAAAAGCTCCAGAACATAGAAAAAGACCTTCAAAAGCTCAAAAGAGACATTGAGCTTCTTTCTCAAAAGGACATGTATGCAGCTTCTCATCAAAAGGAAAGCCTTAAGGAGCTAAGAGAAAAAGAGAAACTTCTCAAGCAGGAAAAGGAAGAATACCAGAGGCTTGTGTCTGAAGTGGGTAAGAGTAAGTCAAAGGATTACTTTCTGTGGGAGATAGATTTTGCAGAAGTCTTTGAGAAGGGGGGCTTTGACATAGTCATAGGAAACCCGCCCTATGTAAGGCAGGAAGAAATAGCACCACCCCTTGAAAAGATGGAGAGACACTCAGAAGAGAGCTGGAAAGCCCTAAAAGAGCAATACAAGGAAAAGCTCCTGCAGTCTGTAAAAAGGCTCTGGGGCCATATAAACCTCTCAAAAAGAAGCGACCTGTATGTTTACTTTTTCCTACATGGGCTTTCGCTCCTGAGAGAGGGAGGAATCCTTTGCTTTATCACCTCAAACTCCTGGCTGGATGTGGGCTACGGTGCGGGGCTTCAGGAGTTTTTCCTCAATAAGGCAAGGCTTGAGTATGTTATAGACAATCTGGTAAAAAGGTCCTTCAAAGAGGCGGATGTGAACACGGTAATAACTCTCGCCAGAAGAAGGCAGGAAGAGGAGGACTACAGAGTGCGTTTTGTATCCTTCAGAAGACTCTTTGAAGAGGTTAACAACGCCCAGACCCTCAAAGAACTGCATGAACTCAGAGAGGACAGCTTTGACCATTCCACCTGCAGGCTCATAATAAGACAGAAAAGCCAGCTCCTTCAGGAGGGCACAGAAGAAGATAACAGATACACCGGTAGCAAATGGGGCGGCAAGTACCTGCGCGCGCCGGAGATCTTCTTCACCATTCTGGAAAAGGGCAAAGGCAAGCTCGTGCGTCTCGGCGACATCGCCGAAGTGCGTCGCGGCTTCACGACCGGTGCCAACGAGTTTTTCTACCTGAAGCCCATGGGGCTCAGCGTGAAGGAGGTGGTGGAGCTCTCTAAAAGAGACCCGGATGCCCCTGTGGCGGTGAGGAACTCTGCAGGATGGGAGGGTGAAATACCCGCAAGGTTCTTAAAACCTGTGGTAAAAAGCCCGAGGGAGCTAAAAAGTCTTGTTGTTCGCCTGGAAGACCTGAGCCATCTTGTGTTTATGTGCCACGGAAGGGAAAAGGAACTGAAAGACACTGAGGTATGGAAATACATAAAGTGGGGAGAAAAGCAGGGATACCACAAAAGACCTACATGCAGTTCAAGGGAAAGGTGGTGGGATTTGGGGGAGAGGGGTCTTAGCACTGCACTCTGGACAATGACATATAGGGAGAGATTTTTTATTCCTCTCAACAAGGTGGCATTCGCTGATGCCCGTTTATACGATATCTACTGTAGTGAAGAATTGCTTCCGACCCTTAACAGCGCATACTGCCTTTTGTGGATTGAACTGCAGGCAAGAGGCTATGGTGGAGGTGGTGGCCCAGTTGATGTGAAGGTTTATGAGGTTAATGAGATGCTAATACCAAGCCCTGAATTTGTTGATAGCAAAGAGGTGTATGAGCATATTTTTACCAGTAATAGCTCAGAAAGATTGTCAATATTCACCGAACTTGGCTTTGACCCCAGCAAGCCCATAAGGGAGCAGGAGCCAAACCCACTGCCCGACCGCAAAGCCATTGACGATGTGGTTTTTGATGCCCTCGGTCTCACAGAGGATGAGAGAAGAGAAGTCTACTATGCCGTTGCCGAGCTTGTCCAAGCAAGGCTGGAGAAGGCAAGGAGTGTGTAGGGACTTGCACTGTCTGGTATAACCACCCTTAGGGTAGGAAAAATGGAAGTTTTAAGGACCGACCTTGAGAGGCTGGGAGATATTTGGCTTTTTCAGAAGGTTCAGAGGATGAAAAACCTCCTGAAAATTGCAGAACCGGATGAAGCTCTTTACAGAGAGCTAATGGTATCTCTCGGGTATCCAAAAAACAGGGTCCAGTTTCTCAACCTTGCGCTCCTCCTTCCCTTCAAAGAAATCAGGCTTCTAAAGACAAAGGACCTGATAAGAAAGGCTCTCCTATACAGGGCTGGGTTTGAGGAGAATGTGGACGAACTTCCCCCCTTTTTTGACCTATCTCTGAGGATGGAGAGGTTCCAGTGGGTGGAAAAGGGAATAAGACCGGCCAACCATCCTCGCAGAAGGCTTGAGGGTGCGTCTCTTTTTCTTGAGGAGCTTGCAGGGATAGGTGCTGTTAATTTTTTCCTGAGCAGAATAAAAGGCTGGAAAAGAAAGATAGAAAATTCAGTTGATGCCTCCGCCTTTGTAAGAAGGGTAATGGAACTTTCTGGAGTTGGTATTCAGAGAAGGCAGGAATCCTTTTTCAATGTTATCCTCCCCTTCTTCCTTGCCCTCTTTCCACGGGAAGTGGAGAGCCAGCTCAGGGTGGTCTTTGAGCTCCATCCACCCCTTGCCTCCAACTTTCTCATCAAGAGTTTTCTTCAGAAATACCCCCACATCCTTCCAGCCAGCACAAGAGAACACTTTGGCATCATAATGCTGATGAAGAACTCCAGAGGAGGGTCTATCAATACCCCTTGACAAATGAAAAAAGTTTGCATATAATATACATAACCAAAAACCTTAAAAGGAGGTGTTAACCATGAGCAAGAGCCTGCAAGGCACAAAAACTCTTGAGAACCTCAAGCATGCCTTTGCCGGGGAATCCCAGGCAAACAGAAGGTATCTCTACTTTGCCAGAAAGGCGGACATTGAGGGATACCCAGACATAGCCAACATCTTCAGAGAAACAGCAGAGGGCGAGACAGGTCACGCCTTTGGCCACATTGAGTTCATGGAAAAGTATGGTGGCGGAGACCCTGCTACCGACATGCCCATAGGCACCATGGAGCAGAACCTTGAGGCTGCCATAGCCGGCGAGACCTACGAATACACAGAGATGTATCCCGGCTTTGCAAGGGTTGCAAGAGAAGAGGGATTTGACGACATAGCGGAGTGGTTTGAGACCCTGGCAAGGGCAGAAAAGTCCCACGCAGGAAGGTTCCAGAAGGCTCTGGAGTCCCTGAAGGGATAATCTTAGACCATATTTCGGGGGCTCTGCCCCCCATTCCTAAAAAAACATAAGGAGTGAATCATGCAAGAGTTTGCCCTCGGTGGAGTAAAGGATTTTGAGTTCAACATAAAAGACCCCAACTTCCTCAACGAACAGGCTCTATGGGAAGAGGCAAAGAGGGTTTATTCCAAGTGCAAAGACTGCAGGATGTGCGTCACTTACTGTCCCTCGTTCCCCGCTCTCTTTGATGCGGTGGACAGACACGAGGATGACATAGAAAAGCTCTCAAAGGATGAGCTTGCCCTTCCCTTAGAGCTCTGTTTTCACTGCAAGCAGTGCTACTTTAAGTGTCCATACACGCCACCCCATGAGTGGAGGATAGACTTTCCTCACCTTTCTTTGAGGTATAAGGTGTGGAAGTTCAAAAATAAGGGGGCAAAGCTCACCGATAAGCTCATGCTAAACACGGACCTTGTGGGCAAGCTTTCAGTGCCCTTTGCACCCATAGTTAACAGAGTCAACAACATCCCCGCCTTCAGGGTAATCATGGAAGGCGTGATGGGTGTGGACAGAAGGGCGAAACTGCCACCCATAAACTCAGAGACCTTCACGAGCTGGTTCAGGAAAAACAGAAAGCCCGTGAAGGGAGAAAACGGCAAGGTGGCACTCTTTTACACATGCCTGCTCAACTACAACTACCTTGAGAGGGGAAAGGCACTTCTTAAAGTCTTTGAGAAGAACGACATTTATGTAGAGCTCCCAGAGCAGCAGTGCTGTGGCATCCCCTTCTTTGACATAGGGGACATAGATTCAGCCACCGAGAGGGCAAGGTATAATGTGCAGAGGCTAAAGCCCTATGTGGATGCAGGCTTTGACATAGTGGTTCCAGTGCCTACATGTGCATTGCAGATAAAGTATGAATACCCTCTACTTCTGCCCGATGACCCGGATGTGAAAGCTGTATCAGAGAAGGTTTACGATGTGCACGAATACCTTTTCAAGCTCCACCAGGAAAAGAAGTTCAACAGGGACTTCAAGGTCTCCGTGGGAAGCATTGCCTATCACATACCTTGCCACCTCAAATCTCTGAACGTGGGATACAGGGCTCTGGCTCTTATGAGGCTCATACCCAACACAAAGGTCCAGCTAATTGAGAGATGCTCAGGGCATGACGGCACCTTTGGGGTTAGAAAGGAGACCTTTGACATGTCCATAAAAGTTGGCTCAAAGCTCTTTGAAGACATGAAAAACTCCAGTGCAGACCTCTATGTCTCCGACTGTCCCCTCTCGGGCAACCACATAGAGCTCATGACGGGCAAAAGGGTCTACCATCCCCTTGAAGTGCTTGCTATGGCATACGGGGAGGACTAAAATAGGAGTGTGGAAAGGGCTCAAATTCTCTCTCTGATTGGTATTGCGATAGAGGAAGTTCTGCAAAAAGATTGCCTTGTAGTTTTTTACGGTTCCGTGCTCAGTGAGAGGTTCAGCAGGAGCTCCGATGTGGATGTGGGCATATTCTGCAAAGACCAGATAGAAGGAAAGGAATACATGAGGCTTCTCTCCCGTCTTGAAGAGCTCCCACTTCTGAGGGATGTAGAGCTCATTGACCTCTGGAGGGTTAAATCTGCTGAGTTTCTGGATAAAATAATTCAGGAGGGCTATTTTTGGAAAAGCTCAAAAGAGCTTATGACGCTTTTGAGAAGGCGTTTAGAAGATTTGAAAAAGAGAGCTTGCTCGGTGAGCTCATATACCTGAGAAACAGGCTTGTGCATGTCTATGATGAGATGGAGACAAAGGCTCTCAGAAAAGAGCTTCTGAAAGAAGAAGTCTACGAACTTTTTAAAGAAGTGCTTTTCAAGCTAAAGCCATGAGATACTTCCCCCTTGGCATCGCCGGGCACGTGGACCATGGCAAGACCTCCCTTGTGAGAGCCCTCACTTCCATAGACACGGACAGGCTACCGGAGGAAAAGAGAAGGGGCATGAGCATAGACATAGGCTTTGCCTTTCTGGACTTTCCAGAGAAGAGCCTGAGGGTGGAGATAATAGACCTGCCTGGGCATGAGAGGTTCATAAAAAACGCCATATGCGGTCTTGCTCCCGTGTGGGGGCTTCTGCTCCTTGTGGATTCAGGGGAAGGTGTTATGCCCCAGACGGTGGAGCACACAAGGCTTGCAAAGAGCTTTGGTATAGAGGATGTGCTCCTTGTGCTTACAAAGGCTGACAGGGTGGACGAAGAAACCCTCGAGCTGGCAAGGGAAGAAGCCCTTCAGATGCTGAACCGTGAAGGTGTAAGGGTTTCCGGTGTTTTTCCCCTTTCCGCCGTCACCGGCTACGGGCTTGAAGAGCTCAAAAGTGGTATCCTTGAGTATGCGGAGAGAAACTTCAGAGACAAAGAAGGGGAGCTCTTCAGGTTTCTGGTGGATTCTGCCTTCAGCGTGAAGGGCTACGGGACCGTTTTGAGGGGGAGCTGTATATCTGGCAGGGTTCTGGAGGGTGATATTCTTACCCTTGAGCCTCTGGGAAAGACATGCAGGGTAAGGAGGATGCAGAACCACGGAGTGTTTGTAAAAGAGGGCAGGGCGGGCGAGAGGCTTGCCCTTAACATTCCAGAGCTGGAGCCTCATGAGGTGGAGAGGGGATGCTTCCTGGTAAAGGGTATAAAGAGCTCAAAAAAGCTTCTGGTAAGGCTAAAGGGCAACCCGCCCAGAGGTCTGGGCTATGCCTTCTTCGGTATGAGGGAGGTCCCCGTCTACGTAAGTGGTATCTCTGAGGATGTGTGTATCTTCAGGCTCTCTGAGCCCGTGCCTGCAGTGAGGGGAGACAGGGGACCTCTTCTTAACTCTTCTGGTGAGCTGGTGGGAGGCTATGAAGTGCTCCATCCCTTTCCTGTGAGAGTTTCAAAGAGGTTTATCAGAGAAAACCTCTCCCTTCTCCAGAGTGAGCCACTTGAGTATCTACTTTTAGAGAGTGGTCTGAAGGGATTGAGCCTTAAGGAGGTATTTTCCTTTTATGGAAAGCCCCTTCAGCCCCCAAGGGCTCCTGAGGTTGAGGGAAGGTTCTACCATCAGGAGGTGCTTGCACTACTTACCAAAAGACTTAAGGAGCTTCTCAGAGAGAAAGGTGGAGTTATTTCCCTTTCGGAGGCGGTGTCAAGGCTGAAGACCTCGGAGGGTTTGCTTGAGTTCATTTTGAAAAACGTAAAGGATATCAGGCTGATTGAGGGCTATGTGGTGGATGCAAAAGCTTCAGGACCGGAGGAGCTTGAGGGCTACAGAAGGCTCATAGAGCTTCTTTCGGAGGGCATAAGGGAAGAGAAAGAGCTTGAACCCTACAGGGAGTATCTATCTCTTGCAGTAAGAAAGGGTAGAGTCTACAGCCTTGGAGACTATCTTTATGTATCAAAAGAGCTCTTTGAGGAATACGTGAAAAGGCTAAGGGCTGTAGGTAGAGAGTTTACCCTGCAGGAGGCAAAGGAGGTTCTGGGTTTTACAAGAAAATACCTCATACCTCTGCTGGAACACATGGACAGGCTTGGCATAACAAGAAGAGAAGGAGAAAGGAGGGTCTTTCTGAGATGAGCCTTTTGAGGCAGATACCGCAGGTCTCAAAACTTCTCGAAGAGTTTGGAGAATACCCTAAGGAGCTGGCAAAAAGAGCCATAAGGGAGATGCTCCAGAGGGTAAGGGAGGAAATACTTCAGGGCAGGAGGCAGTCCCTTGAGGACCTCAGGAGCCTCATAGAAGCAAGAATAAGAGAGCTGTCTTCTACGAGCCTCAGAAGGGTCATAAACGCCACTGGTGTGGTCATAAACACAAACCTTGGAAGGTCGCCTCTGGCGGAGGAGGTGGCGGAGTTTATAAAGGAAGTGGCAATGGGCTACTCAAACCTTGAGTATGACCTTTATGAGGGGAGAAGGGGCTCAAGACTGAGCCATTTAGAAGGGCTTTTGAAGGACCTCACAGGTGCAGAGGCAGTGCATGTGGTAAACAACAACGCAGGAGCTGTTTATCTTGTGCTCAACAGCCTTGCCTGCGGCAAGGAGGTGGTGGTTTCGAGGGGTGAGCTGGTAGAGATAGGGGGAAGCTTTCGCATCCCTGATATCATGAGGGCGTCGGGCGCAAGGCTTGTGGAGGTGGGCACCACCAACAGAACAAGGCTCTCTGATTACGAGAAGGCAATAGGTCCGGACACTGCACTTCTTATGAAGGTGCACAGAAGCAACTTCTACATGGAAGGCTTTGTGGAAGAGGTTCAGCCAGAGGATCTTCTCAGCTCTGGACTTCCCGTATACTACGACATGGGGAGCGGAAGCCTTCTGAACCTGAAAGAGCTGGGTATAAAGACAGAAGAACCTAGCTTTTCAGAGTGTATAAAAAAGGGCATCCACATAGTATCCGGCAGCGGAGACAAGCTCCTCGGTGGACCTCAGGCGGGCATAATACTGGGAAAGAAGGAGCATGTGGAAAAGGTAAGAAAGAACCCCATGAGCAGAGCCCTCAGAATTGACAAGCTGACCCTTGCTGGGCTGGAGATGACCCTGAGGCTATACATGAGAGGAGAATACACAAAGATTCCCACCTTGCGTATGCTTCTGTCCAGCCCCGAAGAGCTCAGAAAAAAAGCCATTGCTCTGGCAAGAAGGCTCAGAAAACTCAGGAGGTTGAAGGTGGCAGTGCTGAAGGATTTCTCAAGATGTGGTGGTGGTGCACTTCCAGAGCTTCTTCTTGAGACATACTGCGTTGCTGTAAGGCACCAGGTGCTCAGCACTCCTGAGCTTGAAAAAAGGCTAAGAGGTTCAGAGCCCCCTGTGGTGGCAAGACTCAAAGAAGACATGCTCCTTCTTGATGTAAGGACCCTTCAGGAAAGAGATTTTCCTGACATAGTAAGAGCCTTTGAGCGAATGGAGGAATGATATGCCTTACTTTCCCATGTTCGTGAGCCTTGAGGGTAAGAAGGTGGTGGTGGCTGGGGGTGGAAGTGTGGCGAGCAGAAAGGTGGAGAAGCTCCTTCCCTTTGGTGCCAAAATCAAGGTGGTAGCACCGGAAGCCACGCCCTATCTACAGAGCCTTGCCGCGGAGAAAAAGATAGAGCTCCTGAAGAGAAGACTGAGACTGAAAGACCTCAGAGATGCCTTCATGGTTATTGTGGCTGTGGATGATATCAAATTGCAGGAAAAGGTTTATAGCTTTTGTATAAGGAGGGGAATACACTGCAACGCTGTGGACAGCCCAGACTTTTGCACATTCCTCTTCCCGGCTTTAATAGTCAGGGGTGAGCTTGTGGTGGGTATCTCTACCTCTGGCAAAGTGCCAGCCCTTTCTGCAGGCGTAAGGGAGCTTCTTGAAAAGTGGCTCCCAGAAGACCTGGAAAGGCTTCTTTCAGAACTTGAAAAAATAAGGGAAAGCCTGCCAGAAGGCAGGGAAAGGCAGGAGAGACTGATAGACCTCGTAAGACAGAGGCTTGGCTTATAATCTTTCTGTGTGGGTTCTTGGTCAGCACGATGAACCATACAGAAAACTGAGAAACTCTATCCTCAGCCTTGTGGGCAACACGCCCCTTGTGAGGCTCAGAAAAATCGTCCCCACAGATGTCTCTCCAAAGGTGGAGATATACGCAAAGCTCGAGAGCTTCAACCCGGGAGGCTCTGTAAAGGACAGACCGGCTTTGAGTATGTTTCTGGATGCCATGGAAAAGGGACTTCTCAAAGAAGGGAAAGTGGTCATAGATGCCACTTCTGGCAACACCGGTATAGCCCTCGCCATGGTGGGTGCATGTCTCGGTGTGCCTGTGGAGCTTGCCATGCCTGCAAATGTCAGCGAAGAGAGAAAAAGAATCATAAAGGCTTACGGTGCAGAGGTATACTTTACAGACCCCCTTGAGGGCACAGACGGTGCCATACTCTTTGTGAGGGAAAGGGTGAGCAAAGAGCCCGACAAATACCTTTACCTTGACCAGTATAACAACCCTGCCAACTGGAAGGCGCACTTTTATTCCACGGGCATAGAGATATGGAACCAGACGGGAGGAAGAATAACCCACCTTGTGGCTGGCATTGGCACTGGTGGGACCATAATGGGCACGGGAAGGAGGCTAAAGGTTTACAACCCCGACATTCAGATAGTTGGTGTTCAGCCCGCCTATCCCTTTCATGGCATAGAAGGTCTCAAGCATATAGAGAGCTCCATAAAACCGGGCATCTTTGACGAGACCTTTCTTGACAGAACCATATTCGTAGAAACGGAGCCTGCCTATGAGATGACAAAAAGGCTTGCCAGAGAGGAAGGAATCCTTGCAGGTCAGTCATGTGGTGCAGCACTGCACGCAGCCCTTGAGCTGGCAAGGGAGCTGGAGGAGGGAGTTATAGTGGTGGTCTTCCCCGACGGGGGAGAAAAGTATCTTACCACCGCACCTTACAGGGACCTTTAATCCCTGCCGGAGGCTATTTCTGTAAGGGTGCGTGAGAGTCTTATTGCAGACTCTGGCCTTCTCACCTTCCCAAACAGTATTTCCTTTGGGCTCAGTGTCTCTCCGTAGTAGGCTCTGATTCCCTCGCTATTGAAGCTGAGCACAGCACCCTGCAGTGAAACACCCGCAAATACTCCCCTCGCCCTTGAGTAGGAGTATATGTCTGCCTTGAGAGCAATGTCCGTTCCCGCTGAGGCTCCTCTGCCCACTGGTCCAGCTGCCACAGAAACGTCTGCACCCAGCTTAACTTTGTTTCTTAAAAGGCTTTTCATCCCTCTGTCTGTGCCTATTACAAGCAGCAGGTCAACAGATTCAACTCCTAACTGAAAGCCTATGGATGCCTGAGCAAGTGTATAGAAGGCAGGTGCACTCCATTCTCCGGTCTTCGGGTCTTTATAACTTACCACGCAATTTCCTGCACCAGCCCCAACTATAAAAGCACCTCTTAACATACTGGGGCAGATAACCACCCCTCTTGCCCTCCTGAGAAGGTCAGAAGGTATATCTTCCTTGCTTTTTCCAAGTTCTTTGAGCATGGCCACGGAGTCTTCTAAAAGTTTATCCATGTCCTCCTTTGTGGTCCCGAAGGACAGGGTGATAATAAGTAAGAATAAAAGCAGGCTTTTCATACCAATGCCTCCATTACTATGATAAAACAATCCTGCATTAAAATATTTCTATGAAATTTCCCTTCTCCTGGCTTTCAGAATTTATAGATACGGAAGGTCTTGACCCACAGAGAGTTGCGGAAGAGCTCACTCTCAAGAGCGTTGAAGCTTCTCTAAGCAGGTGGGATTTTGACCTTGATGGTGTGGTCTTTGCAAAGGTGGTGGGAAAGAGGCCCCATCCCACAAAAAATCTCAGCGTTTACAGGGTTAAGGCGGGTGAAGAGCTTTTTTTTCAGGTAGTGTCTGCAGACCATTCACTAATGGTGGGCGATGGTGTGCTTCTTGCACTTCCCAACGCAAAGGTTGGAAGCATGTGCATAACAGAAAGGGACTTTGAGGGTATTATCTCACAGGGTATGCTTTTATCCGCAGAAGAGCTTGGGCTTGAGGATAGTTCCAGAGGTGTGCTGGTGCTTGATGAAGACATAAAGCCAGGCACTTCAGCTTATGACCTTCTTGGCCTTGGGGAATACATCCTTGAGATAGAACCAACTCCCAACAGGGGAGACCTGCTCTCTGTAAAGGGTCTTGCCAGAGAAATATCCGCCATAATGGGTGTTAAAAAGAAGAAAAGAGAATACCCAGAATTTGAGGATTCTGGAAACCTTGACATAAGGCTTGAATCTCCGGACTGCAGAAGATACAGGGGTGCAGTCATAGAGGGTCTGAGAGTAAAACCCTCACCCCTCTGGCTCAGAAGGAGGCTCTGGCAGTGCGGTATAAAGACCATAAACAATGTGGTGGACATCACCAACTATGTAATGCTTCTGGAAGGTCAGCCCCTGCATGCCTTTGACCTGAAAAGAGTGAACTTCCCAGTAGTTGTCAGGGATGCGGTGGAGGGAGAGAGTATAACTACCCTCATGGGAAGCGAGAGGGAGCTGAGCCCTGTAAACCTTCTCATAGCGGACACAGATGGGCCCCTTGCCCTTGCGGGCGTGGTGGGAGGGCTGGAAAGTGGCGTGAAGGAGGACACAGAAAGCATACTCCTTGAGTCCGCCTACTTTGACCCATACAGAATAAGAAAGTCCGCAAAGTCTCTGAACCTTCAGACGGATAGCTCCTACAGGTTTGAAAGAAACGTGGACATAGAAGGAGTAAAGACCGCCCAGAACCTTGCCATAAAGCTGGTTCTTGAGCTGGCAGGTGAAAGGCTTACAGCCCTGAAGGATGTCTATCCAGAGCCCTACCAACCCAAAAGGGTCTTTCTGAGTCTTGAAAAGTTCAGAAGATACTCAGGAAGAGACTTTGACAGAAATTTTGTCTCAGAGGCTCTCACAGCCCTTGAAATACCCCATCAGGTAATGAGGTGTGGTGTGGAGGTTCATATTCCGCCTCACAGGAGCTTTGACATGCAGGGTGATGTGGATGTGATAGAGGAGCTTCTCAGGATAGGGGGCTACTCGGAAGTGGGGTCTCCCATCCTCAGGGAGCCCTCAAGACCTTCACAGGTGGAAAGTCTGGAGGAAAGGCTGAGGAGCCTTATGGTGAGCAGAGGCTTTACCGAGGTGATAACCTTCTCCTTTGAGGACTCTGAACTTTACGAACTTCTATCACTTCCACTGCCAAAGGTGGAGCTTGTCAACCCCCTAAACAAAACCCAGAGGTATATGAGAACCTCCCTTCTACCATCCCTTCTGAGAGTGTGTATTAATAATACAAGAAATTACAACTACAGCATGGCTATCTTTGAACTCGGAAAGGTTTTTCTTGAGGAGGAAGAGCCGAGGCTCGGATTTCTCATGACTGGCTACAGGAGGCTTTTTCCAGAGGAAGAATACAGCCCTTATGATGGACTGAGCCTTGTTCAGGACGTTCTCAGGAACTACTCAGAAAACTTCACCTCTGAGGCTTCTGCTCTACCTTTCCTTCACCCCGGCATTCAGAGGGTTTTCTATGCAGGCGGAAGGGAGGTTGGATACTTTGGTCTTCTTAGCCCTGCTCTTCAGGACAGGCTGGGTATAAGACACAGGGTTATGGTGGGTGAGATAAGGCTAAGTCTTCTTAAAGAGAGAATAAGAACCTATAAACCCTTTGCCCAGTATCCACCCGTGCTGAGGGACCTCACCCTACTTATGGACAAAGGGGTGAGTCTGGATAAATTAATATTCCATATCAGGGAAAAAGAGCTGGTGGAAGACATGAAGGTTTTTAGCCTTTATACAGACCCGAAGTTTGGGGAAGGCAAGAAGAGCGTTAGCTTCAGGCTGGTGTTTAGAAGCAGAGAAGGCACCCTTTCAGACCAGCAGGTTAACAGGCTCGTAGAAGAAATAGTAGCTGAGCTGGAAGAGAAGTTTGGGGCAAAGCTGAGATAGAGCCTGCCCTGTGCGTGGTGAAGGAGTTTATATTGGGGTCCACATGGTGAGGCAATAGGGAGCCCGGTCTCCGGAGGGGCCAGAAAGGCTTTCCGGGAGGGCACCCACCTGTTATTGTTGGGGCCCACCGAAGGCTCCTTCCTCCACGGCATGGGCGGGTATTTCTTGCCTTCCCCTCCTGCAAAGGAGGCGGAAGATGAAGGTAGCTGACAAAAGGAATATAAGAAAGAAGTTCATACATAAGAGGGAAGCACTCACAGAGGAAGAGAGGAGAAGGCTATCAGAAGGTGTAGTCAGAAACCTGCTGAGCCTTGAGCAGTTGAGGGAGGCAAAGACAGTTCTTATGTTCTGCCCTCACAGGGGGGAGCCTGACATAACACTTCTCTTCTCCTGGGTGATAAGAGAAGGAAAATCCCTTCTTCTTCCAAAGGTAGAAGGGGATGGACTAAAGCTCATAAGAGTTGAGGAAGGTGTGGACCTGAGCCCGGGTGCCTTCTGCATACCTGAGCCCTCTGGGGGTGAGGAGGTAAACCCTGAAGAGGTGGATGTTTCTCTGGTGCCTGGTGTGGCCTTTGACAGGGAGGGATACCGCATAGGTTATGGGAAGGGATACTATGACAGGCTCTTAGAGAGGCTTGGGGGGCTAAAGGTGGGAGTGTGCTATCAATTTCAGCTTCTGGAGGAGGTGCCAAGGGATGACTGGGACATGCCTGTTGACCTTGTGGTCACGGAGGAAAAAATCTATCAAGGAGGTAAGGAAATATGAGCGTGGAAGTGCTTCTTATTGTGAGTTTTTTGGCGCTGGTCATCGGGGGGCTTGTGGGTTTTATACTTTCAAAGAGGAGTGGAAGGGCACCCACTCAGATAGAGGCAGCCACGGATGTGGAAGAAAAAAAGAGAGAAGCAGAGCAGGTAATCTCCAGAGCCAGAGAAGAGGCTCAGGAAATACTTAAGAAGGCTCAGGAAGAGGTGAGAGAACTGAGGCTCAGCTCGGAAAGAGAGGCGGAGAAGATAGTCAGGCTTGCCCAGGAAGAGGCGGACAGGCTCAGAGCTACCCTTAAGGAAGAAACGGAAAAGATAAGAAAGGAGCTTGAGAAGAAGAGCAGGGAAATGGAGGAATACCTTGCAGAGAGGAAGCAGGAGATTCAGAAGCTGGAGCAGTCTCTCCAGCACCGTGAGGCAAACCTGGAAAGAAGGGTTCAGGCACTTGAAAGGCGCGAGGAGGAGCTTTACAGGAGGGAAAAAGAAATAAGGGAGATGGAAAGGCACATAGACCAGGCTCAGAGAGAAGTGCAGGCGAGACTCAAAGAGCTTGAAGAAAGAGAAAGAGAGGTAGAATCCCTCAGGCACAGAGAAATTCTTGAACTTCAGAGGATAGCCAGCATGACCCTTGAGGAGGCCAGAACAGAGCTCTTAAAGAGAGTAGAGGAGGAGGCAAGGGTGGAAGCCATAAGGGTTATGAAGCGTATAGAAGAAGAGGCAAGGGAAAGGGCAGAGTTTGAGGCAAAAAAGGTTATAACCACCGCAGTTCAGAGGCTCTCCTCTGAGATTGCCATAAACTACACCACGACCACCGTGGAACTTCCCAGCAACGAGTTCAAGGGAAGGATAATTGGGAGAGAAGGGAGAAACATAAGAACCTTTGAACTTCTCACTGGTGTTGACCTTATCATTGATGACACACCAGACATAGTCACTATTTCCTCCTTCGACCCAATGAGAAGAGAGCTTGCAAAGGATGCCCTTGAAAGGCTTATACAGGACGGAAGGATTCATCCTGCAAGGATAGAAGAGGTGGTTGCCGAGGTCAAAAAGGAAATGGACGAAAAGGTCAGAAAGATGGGAGAAGAGACCTGCATGGAACTGGGTCTTTATGATGTAAACCCGGGACTTTACTACTACATAGGCAAGCTCTACTACAGAACAAGCTACTCTCAGAACGTGCTTTTACACTCTAAAGAGGTTGCCTACATAGCGGGCATGATGGCAGAGGAGCTTGGGCTTGATGCCAAAATGGCAAGAAGGGCAGGACTTTTGCACGATGTGGGCAAGTCCATATCCCACGAACTTGGAGGCTCGCACACGGACATAGGCATTGAGCTCTGCAAACGCTACGGAGAGCCAGACCCGGTTCTCAACGCCATAAAGGCTCACCACAACGAGGAACCCGTCCGATACCCTGAGGTTGCCCTCGTGTGCGCCGCAGATGCCCTTTCTGCCGCAAGACCTGGAGCAAGAAGAGAAAGCCTTGAAGCCTACCTCAAGAGACTTGAGAAACTGGAAGAAATAGTCAGGTCCTTCAAGGGTGTGCAGAACGCCTATGCAGTGCAGGCAGGAAGGGAAGTAAGGGTTATAGTAAGTCCAGAGGAGATAAGCGACGAGGAAGCCTATATGCTCTCCAAGAACATAGCCAGAAAGATAGAGGAGGAGATGCAGTTTCCCGGTCAGATAAAGGTGGTGGTCATAAGAGAAACAAGGCACGTGGAATACGCCAAGTAATCTGCCCGCTTCGGCGGGCTTATAATTAATAGCATGTGGTTTTTGGCCTTTCTGGTAATCCTGTTTTCTCTGGTAAGTGCGAAGGAAGTCCCCTTCACCCTTGAAGACAGGGAGAGAATAATAAGGCTAGAAGAAGGCCAGAAGGCTCTTATGCAAAAGATAGAAGACACAAACAAGCGTATAGACGATGTGAGGGAAGAAATCAGAGACCTGAAGAACTTTATGCTCTGGGGTTTTGGGGTGCTGTTTGCTGGTATGATGACGCTGATAGGCTTTGTTATATGGGACAGAAGGACTGCACTTTCACCCGCCATAAGAAGAACAGAGGATCTGAAAGAAGCAGGACTGCTCTGAGCCATGCAGGAAGACCTCACCCCTATGCTCTCTCAATATCATCACTTTAAAAGGCAGTATACGGACTGTCTGCTCTTTTTCAGACTGGGGGACTTTTACGAGCTTTTCTACGAGGATGCGGAGTTGGGCTCAAGGGAGCTGGGGCTTGTGCTTACCTCAAGACCTGCAGGCAAGGGGAAAGAGAGGATACCCATGTGTGGTGTGCCTTACCACTCTGCCAGCTCTTATATTTCAAGGCTCGTCTCTAAAGGCTACAGGATAGCCATATGCGAGCAGGTGGAGGATTCAGCTCAGGCTAAGGGGCTTGTAAGGAGGGATGTGGTAAGGGTTATAACCCCAGGCACATATTTTGAAAAGGAATCCTGTGGGCTTGCCGGCCTGTTGAGGCGTGGAAGTCTTTATATGTGTGCCTATCTCAATCCTGCCACCGGGGAGTTTGTAGGAGGTAGCTTTGAGCAGGGGGGAGCAAGGGAGTTTATTCTCAAGTTCTCCCCCAGAGAGCTCTTGATTCCAGAAAGTCTGAATTTTGAAATCAGGGAGCTGGAGCTTTTCAGAAGCGCTGTGGCAGAAGAATACTTTTATGAAGGTCTAAAGATGCTCCTTGAAGATATGAACATATTCAGCGCAAAAGGCCTTGGCTTTGAAAGAGAGGAAGAGCTGTTGCCCTTTGGTGGACTCTATCTATACCTCAAACAGACCCAGAAATCTTTCTTTCCCTTTGTGGGAAGACCAAAGCCTTATACGGACGAGGGTTATGTAAGGATAGACTATAGAACTTGCAGAGGTCTGGAGCTTCTAGAGTCTTACGAGGGCTCAGAAAAGTATTCTCTCTTTGGGGTTTTGAACAAAACCCTTACTGGTATGGGAAGAAGAAGGCTGAGGTTTCATATAATGCACCCCTTCAGGGAAATAAGTTCAATTGAGAGGGTTCAGGATGCTGTAGAAGAGCTAACAAGAAACAGAAGGCTTTTAGAGCAGTTGAGGGAGAGCCTCAAAAACATGCCAGACCTTGAAAGGCTCATAAGCAGGATTAGCGGGGGGCTTTCAACACCGAGGGACATAGTGCAGATAAAGAGGGCGCTGGAGTCTACAGAAAGGATTAAAAGAAGTCTTGAAGATGTGACTGTAGAGGTTCTGAGGGAGGTCTATGATGGTCTTCTGGAGCTTTCTGACCTGAGAGAAGACATAGAGAGAACTCTAGTGGATGACCCCCCTCTGCATGTGAGAGAGGGAGGTCTTATAAGAGAAGGCGTGGACCCACAGCTGGACCAGCTCCGCTATTATAGGGACAACGCCCAGAAACTCATAGATGGGTATGAGGCAAAGCTAAGAAAGGAAACAGGCATTCAGAGCCTCAAAATTGGCTTTAACCGGGTAATGGGCTATTATGTGGAGGTGACAAAGCCCAATCTCAGGTATGTGCCTCCTTACTTCCGCAGGCGTCAGACCCTCTCAAACGCAGAAAGGTTTACCACCGATTACCTTCAAGAGCTTGAGGAAAAAATACTCTCTGCCCAGAGCAAGATAAACAGCCTTGAGTATGAGCTTTTTATGTCTCTGAGAGAAAGAATTCTTAGAAGGCTGGAAGAGCTTGCCCATAACGCAAGACTTACAGGCTGGCTTGACTATCTTCAGTCTCTTGCCGCCGTGGCTATAGAGAAGGGATGGGTAAGACCGCAGATAGTGGAGGAAAAGGTCCTACACATAGAGGAGGGAAGACATCCCGTAATTGAGGAGTTTGTAAAGACATACTCCCCCAATTCCACCCATATGGACGAGGAGAACTTTCTTTTCATCATAACCGGTCCCAACATGGCGGGAAAGTCCAGCTACATAAGGCAGACCGCACTGCTCACCCTCATGGCACACATGGGCTCTTTCCTTCCCTGTAAGTCTGCAAAAATCGGAATTGTGTCCTCAATCCATGCCCGCATAGGCTCTGGAGATATCCTTGCCCTTGGAGTATCCACCTTTATGAATGAAATGCTGGAAGTATCCAGTATACTCAACAACGCAGATAGCAGGAGCCTCATAGTGCTTGACGAGGTGGGAAGGGGAACATCCACCTATGATGGCATTGCCATAAGCAGAGCTATAGTGGAATACATACTGGAGCATATAAGGGCACGGACCCTGGTGGCAACACACTTTTTAGAGCTTACGGAGATAAACAGAAAAGGTATCAGAAACTACCACATGGCGGTAAGCAAAGATGGTGAAGACATAAACTTTCTTTATGTCCTTAGACCAGGGAGGGCTGAAGGGAGCTTCGGCATAAGGGTTGCAAAAAAGGCAGGACTGCCAGAAGAGGTTGTAAAAAGAGCCAAGGAGGTTCTTGCAGAGCTTACCACTTCAAAGACCCTTCCAGTTCTGGAGAAGGTCTATCAGGAAAGCCTAAGGGAGGAGGAAAGGGCACTACTTGAAGAATTACTCCAGCTTGACCTTGTCCATCTAACACCCCTTCAGGCACTTATGAAACTGGCAGAGTTGAAGGAAAAGCTTCTGTGCCTGAGAAAATCCAGGTCCTGAGGTAAAATATTAGACTTAATGAAAAAGGTCCTCATTCTTGGCAGTGGTCCAAACAGAATAGGTCAGGGAATAGAGTTTGACTATGCCTGCGTGCATGCAGTCTTTGCCCTCAGAGAGCAGGGTATAAAAACCATCATGCTCAATTGCAACCCCGAGACAGTATCTACGGACTATGATACTGCAGATGCCCTCTACTTTGAGCCCGTTGTTCTTGAGAATGTGCTTGAGGTAATAAGAAGGGAAAAGCCCGATGGGGTGTTTTTGCAGTTTGGGGGTCAGACTCCCCTCAAACTTTCTCTGCCCCTGAAAAACCTTGGCATTAACATACTTGGCACACCACCAGAAAGCATAGACATGGCTGAAGACAGGGAGCTTTTCAGAAGGCTCATAGAAAGCCTGGGAATAAAACAGCCTCCCAGCGGAACAGCAAGGACAAATCAAGAGGCTCTGAGGATTGCAGAGGAACTCACCTTCCCCGTTCTTGTGAGGCCTTCCTATGTGCTGGGTGGAAGAGCCATGAGGATAGTTTACGACAGGGATGAGCTTCTGCAGTATCTTGAAGAGGCGGTGAGCGTCAGCTTTGAAAGACCCATACTCATAGACAAGTATCTTTCCGACAGCGTGGAGGTGGACGTGGACGCCATAGGGGATGGTGAGGATTACCTCATAGGTGCTGTAATGGAACACATAGAAGAGGCTGGCGTCCACTCAGGAGACAGCGCCGCAAGCATCCCACCCTACACCCTCTCTGAGGAGGTGGTGGAGGAGATAAAAAGACAGTCAAAACTTATATCCAGAGCCCTCCGTGTGAAGGGTCTTGTAAACCTTCAGTTTGCAGTCAAGGAGGGGGAAGTCTACGTGCTTGAGGTAAACCCCAGGGCTTCAAGGACGGTGCCCTTTGTGAGCAAGACCATAGGCTATCCTCTGGCGAAGCTCTCTGCCCTTGTAGGAGTTGGTAAGAAACTGAGAGAGCTTGTGCCTGAGGTTTTTGAAAGGCTCCAGAAGGGTAATGCGCACTTTGCCAGCGACTTCATGCCCTCAGGTAAGAGGATACACTCTATCAAAGAGGTGGTTTTCCCGTGGAACAGGTTTCCTGAGGAAGACCCTGTGCTTGGACCTGAGATGAAGAGCACGGGAGAGGTTATGGGCATAGCGGAGGATTTTGGACTGGCTTACTACAAGGCACAGCTATCAGCCGGTAGCAGGCTTCCACTTGAAGGCAGGGTCTTTCTAAGCGTGGCAGACAGAGATAAGCCAAAAGTGGTTGACCTTTCAAGGGGATTTCTTGAGCTGGGCTTTGAAGTTTACGCCACGGGAGGGACCTACAGGTTCCTGAGAGAAAGGGGACTGGATGTAAAGCATGTTCTGAAGGTTTCTGAGGGAAGGCCAAACGTGGTGGACATGATAAAAAACCAGGAGATAAACCTTATAATAAACACGCCAACTGGCAGGAAGGAAAGGAGCGATGCCTACCATATAAGAAGGTCTGCAGTGCAGTATAATATACCCTACACAACTACAGTGAGGGGGGGCTACGCCATGCTTGAGGCTATAAAGAGCTACATAAAACATGGAGGAAGGCTAAAGGTCTACGCCCTTCAGGACCTATGAAGATAGTCCTTACCGGAGAGCCCGGCGTGGGCAAAACTACTCTCATAAAGAAACTTCTCAAGCATCTGGGGGATAGAGCTGTGGGCTTCTGGACGGAGGAGGTGAGAGACCCGCAGACCAGAAAACGCACCGGCTTCAAAATAGTCACCACGGAGGGCAAAAGTCTGCTCTTTGCAAGCAAAACTTTTACCTCAAAGCACCTGGTTGGCTCTTATGGAGTAAACGTGCAGAGGTTTGAAAGCCTTGCAATCCCGGTGCTTCAGAAAGCCCTGAGTGAAGACAGGATAGTGGTCATAGACGAAGTGGGCAAGATGGAGCTTTTCTCAAAGACTTTTGTGGGGCTTGTGAGGAAGCTCATCCACGACCCCAGAAAGAGCATGGTGATAACCATACCCACAAGGGATGTTCATCCCCTTGTTGCAGAGATAAGAAGGTTAAAGGGCGCAGTCCTTATGGAGGTAACGAAAGAAAACAGAGATGCACTTGTGGAGAACATCCTGAACCTTCTTGACATAAACTGAATTTTTGGGGTATAGTTTTACCTGCCCCTCTGGGGCAAAGGAGGGTTGTTATGAGGAAAATATTAATTTTTGCTTCTATTCTTTCAGTCCTTAGCCTTTCCGTGCCCACAGACCTTTCCTTTGCAGGCACGCAGCCAAAGAAGCAGACTGTGCAGGGAAAGGCTAAGAAGGAAGGGAAAAGCATAAAGGCAAAGAAGAAGGGTAAAAGGACCACAGCCAGCTACAAGCGCCCAAGGTATGCCAGCAATGTTAACCAGCCTCAGGAGGGGGATATGCTCAAGCTGGAGGGTATGGTAAAAGACCTGAATGAACAGTGAAGAGATAAGGCTCATAGAAGAGCTCAAGATAAAACAGGGTGATACTTGGCGAGTGCTCAAGATAATGAGCGAGTTTGTCCAAGGTTTTGATGGGCTGTCTTCTGTGGGACCAGCCATAACCTTCTTTGGAAGCTCAAGGCTCCCTGAAACAGACCCCTACTATAAGAAGGCTTACAGGACTGCCTTCATGCTTGGAAGTCTTGGCTTTCACATAGTTACCGGTGGCGGTCCAGGCATAATGGAGGCCGCCAACAGAGGTGGGAAAGATGCAGGAACGCTTTCTGTTGGTCTGAATATCCAGATACCCACAGAGCAGGTGCCCAACCCCTATCAGAACCTTTCCCTGAACTTTGATTACTTCTTTGTCCGGAAGGTGATGCTTCTCAGATACTCCACCGCCTATCTCATATTCCCTGGAGGCTTTGGCACCCTGGATGAGCTTTTCGAAGCCCTGACGCTCATACAGACAGGCAAAAGCCCGAGATTCCCCATAATCCTCTTTGGCTCTGAATACTGGAAGCCCCTTCTGGACTTTATGAAAAACACAATGGTTTCTTATGGCACCATTGACCAGGGAGACATAGGCCTCATATCTCTGTGCGACAGCCCGGAGGAGGCTGTTGAGCTTATAATTGATGAGATGCTGACCCTTTACAGAAGGCTTGAAAGGGAGGAGCCCTTCAACCCAGTGTTTGAAAGGTTAAGAACCATACTGGCGGGGGCGGGTGTCCTACCATGAGGCTTCTTCACATTGCAGACCTTCATGCAGGTAAAAAGCTTTACGACAGGATAGGCAGGAACGAAGACCTCCTCTATGCCCTTGAGCAGGTGAAGCACATATGCAGAGATAACAGAGTAGATATACTCCTGATAGCCGGGGACATATTTGATAAGAGGAACCCCGACTTTGAATCTCAGGAATTAATCATGGACTTTCTCACTGAGATAAACACCCTTGGAACACATATACTTCTCATAGCAGGGAACCATGACAGCTATGATTTTATGAGGATATACAGGAATCTGAGAAGGCTTGCAAACATTCATGTTTTTGACAGACCTTCAAAAAAGCCTGAAGAAGCCATATTCCATTACCATGAGCTAAAAGTTGCCTGCCTTCCATATCCGGATGAGCGTGTTATAACCCACCTTGATGAAGAAAAGAGGAGGAGCTACGCAGAAAAGGTGCAGCTATACATGAAAGCTCTTGCCAGGGAGCTGGA
Organism: Pampinifervens navoyensis; assembly: GCF_046159715.1. Taxonomy (NCBI): domain Bacteria; kingdom Pseudomonadati; phylum Aquificota; class Aquificia; order Aquificales; family Aquificaceae; genus Pampinifervens; species Pampinifervens navoyensis. The sequence goes on from NZ_JBJXCT010000006.1 coordinate 23,049, forward strand.
GGATGCACCATACAGGATACTCATGGCCCACCTGATGGTGGACAGGGCTCAGATAGCAGGTAGTGAACTCTACTCAAGCGTCAGCCCCTACTATGCGGTAAAAGCGGAATCCATCCCTGATACCTTTCAGTATGTGGCTCTGGGACATGTGCACAGAAACCAGAGGATAGAAGGAACAGCACCAAAGGTTTACTACTCTGGCAGTCTATACCAGATAGACTTTTCAGAGAAGGGGATGGATAAGTTTGTGAACCTGGTGGTGCTTGAGGATGGAATGGCAAGAGTGGAGCCTGTAAGGCTTGACCTAAAAAGACAGCTGGTGGAGATAAGGCTCAGGGAGGGAGAGAGCATAGAGGGCGTGCTCGAACCTATAGCTCTAAGGGATGTGCTGGTAAAGGTGCAGATGGAGGTCAGGATGGGGGACCCCTCCTTTCAGCTAAAGAAAGATTACATAAACAGAATCCTCGGGGATAAGCTCGCAAGGCTTGAGATGGAGCCAGTGGGCACCTCTGAAAGCAGGGAAAGTCTGGATGAAAAGCTTGACCTCATGAGCCTTTATGAGGAGTTCCACAGGGGCAAATACAGGGTAGAGCCAGCTGAGAGCTTGAAGTCTCTACTTCAAGACCTTATAGTCAGGGCCAGTCATGAGACCCATAAGGCTTGAAATTGAAAACTTTACCGTTTACAGAGGAAAGCACAGCCTGGACTTTTCACCCCTGAATTTCTTCGTTATAAAGGGAAGGACTGGGGCAGGAAAGACAAGCCTCATAGATGCCCTATGCTACGCCCTCTACGGAACTGTGCCCAGATATGGAGGTGAGAAAGCCCACAGGCATCTGATTTCAAGAGGTCAGAATTTTATGCGTGTGGCTCTGGAGTTTTCTGTGAGGGGCAGGAGATACAGGGTAGAAAGAGAATACGAAGCGGGGAAGAAAAGGGCTCAGTCGGACTTCAGGTTCTACGAGGAGGGAAAGCCAAAACCCTTCAAGGAAGAGGAGCTAAGGAGGCACATAAAGGATATCCTCAGACTTGACTACAATACCTTTACAAAGGTGATTCTCCTTCCACAGAACCAGTTTGACAGATTTCTAAAGCCTCAGGAGCAGAGGGAAAGAAGGGAGATACTCAACTCACTTTTAGGCTTTTCTGGGCTATTTTCCGCTTTAAAAGAGCTTGTGGGAGAGGAGTATAGAGGTCTTATGAGCAGGCTTCAGGCTCTGCAGCTGAGGCTTGAACAGCTTTCACACATAAGCCCTGAAGAAGTTGCCCGAAAGGAAGCGGAGGTCCGCAGGCTTGAGAAGGAGTATGAAAGGCTCCTTAGGGAAAAGTCTGAACTTGAAAAAACCCTTTCCCTCTGCAGAGAGAGGGACGGCCTGCTCAGGGAAAAGGAGGAGGTGCAGGAAAAGCTCGGCGAACTCATCTCTGAGGAAGAGACCATACAGGGAAAAAGGCAGACCCTTGAGCGTGCCCTTGAGATACTGCCCCACCTGCCAAAGATAGAGCACTACGAAAGGCTTTTGAAGGAAGAAGAAAGGCTCTTGAGGGAAAAACAGGGCAGAGAACTTGACCTGAAGAAGTGCTCAGATGAAAGACAGATGGTGGAAGAGGAGTTCAGGAGGATACGTGAGGAGTTTGAAAGCCTTGAAGATTATAACAAAAAAAGGCTTGAACTTGGCAGTCTTCTTCAAATCCTTCAGCAATATGCAAGCCTCAGGAGGGAAAGAGACAGCTTGGAGGAAGAAATAGGCACAGTGGAGAGGGAGATGGCTAAGCGAAGTGAGAAGGAAAAGGAGCTAAGAGAGAGGTTTTCAAAGGGGCTTGACATTACAAGACAGGTCAGTGAAGCCATCAGAGCCCTTGAAGAAAAGGGCGTGGAGGATGGAATGATAAGAGTGGAGGAGCTCAGGGGGAAAATCAGGAAACTTGAGGAGATGAAAGAAGAGGAGGACAGGCTAAGAGAGGAAAAGGGCATCCTGCAGAAAGAGCTTGATAAAAAAAGGGAAGAACTCAGAGCAAAACTGGATGAGCAGAACAGTCTGACGGAAGAGATAGAGGAGTTTGAAAGGGAGCTGGAGGCCCTCAGGCTATCTCTGAGTGTGGAAGGAGAACTTCTTCAGGAGGAGGCAAGGCTGAGAGACCTGCATGCAAGGGCTGTAGAGCTCAGGGACTTCAGGAATAAGAAAAAGCTCTATCAGAGCAGGGTGCTGGAGCTGGAGGAGGGCCTGAGACTCTTAGAAAGTGAGAGGGAAAAGCTTCAGGAGAAGAGGCTTGATGTCTACGCACTTGAGATAAGGGCAGGTCTCAGAGAGGGAGATACATGTCCCGTATGTGGTGGAACCGTTGGACATCTTGTATCTGAGAAATCTGAGGAGGACCTGCAGGAGATTTTGCATAGACTGAAAGAGCTTGAGGAGGAAAGGGAGAGGCTAAAGAAAGAGCTTTCAGAAGCCCATGCCAACATATCCTTCCTTGAAAGGAAGGAGGAAGAGCTTTCAGGCCTCTTGGGTGGACTTTCCGAGGAAGAAATTGAAAAGAGGCTTTCTGAAGTGCAGAAGAGCCTGAAAGAAATGCAGGAAAAAAGGAAAACTGTCCAGAAAAAGGAGCAAGAGCTTAACATTCTCAGAAAAAGACACGGAGAGCTTTCAAAGCAAATTGACCTGCTCAGGTCTCAGGAGGCAGAGCTCAGGGAAAAGGTCTCTGCGAGTTTGACTCTTCTTAAAAGGCTTGAGGAGGAAGAGCAGTCCATACTTACCTCGCTGGGTGGAGATGTTGAGGCTGTGCTTGAGGAGGTTCAGAGAGTTGAAAAGGAGTATGCGGAGCTCAGGTCCCTTAGAGAGAAGGAAAGAAAGTTCATGCAGAAGCTGGAGGAGATACAGAAAGAACTATCAGAGGTGGAAAAAGGGCTTGCAGAACTCAATGAAAAGGTCAGAGGACTCCAGTCTCAGAAGGCTTCTGTAGAAGAAAAGCTCATAAAGATAGAGGAGGAGGTGGTAAAAATAACAGGGGAAAAACCCTCTGAGCTTTTAGCCCAGAGACTGAAGAGGAAGATGGAGGAGCTTGAAAAAAAGGTCAGGGAGGTGCAGAAGGAATACCAGAATACAGTATCATACCTGCAGAAAGTAAGAGCGGAAGAGGCAAGGCTTGTCTCAGACATACAGAACATGGAGAAGTTCATATCCTCACTTCAGAAGCAGAGGGCAAGCTTATCCGTTGAGCTCTACCAGCTTCAGGAGAGGTTCGGAAGCCTTGAAGAGGCAATAAAATGCGCCCTCAGTCAGGAGGAGATAAGGGCAATTCAGAAGCATATAGAGGACTACGAGAAGGAGAGACACAATCTCCAGAGCAGGCTTGAGAGCCTAGAAAAGAGACTTGAAGCCCTCAAACACCTTCCCGAAACCCACTATGTGGAAGAAAGGCTCAGAGAGCTGAGCTCAGAGCTATATCAGAACAGGGAAACATACGGAAGCCTTCAGGGTGAGATAGAGAAGCTCAAGAGGGAACTCCTTGAGAGGGAAGAGCTCGAAAAGGTCCTGACCGAGCTCCAGTGGCAGGTAAGCCTGTATGAGAGGCTAAAGAATGACCTTGCAGACAATCAGTTTCCTGAGTTTGTAAGCCAGCTCATGCTGAGAAGAATCACAGAAAGGGCAAGCTACTACCTTTTCAAGTTTACAGCCGGACAGTTTACCTTTGACCTGCTTGATGGAGACCTTCATGTTTACGACCACACCACCGACCATCATAGAATAGTGTCAAGCCTGAGTGGTGGTGAGACATTCCTTGCAAGCCTTTCCCTTGCCTTTGCGGTTGCGGACATACTTTCCCAGAATGCACCCCTTGAAAGTCTTTTCATCGACGAGGGCTTTGGCTCTCTTGACAGGGAAACGAGAGAGTCCCTATCGGAGTTTTTTGACCTCATAAGGCAGTCCACAGACAGGCTTGTAGGCATAATAACCCATGTGGAGGACATAGCGGAGAAGTTCTCGCAGCGTATTGAGGTGGAAAAAAGCGGTGGCTCTGCAAGGCTGAAGGTCATATATTAAAAAGCTATGAAGACCATAAGCAAAGAAGAGTTAAGAGAACTCTACGAAAAGGACTTCCCCCTGTGGGCTCAGATAAACCTTGAACTTCTGAAGGAAAAAGCCTTTGAGCTCGTGGACTGGGAGAACCTGCTGGAGGAGATAGAGGACATGGCTCAGAAGCACCTTGATAGTTGCATAAGTCAGCTGGCAAGAATTCTTGAGCATATGTATAAATGGGACCATTTTAGAGAGCTGGCAGGTGGACAGACTGCAGGAAAGGGATGGATAAAAAGCGTGGAAAATGCAAGAGATGAGATTGAAACCATTCTGGAAGAATACCCAAGCCTGAAGAAGAAAATACCTCAGGAGATAGAAAGGGCGTGGAGGCGTGCCAGAAAAAACCTGAGAGTGTGGCTCAGAAACAATGACTACGACCCTGAAAAATTCCGCATTCCAGAGAAGTGCCCCTATACCTACGATATGGCAATGAATAGAAACATAGGCGAGGTTATAAGCTCATGAAAACCCTGAGCAAAGAAGAGTTAAGAGAACTCTACGAAAAGGACTTCCCCCTGTGGGCGCAGATAAACTATGAACTTCTGAGAGAAAGGCTCTACGAGCTCGTGGACTGGGAGAACCTGCTGGAGGAGATAGAAGATATGGCACGCTCTGACCTGAAAACCTGTATAAGCCAGCTGGCAAGAATACTGGATCACATGTATAAGTGGGACCATTTCAGGAGCCTTATTGGTGGAGAGACTGGTGGTATAGGATGGCTCAAGAGTATAAGGTCAGCAAGAAGCAAAATACTTGACGCCTTTGACATGGCACCCAGTTTGAAGAAGAAACTACCGCTGGGGATTGAGCTGGCATGGGGCTCCGCAAGAAGGAAGATAGAAAACTGGCTCGAAGACAATGGCTATAACCCAGAGGACTTCCACATTCGCAAAGAGTGTCCCTACACCTATGAAGAAGCCATGACCAGAAACCTGAGAAAGGGGCAATGAAACTATTTTTAATATTTCTGGAGGTGTTTTTTATGGCTACAGCAGTTTTTGCCGGAGAACTCAAAACCTATAAACTACCTAACGGTGCAAAGCTAATCGTAAACCGCAGGGATGATACAGAAGCGGTAGCCCTCCATGTGTGGTTCAGGGTAGGCTCTGTATACGAGGACTATCAGCAAAAAGGCATGGCTCACTTTCTTGAGCATATGCTCTTTAACGGCTCAGAAAAGTATCCTTATGGTCAGATAGACTACATGGTGGAAAGTCTTGGTGGTAATCTGAACGCCGGCACATCAAAGGAATACACCTTCTACCATATAACCATAGCCAAGCCCTACTGGAGGCAGGCACTGGATGTGCTTTATCAGCTTACCCAGAAGCCCCTATTACTTGAGGACATGGTAGAAAAGGAAAAGCCTATAGTCATAGAAGAGCTCAGGCGCGGCAAAGACAACCCCACAACGGTCCTCTGGGAAGAATTTGAAAAGCTACTTTACAAGGTCTCACCCTATCGCCATCCCATAATAGGCTACGAAGAAACCATTCAGAAGTTTACAAGGGATATGCTCCTTGACTTTTACAGAAACTTCTACCAGCCAAGGAACATGTATGTGGTGGTGGTTGGGGATGTGGAGCCGGAGGAGGTCTATCAGGAGGTGCTCAAAACCTTCGGGAAGGAGGAGGGAAAGCCCGTGCCACGCGTTGAGCTAATCCCTGAGCCAGAACAGTTAGAAAGCAGAAGCAAAACCATAAAAGACAGAAGGGTTGAAAAAACCTACTGGCTCATAGGCTGGAGAGTGCCTGCCATAGGCACAAAGGAATACTATGCCCTTGTGGTGCTTGACCAGATACTGGGCAACGGCAGGACATCCTTACTTTACAGGGAGCTGAGAGAGAAGGGACTTGTATACAGCATATCCACCGGAGACTTTGGAAGACCAAGGGATAATATCTTCTTTGTATCTGCAACTCTTGACCAGAATAGGCTTGAGGAAGTCAAGTCAAAGGTGTTTGATTTGATGAACTCTTTGAAGGAAAGGTTAACAGAGGAAGAGCTCCAGAAGGCAAAAGAGAGGGTAATAAACTCTGAAGCCTTTGCCCTTGAAAGGGTTGAAAGAGACGCCTTCTACATAGGCTACTCCCTCACTGTGGTTGGTCTTCTTGACTACTACCTTTATTTTGAGAACAACATAAGAAGCGTGCGAAGAGAGGATGTGCTGAGGGTTCTGGAAAAGTATATCCTCAGCAAGCCCTATAGCGAAGTTATCATGGTGCCAGAAAGATGAGGTTTATAATACTCTTGCTTTTGCTTTTCAGCTTTTCCTCTGGAGGTGCAAAGGTGCAGGAATACACTCTTGAGAACGGAGTAAAACTCATAATTAAGGAGACAAAGGGTAGGGGTATAGTGTCTGGAGTTATCTTCATAAAGTCGGGAACTCACGGAGAGTATAAGAGGGGTCTTACAAATCTGACTGCCACCCTTCTTACAAAGGGCACAAAAAGCTATGACGCTTACCAAGTCGCCAGTGCCTTTGAAGACTATGGAGGGAGCATATATGCCTCCACGGGGGATGACTATGTGGAGATAGGCTTTTCCACAAAGGTGGATGGTCTGGAAAAGGGTCTGAAGGTTATAAAAAGCATGCTTCTTGAGCCCCTCTTTTCTCAGGAGGACCTTGAGAGAGAAAGGCAGAATGCCCTTCAGGCAATAAAGTCAAGAAGAGAAAGGGGGCATGAGCTTGCCATGGATGCCCTCAGAAGGCTAACCTACAGGGGCTCAAACTATCAGGTGGTTCCGCTTGGACTGGAAGAGGATATCAAAGCCATAAGCAGGGAGGATGTGATAAAAAGGTGGCATGAGGTTCTTAAGTCCAGAAATATGGTGGTAGCCCTTGTGGGAGATTTCAAAGGGGAGGAGGTCCTGCCTCTTCTGAAGGAGGTCTTTTCTGCAATTCCTGAGGGCGCTTACTGGATAAACCCTACAGATGTGCCTATGAAGGAAGACCTTCTTGAGAGGGTAAAAAGACCGGGCTCTCAGGCAACCGTTTTCTGTGCCTTTGATGCACCTGAGTTCAGGGGTGAAGAATACTTCGCCTTTAAGGTGCTGGACTCTGTTCTTGGAGATGGAATGACTTCAAAGCTCTTTAAAGAGCTCAGGGAGAAAAGGGGCTACGCCTATGCTGTTTACTCTACCTATCCCACTCGCCTTGCCTCCCCAAGGCTCATAGCCTACATAGGCACATCCCCGGAAAAAAGAGAGGACGCTCTGAGAGACATGGTGGAAGTGGTCAAAAAGGCGGACATTAAGCCCGAAGACGTGGAACTGGCAAAAAATAAGATAATCGGCGACTTTTTATTGGCTCATCAGACAAGGGCAAGGCAGGCCTGGTATCTGGGATTTTTTGAGGTGATGGGCTTTGGCTGGAAAGCGGATGAAGAGTATCCAGAAAGGATAAAGGCTGTTCGCTTTGAAGATGTGCAGAAGCTTAGGGAAAAATACCTTAAAATTCATCACTGCGTGGTGGTGGAACCCTGATGGCTGACCTTACAAAGGCCGGGCTTGACAGAGGTGACCTGCAGAAAGAGCTTGAACACACTCTCTTATCTGCAAAGATGCTCTACAGGACATATTCTGTAAGCATTGATGACCTTACAGAGGAAGAGATGAAAGCTGACTTTGAGGAGTATTCAGACCAGCTGAGCAGAGTTGTTATACCTCTTGTAAAAAGGGCAGAGGCCTCAAGAGACTCAAAGCTGGTGAGCATGGCCTATGAGCTGAGATACACTTATGAGAAGCTACTTGAGCTTATCCAGCAGAGGTTAAATACTTCTTGAGCTTTTCAATGGCACCAGCCTTTATCTGAGAGACCCTTGCCATAGATATTCCCAGCAACCCTGCCACCTCTTTCACTGGCAGTTCTTCATAGTAGAGAAGCTGGAGCACCAGTTTTTCTCTTTCATCAAGGCTTTCAACAGCCCTGAGCAACCTCTCCCTCATGTCTCTTTTTATAACAGCCTCCTCAGGCCCCTCCTCCTTGCTTTCAAAGAGCTCCTCATAGCTTCTGCCCTCCTGAAAGATCTCGTCAAGGCTCAGAAGGTATGAAAAGCTTATAGCCTGCAGGTCTTCCTTCAATTTTGCTGGACTTTCGCCAAGATACTGTGCCAGGTCCTCGTCGCTCACCTCACCGCCCTTTTCCATACTTAGCTTCTCCATTGCCTCTCTTATTGCCTTTTCCTTTGACCTGAGACTTCTGCTGACAAAGTCAAGACTCCTCAGATAATCATACATGGCCCCCTTTATGCGCAACTTCAGGTAGGCAGCCGGGTTTTTTGTCCTGTCCAGCTTTGGTAGAGCCTCCACGAGAGCCAGCACCCCATATCCTATAAGGTCTCTCACATCCACTGAGGCTGGCAGGTGTCTGTGAATTCGGTAGGCTATCTGCTGGATTAGGGGAAGGTAAGACAGCACCAAATCTTTTTCCTCTGAGGTCATGGGAATATTTTAGCGGTTATGAGCCTTATCAGGGTAGCGCAGAAGATTTAAGTATATATTTACTTAAAAACTCAGGAGGTATGACCATGCTTGAGCTTAAGGACCTGCCAAAAGTTGCCAATGAACTCTTCAACACCCTTCACGAGGAGGAGCTGGAGATAATAAGGGAGCTATATTCTGCCTGCGAGAAGGGTAAGAGGGATGAAGTGGACAGACTGATGGATATACTCCTATACGATGTGGAAGACCACTTTTCTACAGAGGAAGATTTGATGAAGGAGGCAGAGTTTTTTGCCTATCCAATGCACAAGGCAGAGCATGACAGCATGAGAAAAGACCTGAAAGCCCTCTACCTCAGCTGGAAATCTTCAGGAGACATGAGGGAGGTGAAAGACTTTATAGAAGAAAGGCTCATACCATGGCTCCTGCTCCACATATCCCGCTGGGATTCAGTGACCGCCGTGCACATAGGGGATTAAAAAGCTCAGCCACAGCACATTGCTGGCAAGGTGAAGAAGGAATGCAAAGCCCAGAGATCTTGTCTTCTGGTATACGTATCCATAAAAGAGTGAAGGGAAAAAGGTAAGCACTGACCAGATGTCTGTGTAGAGAATAATGTGTGGAAGGGCAAAAAGAACTGAAACTGCAAGGTTTGAAAACCTCTGCATAAGATAGGCTCTGAAGAAAAGCTCTTCTGCAAAAGCCTGAAGAGCAAGGCTGAAAAAACCCTGAGGGTAAAGAATATACAGAAATGGCAGTAAAAGAAGACTTGCATTCCACCTACTCCTCAGTCCAAACCTTTCAGAGGGCAGAAAGGCAAGGGGAAGGAGAAGAAGGGCGGTGCTCAGGTTTGGGAAACCGTATAACCTGTGAAGGGTCAGGTTTATAAGAAGAAGTCCATAAAGTAAAAGCTCAGTAGACCCTTTTATAGACAATCCTCCCCTCCTGCCTGTCGTAGATGGCAGAAAAGCTCACGCTGTAGCCACCGCTTTTGAGGTCCATAACTATGTGAAAAAACCTGCTTTTTGTATCTATGTAGTTTTTCATCCTGTAAAGCATGTCAAAGGTAAAGCCTTCCACGAGCACCAGGTCTTCTGGTCTTTTGAAGGACTCTTTAGCTCTTCTTTCCATTATCCTGCTTGCAAGGGTCTGGTCTATGCGAGGGTCAAGGGCAGTAAGGACCTGAAGGGGTGCGGTGTTTACGTTTACCCTTCCAGAAGAGAAGGTGGTGGTCAAGCTCCATAGCCCCGGGTAGAAGCTGTTTCCTACTGTCTTGCCCTGCAGGTCTTCTGGCTTGAAGCCCACATAAAGGAGCTCTTCCTTTGAACTCAGGGGTGCCCTCTTTATGGGATACTGGCTGTCAAAGCTACCATCCTTCTTACCAATCCATATAAGGAGCCTGTCCAAATACTGGGGGTCAATTCTGAGGGAGGAAAAGAGATGCCTGAAAAGCTCTGGGTTTTCGCCTGCGGTGTTGAGGTTTATGAACCTATCCTCGTCGTAGATGCTTATGGTCAGCTCTCCCTTCTCCGTTTTGAAGCTTATGGGGAAGGCCCATCTTTCCTGCAGATGGTCCACAGAAGGGTCATCAGACCTTATTATAGCGAGGGCAAGGGGCAGAGCAGATTTAAAGACATAAAGAGCCTGAGTGCGTGCATAGACCTGCTGGACTGCAATCTGAGTGCTCCTGACTGTGCTGTAGAGGTCAAGAACAAGGACGCTGGCGCTGATAAAAAGTATGAGGGCAAGAACAACTGTCATCTTATGGTCATATCAACCTCATAAATTCCCTGACCAGTGTTGTCCACAGACCTGAGCTTGAGTATTTCCACACCCGAATTTTCCAGAGAATACACAAGCCTTGGCAAGTTCTCACCTCTCAGGTTTCTCGCCTTTACTTCATAGCCCACATCCACCTGTTTGAAAGAAACAAAGTCTGCACCCACTTCTGATAGCTTCTGACGGACAAAGTTTTCGTCAATATTAGCCTTTTGACGGGTCTGGTAGTTTTTCAAAAGTAGCATAACCTCCTTATACCTCAAATACTCAGCATAGTAGCCGTCCCTTAGCCTGTAGTAGCGGTCAAGGAGAAGGGCAAGCAGGACAAGCGTCAGCAAGAAGAATATGAGGTTTAGCCTGCTCATACTCATGGCACTCTCAGCTCAAATTCTACCTTTCCAGTGGGTGTTTCCTTTATTGACTGCAGTTTAAGACCCTCAAGGGTATTCCTGTCTGCCTCACCTTTTATGGTGAGCCTTCCATCCGCATACTCAAAGCTGTATAGCTTCATGCCCGGTCTGAGACTCTCCTGAGCCCTTGAGAAGAGCTTTGTAAGCCTGTATTCTTCACCGGTAGATACCTTTGCCCGGACCTGCTCCTGAAGGGAAACTATGGGCTCTCTTGGAAATAGCTTTTTGAACTCAGTCCTCTGAGCATCTCTCAGGGTCTCCACCGAGTAGACCCTGTGCATGGCAAACAGGCTAAGCATAAAAGCTATACCCATACCTGCGCCCACATAGGCCAGTCTTTTCATGCCCTGGGGTGTCAGCTCCCTCTGGACAAAGTCCGGGTATGAGTTTTTTAAAACTTCCCTTAGACATGCTCCGAGACAGACTGCATATTCTGGCTCACAATGCCTCAGTTCCAGAGCCTCAGGGAAAAGACCTCTCAGCCCCCTTAGCCTTGAGCCTCCACCCGTAAGAAGCACCCTTTTGCCTTCAAAGTTGTAGCCAGAGAGTTCAAGGATTTCCTTAACTGCTTCTTCCACCTCTCTGAGGGTAATGCCTTCAAGCCTTTTGAGCCTTTCCCCTTCTTCATGGGATATACCTCTGACCTCTGAGAGCTTACGGCTTATGTAGTCTCCACCCCTCATCACAACCCTGAAGGACTGAAGCACACTATCCCTAAGTTCTACAAAGACCGTCTTCCTCCTGCCCCAGTCTATGACAAAAATCTCGTCGCCGTAGAGACTTCCAAGTCTTGCAAGGGCAAAGGGTTCAAGCTCAATGGCTTCACAGTCCTCACAGCTTCTGCAGAGAGCAAGATAAGCCCTGCCCTCGGAGAGTCTTATATCGTGTCTGCTTTCCGGAAACTTTTCCCTTGCGTAATTCTTAAGTTCAGAGAGCTTTGTCTTTTTATCTTCCTGAGTATAACTTTCAACCTTTATGAAAACCCTGTCAGATGGCACACAACAAAGAACTCTTCCAGACTTTTGAGAGGTCCTCCACTCTTTTGAAAGCGAGCTATATTCAATGCTTAAACTCTTCTCTCCATCCTTTGCGGTTACAACTTTTTTAAGCATCACTTCAACCCTACATCAATCCTCTGCCCTTACAGCCCTGAGCACCTCTTCAGGTGTGGTTATGCCTGCAAGCACCTTCCTTATGCCATCCTCCAGCATACTTTTAAAACCACCCGCTCTTGCAGAGTTTCTGAGCTCCACCGCATCCTGCATTTTTAGTATAACCCTCTTTATCTCCTCGTCCACCTCCAGCACCTCGTATATGCCCGTCCTTCCCCTGTAGCCCGTTCCCATACAGTGCTCGCAGCCCCTACCCCTGTAAAAGGTGAATTCCCCAGAAAGACCCAGCTCCAGAAGTTCTTCCTCAGTGGGTCTGTATTCCTCTCTGCAGTGTGGACATATCTTTCTTACAAGCCTCTGAGCCACAACCCCCTCAAGGGCTGAAGCTATGAGAAAGGGCTCTATGCCAAGGTCAAAGAGCCTTGTTATGGCGGAGGGTGCATCGTTTGTATGGAGGGTGGAAAGCACCAGGTGCCCCGTTAGGGCGGACTGCACCGCTATTTCTGCGGTCTCTGCGTCCCTTATCTCCCCCACCATGATAACATCCGGGTCCTGACGCAGGATGGCTCTTAGCCCCACCGCAAAGGTAAGACCCACTTTTGGGTTTACCTGTATCTGGCTCACCCCTTCTATCTGATACTCGGGCGGGTCTTCTATGGTGATGATGTTTCTGGTGGGGCTTTTAATCTCCAGTATCATGGCATAGAGGGTGGTGCTTTTGCCCGCACCTGTTGGACCTGTGGCAAGCACTATGCCGTAGGGCTTCTGAGAGAGCCTTCTGAGCCTTATGAGGTCTTCCTCCCAGAGCCCCAGGTCCTCAAGCCTGAGAAGCCTTCCACCCTTTTCCAGAAGCCTGAGAACCACCCTCTCCCCAAAGACGGTGGGGACAACCGATACCCTTATGTCAAGGTGTCTCCTGCCAACTCTTACTGCAATCTTTCCATCCTGAGGCACCCTTCTCTCTGCCACATTCAGGTTTGCCAGCACCTTTATGCGGGAGACCACCTGCTCGTGCAGGGAAAGGGGTATGCGCGTGTATTCATGCAGCACACCATCAAGCCTTATCCGGACCACAGACTGCCCTTCGTAGGGTTCTATATGAACGTCTGACGCAGAGACATTCACTGCTCTGATGAGCGTCTGGTTTACAAAGCTCACTGCAGGGCTTGTCTCCTCTTCGTAGAGGATATCTCTGACCTCCTGCTCCTGCCCCTCTTCGGTCTCTATACGCACCTCTTCCTGAGCCAGCACCTCCTGAAGCCTCTGGGAAAACTCCTCCTCAGACACAAAAAGGGGCACCACCTCCTTTCCAAGAGAAAAACGAAGCTCCTCAAAGAGGAGAGGGTCTGCTCCCCTCGGTGCAAGAACTTTCACAAGGGAGTCATTTTCCTCAACTGGAATGAGCCTGTAGCTTTTTACTATGTCAACCATCTCTGTTAAAATTTTAAACCACCATGTGGCTTTTGATTTTCTTTTTATTGAGCTTTGCTCTGGGAGGGGAGCTAAAGGTTCTCTATCACGATGGCAGGGTGGGCGTGGTTTCAGAGCAGGCTCTGAAAAGTCTCAAGTCTCAGCTTGTATACACAGAAAAGCCCAAGAGGCTATGGCTAAAGGATGAAATACTCAGGAGTTCCTCCATTGGCATATGGGTCAGGGGCTCAAAAAGCTACAGCCTTCCAGTGAGGGCAGGACAGACCATAGGCTTTTCCACCATAAACGCATCGGTGAGCTTTTCAGGTCCCTGCTCCCAGTCTGGCAATATCCTCAGCTGTTTTTCTGACGGAAGCCTTAACATAAGCGCCAGCTCCTCCGATGGCAGGCTTTTGCTCTGGAGTGAGACCCATCCTTTAAGCCTTCTGCCAGACTCTTACTGGCTTGGCACATCTGCGAGGCTCTCTGGCAGGACGGGGAGGGGTGTGCTGGCGGTAGTAGTGGACACGGGTATAGACCTGTGCCATCCCGAGTTTGAAGACAGGATAGTGCTTTTTTATGATGCAACCTCTGGGCTGGAGCTGGACCAGAACGCCATAAGACAGAGGCGTCAGTCTGGAGACTGCGACTACGACTTTGGGGGGCACGGCACTGCGGTTGCTGGAGTGCTGGCGGGCAAAAACGGCATTGCACCCGGGGCCAGCATAGTGGCGGTAAAAGTTGTTAGTTCTATAGGCGCCATTGACGACGCCACCGTAATGAGGGCACTTGAATACATAAAAAGCAAAAGACAACAGCTTGGTATGCCCATGGTGGTGAACATATCCCTTGGCAATACCCTTGGACCTGCCGACGGCACCTCACTCCTTGACCTTTTCATAGACCAGAACTCTGGTCCTGGAACCATCGTAGTAGCTGCCGCAGGAAACGAGGGACACCTGCCCTTAAGGGCGGTCATTCAGGAGGCTACTTTTGTGAGCGTTCCCGTCAGCCTTAGCCCTGGCATACCCTTTGAGGTCTGGTATGGAGGAAGTTCTTCTTATCGGGTGGAGCTCTGCGACAGCTCTGGAAGGTGTGCAGTCTCTCAGAGGGGCAGTCCTCCGACCCTTAACCTGTCCTGCGTCAACTCCATAACCCACCAGAGTTATCCTCTCAATGGAAAGGTCTATGTGGAGTTTGACCACAACTGCTCTGGAAGCTATACTCTCAAGCTCACACTCACCTCAGGTGGTCCCTCAAGAGTGGACCTCTTTGGAGGTTTTGAGGGCAACTCCTTTGGAGCCTACACGGTCTCTGACGGACAAGGTGGATACCTCTACACAGTTGCCCAGCCGGCTACCGCAAGGAGGGCTATAGCGGTGGGTGCCTTTACCTCAAAGGCTCTCAGTAGTGGCTCTCCAGCCTTCAACAGCCTTGGAATGCTTGCCTTTTTCTCTTCGAGGGGTCCCACCGTGGACGGAAGGACAAAGCCAGACATAAGCGCAGGGGGTTATGTGGTATATGTGCCGCAGGAAATGGGGGGTTATGCCTATGAGGCGGGCACCTCCTTCTCTACACCTGCAGTGGCGGGGCTTGTTGCCCTCATGCTGGAAGCAAACCCGAGCCTTATCCCAGAACAGGCGAAGGAGCTTCTCTGTCAGAACGCCCTGAGGGACTCAGCAGTGGGCAGTGTGCCTAACAACTTCTTTGGCTGTGGAAAGGCACAGGCGGTCATGAGCGTCTCCCCCGGTTCTGGAGGTCAGACACCACCCTCTGGTGGCACTCTCACAACTTCTGGCGGGGGTGGGGGTTGCAGCACTGGCTCTGCTCAGTATCTGTGGGTGTATGGCTTTGTTGCCCTACTGCTTGTCCTCAGAAGGTTCAAGGGCAAGCCTGACCGCATGGAGGGCGCTTGAGAAAGAGGTACCCACAAAGAGCCTTTCCATACCACCCACTCCCAGAGCCTTTACCCTGTAGGGCTCTCTGGGAAAGTTTTCACACAGCCCTCTTGGAAAGCAAGGGTCTCCTGCCACCTTTACAACTGCCGGATGCCTTGCGGGAAAGGGTAGAACCCTTGATGGCTCGTTGCCTACGGGCGCAACCACCCTGAAGCCAGCCCTTGATATTCCAGAAATTATCAGTCCTGCCAGCCTGTCCTCCCCATACATGCCAAAGGGCGTGTTTATCACCCTCACTCCCTCTCTGAAGCACTCCACCAGAGCCTTCGCAAAGGCAAAGGAGGTGCACCTGCCCTCAGAGCAGACCCTGTGGAGGTAAACACCCGCTCCCCCTGAACCTATGAGGTAGGCGCTGGCAGTGCCGTGGTCTTCTGGAGCGTATGGACTTCTCAGATGGTTTTCAACCCTCAGTAAAAATCCACCCACTGCCTTCTGGTCTGCGCCCGTATCCAGAAGGCATACGCCAGCCTTCAGCCCGCCCTCTCTTCCCTCACCAGACCTTACTTGGGCTGTGGCTTCGCCAAAGAGCTCGTATATAAAGTTTGGCTGAACAAAGAGCACACTATCCTTCAGGCTCTCCTCCAGCTCCCTCTGGCTCTTCTCCCACCGCACAAGGGAGAAGTTTATATCTTCAAAAATTCCCCTTTCTATCACCTCAAGCCCCTCCAGAAGCCCTCTGTGAACCACTATAAACTCAAAGGGAACAAAGGCTGGCATTTTCTGGTCTTTCCCACCCTTACCTTCAGCGGGCTTTGCAGGCACAGCCTTTGAGAAGATAAGGCTCAGAATCAGACCGCCCACCACTGAACCCACTACCAAACCTAGCCCCGCACCACCACCGCTGGAGGATTGTGGTGTCTGGATAGGTTGTGGCGTTTGCTCCCTTGGTTGACCTGGTATGGGAACTACAATTGTCTGAGAGAGTGCCAGGTTTATGCTCATGAAGAAGGCTAATAGCCGTATCATGCACAAATTATAACTTGAACTGCGTTAAAATATTCAGAGCGTGAAACTCCATGACCGTCTCAGAACTTGGGAACAGGAATATTCTAATCAATGCACTTTTTATACATAAAAAACCCACTGGTCTTGGAATTTACACAGATGAAGTGGTTAAATCCCTTCTTAATCTGAACAGGGAACTGGCATTTCTGCTACCAGAATCACATTCTCGTAATTACCAAGGAAATTTCTCTGCAAGGTTCTTCGGGGTGTCTGACATTGTGATGCCGGGAAGAAGTTTATTGAACAGCATTGCGAGAATAGCCTGGTTACAGTTAAGACTTCCTTTCATTCTGAAAAAAAACAGCGTGGGAGTTTTCTATTCAACAGTTCCAGAGGGTATGATATACACATTAAGTGGCGTAAGGCAGATTATAACAATTCATGACTTTCTTCCTCTAATATTCTGGGGTGAATATCCAAGAATGAGATATTATTTCAAGTACGTGTTACCACTCGTAATAAAGAGCTCATCGTGTATAGTCTGCGTTTCTGAAAGCACAAGAAAGGACTTGTATAAATATTTTCCATCAAACTCTCAAAGGGTGGAGACCATTTATCCGGGTGTGGATACAGATACCTTCAAAAGGCTGTCCTACGAAGAGGTGTATCAGGAGAAGCTTGTCTATGGGGATTATGTTCTCTTTGTGAGTGCGGTCAGAAGATACAAAAACCTTCATAGACTGGTGAGGGCTTTTGGAAAACTTAACCATGGTCATGTAAAGCTTTTGGTTGTGGGAGAAAGGTCCGGCGAATACTATGAAGAAGTCTACAGGGAAGTGAGGCAGATGGGGCTTGAGAAGAGGGTATACTTTCTGGATTACGTAGACAGGCAAAAGCTTGTCAAGCTATATAATGGAGCAATAGCACTCATATTCCCCTCTCTGTATGAAGGTTTTGGTCTTCCGCTCCTTGAAGCCATGGCCTGTGGCTGTCCAGTGGTTGCTTCAGACAGGGCTTCCATACCTGAAGTATGTGGTGATGCGGCTGTTTATTTTGACCCAGAAGATGTGGAAGATATGGCCACAAAGATATCAACAGTAATCAGGAACGAGAGCTTGAGGCTCAGTATGAGTATGAAAGGACTGGAAAGAGCAAGATTCTTTACGTGGAAGAATACTGCCAGAAAGACGATGGACTTGCTTGATTCCATGTTAGAATAAAAGTATCATGGATCTGTCTCTCTGCTTCCAGCAGGCATCTGAAGTTTATGACATTCCCAAGAAGTTGATGGTGGTCATAGCTTATGTGGAGAGTGGTCTGAACCCGAAGGCATATAACAGAAACAAAAATGGAACTTACGACATAGGAATAATGCAGGTTAACTCATCCAATATCCCCTTGCTAATGAGAAAAGGCATTATAGGAGGAGAACAGGACCTGTGGCATCCCTGTAAAAACATAATGGCAGGTGGATACATCTTGCGAGAGTGTATTCTAAAAAACGGAGTAAGCTGGAAGGCTGTAGACTGTTACAACAAGGGGAAAAATGCCAGAGAGACCAGCAAGTATGTCTGGAAAGTATACAGGACCCTCGAAATGGTAAACCTTTACGCTTCAGGGAGAAACTCTGAGGTTACAGGAAACGAGTTTTAGATTTACCAGTAGGGTTACGGGGTTATTTGGGTCTTCAACCTTTATCTCAAGTGATTCTACAAGAACGTTGCCTGACTTTTCCATCTTTTCAAGAAAAAGCAAAAAAGGTTTTATATCCACTATCCTTCCACTTATATTCATAGTGAAAATATCCACATCGCCATAAGTTTCTGTTGCAGGTTCCTGTAAGTTTAGATTCATGTTTTGAGTTTCCGAAGATACCATCTGGAAAAACTTTGATTTTGCCTCTTCCGAATTTTTTTCCCTAAAACATATCCTCGTAGCTTCTTCAGTTCTTTCCCGTAGTGCCTTCAACTCCTCCTTTAACCTTGGGATTTCTTCTACACGTTCTCTGTATCTCCTGAGAAGTTCCTTTTTTTCTTTGTGCTCTTCTTTGAGCTTGTTTATGTGCTCCATGTATGGTCTGTAGCCAAGGGCTATTATAAGAAAGATTATGATTAATGGACCAGGCAAGATAAGCGCCTGTCTCCTGTATTTTGCAAGTCTCCTCAGATTTTCTCCGATTGGCTTCATTCTTCTCTTATAAGCTCTCTCAGTTTTCTGGTCTTTTCAAGAAATTCTCCCTTGTAGGTTGTATTTTCCGCAGGTGTGTTTATCACATTTGCCTTTATTAACACTATTAGCTCCGTGTTGGATGTGCTTTCCTTTTGATTTCTGAAAAGAATGCCCAGTCCCGGTATATCAGATAGAAGAGGGACACCGCTCGTGTCCTTTGTTGTCCTGCTCTGTATTATTCCCCCGAGCAGGGCCACCTGATTACCATCGGTTATAAGTGTAGTGGAAGAAGACCTCTTGGTAATTATGGGAGACTGAAGCTGAGGAGTTATGGTGTTGGAAACTGCATCGCTTACCTCCTGATATATCCTGAGTGTCACCCTGTTATCAGTGCTTATGGTGGGGACCACCCTGAGGATTATGCCGGTGTTTCTGTATTGAACCTGATTCTGAACGCTTGGAAGACCTCCTGTGCTTACAGCCAGCTGTTGACTGAGGATAGGCACTTCTGCACCAACCTGTATGGTGGCTTCTTCGTTGTCCCTGACTATAATATGCGGTGCTGAAAGCACCCTTACAGAAGTTTTTGTTGATAGAAAATTAAGTATTGCCCTTAAATCTCCAGCGTTGTTAAAAATGGCTACATTCAAACCCTGCAGGTTCTGGGCATTTGGAATGAGCCCAAAGGATGTGGATATGTTGAACATCTTGCTGTCTATAAAGCCTTTTATAAGACCTTCAAAGCCAAGCTGAAGGGAATCACCTAGAGATACCTCAGCCACAACCATCTCAATGAGCACCTGCCTGGGGACCCTGTCAAGCTCCGAAAGAAGGGCCTTGATAACCTGATGTTGTAGAGGCGTAGCCCTTACTATAAGTGAGTTGCTCTTTGGGTCTGCTATTATGTTGCCAAAGGTTGTCAGCTTTTCCTCTTTTCTCTCTTCCCTTATGGTTGTAGGTTCAGCGGGTCGTTGAAGCTGCTGAGCGGGTTGCTGAGCTGGCTGCTGTTCCTGAGCCTGTCTCTGAGGTGTTCTTGCTCTTGTCTCGGCAGGAGTTTCCACTCTTTCTGGCTGTGCCTGCTGTTGAGTTCTTTGCTCACTCGCAACTTTCTCTGTAGTTGTTGTTATGGTGAGGGTTTCCTGAAGAAGAGCCAGACTGGATATTATCTCAGCAACTGTCTTTGCCTCCACAAAGTTGAGCCTGTATATGGCAACCTCCTGTCTTTCTCTCTTTGAGTATTCTTCTATTATCCTGACCCAACCCTTTATCTCCTCAAAGAGGTTCTTGTCGGAGGACACTACCACAAGAAGTCCCTCCCTCCTCAGGGCCTCCACCACCTGTGGTGTGTCCGCCTTTCCAAGGAGCCTAAGTATCTTCTCAAGGCTTTCCTTAACCTGCTCCGGCGGAAGGGCTGTTCTTATGAAAGCTATATTCGTGGAGCTATAGAGAGAGCTGTCCACGCCCTGAATAAGACCTCTTATTCTTGCTATCCTGGCCCCTTCATCTATGACTACAATCGCCTGTCCGCTTACAAAGGACTTACCTATAGGAGAAAGAAGCCCCTTTATGGCTTCGTTGAGTGTCTGTGGGGCTATGTAGGTAGGTCTGTAGACCAGAAAGCCGAGCCCCTGAGCTGTAGTAGCCTTCTGAGGAACCACCCTAAGAACTCTGTCTTCTTTTAACACCCCATAGCCAGCCATCTCTAAAAGGCTCTTTACATACTCATAGGCTTCTTCTTTTGATATCTTGTCTGCATGAATGGTAACCCTTTGAGTAAGCTCTGCAGGTGCCACGTAGGAAAGCCCAAGTATCTTGTAGAAGACCTCATTCAGAAGCTCCTGAAGGCTTATGTCCTCAAAGTGGAGGGAGATTTTTCCACCCTTCTGGATTTCTTTTTCTTCAGCAGCCTCTCTCGCAGGCTTTTCATAAACCACTGGATTGACCTTTTCCTCTCTCTCTGACTTTAATTCGCTGATGGATGTTTGAGGCACTTCCTCCTGTTTCTGGATTTTTTCAGTTTTTATGGTGTAATGCTCCTGAACTACCTGACCGCATGAAAAGACCATTATGGCTACTGTGCAAAAAATGGCTATACTTTTCATGTTTCTCCATAAGAATTATAACACAAAAAGGCCTCTTGAACACTTCTATTTCATTGACATGGATAGAGACATTCTCCAGTTTTTCTGTAATGCAATAAGGTTCTCAATGTGTACTCCACATCCCTTTTTATGCTTTCTTCAGAGTTGTATGCATTATGCGGTGTTATTATCACGTTGGGGAATTTTGCTATATCATTGATTATCTGAATTTTGGAGGGGCTATCGCTTGACTTCCCTCTTATAAAATAACTCTCGCCCTCAAAACAATCCAGAGCACAGCCTGCTATTATGCCATTTCTTAGTCCTTCATAGATAGCCTCAAGTTCTATGAGCCCTCCTCTTGCAGTGTTAACTATGTATACACCAGGTTTTACAATTCTCAGAGAACCTCTGTTGAAGATATAGCGGGTTTTTTCAGACAGGGACAGGTGAAAGGTCAATACATCCGCTGACCTGTATAGCTCTTCAAGGTCAACATACCTTATTCCGAGCCCTTCAAGCTCCTCTTTCCTTCTGAAACTCCAGTAGAAGACCTTAGCACCAAGGCATTTTAAAAGCTTTGCTACTGTTGTGCCCACCAGGCCAGTGCCCACAACCCCCACAATCTTACCATGGAGGTCTGCGCCAGTTTCCCTTTCAAACCTTCCCTTCTGCACTTTCAGTATAGTACTTTTCAGCTTTCTCAACAGTGAAAAAATAAGAGATATGGTGTATTCAGCGGTTGATATGGTGCTGTAACCTCTTATGGAGCATACCTTTATACCCTTATTATTACAATATTCTAAATTTATGTGTTCACAGCCGGTTGATCTCGTAACTATGAGCTGAAGACGCTTAAAGTTGTCAATAATATACTTATCAATGGTTGTGTTTACAGAAGAGAAAACTATGACGTCTATAGCATCCTTCCATTCAAGATTTATAATCTCTCGGTTATCAAGAGACAGTTTGGTGCCATACACGTAAAATCCTTCTGTCTCAAGGTTTTTTAATATCTCTAAATCTTCCCCGTAAATATTTAGCCATAAGACATTTAGACCGCCCTTCTGCTCATCCTTCGGCATTTTTGAATATCAGTTCTCTAACGGCTTTCTTTATAGATGTGACAAAGGGTGCCTGGTAAGAGTATTTTGGATCCGTTCCCGAATATGCCTGGTATTTAAAACAGGGTGAAGCTTCAAACAAAACTATACTACCGTCCTGTAAAATGCCAAAATCTACGATAAATACGTCTAATTTTATTCTCTTGTAAATTTCTACAAGAGGTTTATACTCCTTTCCATCAAAACACTCTAACCATTTCCTTTCCTCATGCCTATACTTTTCGTACTTATCCATAACTCTTTCTCTATCCCTGCCGTGAATATTCCAATAATCAGAGACTATCATTGTCCTCGGGTATAGTTTGCCATCAATAATGAATACTCTATATTTCCTGTATAGACCGTCCTTGGACTTATAGTCTACAAACTTTACGAGGTAATATTCCTCTCCTCTGAAAGGATACCTCTCAAGCAAACTTACATCTTTGTAACTCTTCACAAGGACCGCTTCGTGATATGTGTGTACCCCAACCTCCCTGAAAATAAATGGATACATTGCCTCTTTATCCGCAATCTCCTTTATGAATTTTAAGGAATCTGGTTTTATTCTCAAAACTTTAGGAACTATTAAACCATCAATACCCTTAAGAATTTCGTAGACTGTGTCCCGTGACAGTTTCATAACATACTGAGGATGATTTATTATAGGTTTATTAACATTATTTTTCAAAAGTTCTATAGCAGACTTTAAAGCGTTCTTACATATGTCCGGCTCACATATAGCGTTAAAAATTACATTAAACGGTCTAAAATCTACATATATATTCTCAATATCTAGATCGGTATTTACTAAAAATGGTAGAACAAGAGGGGTTATTTCGAGTCCTTCAATATCTATCCTGTCTACTGCCTCGGAAACACCGTCAAAATCAAATTCCAATCTGCCAGGTTTGTAGTAGGACACAGTCAGCTTCCTGTCATCTCTTATACACATGATTTTTAAAACTTTTATCATGAACTATTAATTGTATCATACTCGTATAATCGATGAACTAAGTCTTGTATGATATAAATCATGCACCTCTTCCTATGCTAAGTTCTATAATCGTATAATGTGCCATGGAAAGAGTATATTACCTTACCGATAGGTTCATGGGCTGGTTAGCGGGTAGAGATAGAGTTCTGTATGAGAAGCTAATTAAACAGGCTGAAGTTGCAAAGGCTGAAAGGTATGGTGATTCCCTAAGCTTTGAAAGAGGAATTGCTCTAAGGTTTAGGAATGAAGATGATAGCCAGACATTTGGAGCCATACTGCAAGAAGCAACCC
This sequence comes from Pampinifervens navoyensis, assembly GCF_046159715.1. Classification (NCBI taxonomy): domain Bacteria; kingdom Pseudomonadati; phylum Aquificota; class Aquificia; order Aquificales; family Aquificaceae; genus Pampinifervens; species Pampinifervens navoyensis. The sequence goes on from NZ_JBJXCT010000006.1 coordinate 45,823, forward strand.
TTCTGTGGGTTAATCAGGAAAACAACTTTGGCTTTCCAGAAATACCTAAGAAAGCCACTTCAGGAGAATATATTTTCCTTTCTGATAATTTTTTAAGATGGTTACAGTTAAACAAACCGGAGGTAATCAAAGAGATTGAATCGCATATAGAGGACATGGGCATAGATAAGGTAAATTTTGGAATAAAAAGTTCTCCTCTGGACACTGGCTACTATCTTTTATTTTCCAAAAATGAAGATAGAGAATTAATCGGAGCTATACTGCACAGAGCTGTATTAGACGCACTTACATACATAAAAGAAACACGTAACACAATTAATTTTAACGTTTAAAAAGTTGAACGAATATGCGAGGCTATACTTTAATTGAAATCTTAGTCGCCTTTTCTATAGCCATTATTGCTATACCCGTTATTTATCAAACCCTTTCAACCCTCAGTTCAAGACTCTACTATCTTGATAAAATTTCCCGTGAGATAGATTATCTTCAGAGATACAACAACTCAGTAGTAGGAGAATTGACAAACCAGAGTAGCATTATCAGAAGCTTCTACTTTGAACTTGAAAGCATAAAGGGGGAATGTGAAGAAAAAGGCTCAGAAGAGAGATATATATCATGTCCATACAAGGACTTTTCGCCCCTTAATCCTTATCTCGATACACCAGTTGACGGTGTAAGAGTCATAGTTTTTAGCAGTGGTTTTTATTTCTTAATACCAAAATGAAGCACAAAAAAAGTGGGTTTGTCACGATTTATGTCTTATGGATGATGAGTGCAATGTTTGTTATTCTATTCGTTGCATCTGCTTCAGTTCAGAACATTTATCTTGGAGAGAGTAGAGACAGGGATAAATTGGCTTTCACTTTTGAATCACAGGCAGTTGCACGCATTGCACTCTGGAAATTGTTGAACAGCTATCCACCTACCTACGCAGGAATACTCACTCTACCATATGAGATGGAGCTAAAGGTAATGAATAGAGTTTACAATGTTAGAATTGAAGCAGAGGATTCGAAAGTGCCGGTAAATCGTCTTAATCTCAATGAACTTATGAACCTCACAGATATTTTTCTTGGTGATAGGAATAAAGGTAGGCTAATTTTCACTTATTTGCAGCTGAACGGACGCATGAATTCAGTCAATGAGCTATACAACATAATAGGAAGCAATGGATTTGGTAAGCTCAAAGACCATGTAACTGCATACTCACCACGATTAAATCTCAATTATGCAGATGAAAAATCCATAAGAGTTATCGGATTGGGGAGAGGTGACATAGAAGCTATAATTTCTCGAAGAAAAGATGGTGTGGTAAACATAATGGATATAACCAATACATTTAATGAGACAATTCTCTTAAAATATGCAACGTCAACACCTAGACCTGCATATTACAGAATAAAAGTCAGGATGGCAAAGCCCTTTTATTCCGAGGCTGAATATATTCTTTCTCCAGACATGCAGATTCTTGATAGACTATGAAGGCACAGAAAAAATACGGATTTACCCTCATTGAACTTCTCGTCTCTGTGCTCATAGCCATGTTCCTGTTAACCATGCTTTATGCAACCTTTGGGAGTCTAACGAGTTTTCAGAGCAGGTGGCTATCCTTAAGGAGAACATACGAAGTGAATGGTTTTTTTACAAAAATACAGGAGCAGATGCTTTTCTGTAGAAACTTCAGATTAGTGGAAAACAGAAGTGGCAAAACTCTTGAATACTACACCACGGCGGGTTACACTTCGCCGTATGTAAAGGTAAAAGTAGTTATAAGTTCAGAAGGTATTGTGTACGAGGAAATAAATCCTGTCAATATGCAGACCCTTTATGAGAAAAGGCTTGATATGAGGGTAGAGAGGATAGAGGCTAATAAAAACTATATAGAGATATACGTGAAAGGGCAAAAATTCATTCTGATAGTAAGGGAGGCAAGTAGCCCTCCCTTCCTGTTCTGAAAATTACCACCTTATGAAGAAATCTCCCACAGGGGCTTCCACTGCATAGTACCAGGAGCCATTTATGTAAAGCCATATGTGGGTAAACTTGTATTTCCTCTCACCTGCCTGTTGTATAGGTTTACCCATTATTTGCTCAGGTAGCTGGACCGTCATCTCACCCTTAGCTACTGCTAACGGTGTATTTTCTATGAGTTTAACACTATCGTATTTGAATTCCTTAACCTTTAGATTTAACTGTCTATTCATCTCCTTCTGCCTTTCTAAGGATACAAAAGTTTTGTATCTTGGGTCAAAGTACTTATATATGCACTCTACGTCGTCCTTTATCTGACACCTTGAAAAGTTTTCAGTAGCTTCCTTTAATGTCTTTTCCATGTCTCTAGATCTGGGTAAGCTGTGGTTTTTGCTTATTTTACTCCCAAGAACGTCCACTACCTTCATATTCCATCTGTTTTTGTCTCTGTCAAAGTTCTGGAAGAATATTCTGTAGAGGTCTTCCTTTATATGGACTATTTTGGGAACGCCCAAATTTTCTGAAGGTTTATTGATTAATCCGTTTTTATAAACCTTTCCATCCTTTGTTATATACGCTACCATGAGACTGGGGAATATGTATCTGTTGTCGGAGTAAACCAAAAAAGTCGCCCCATCAGTTGAGTAAACAGACTGGACCTGTTGAGTGAAAAAGTATTCGGGAACATCATCTGTGAGGGGCACACCTTTTCCTTTCTCACTCAGGAATATGTTGGCTCTGGAGCTCACTGGAAAGCCTTCCAGCTTTATGGGTTCCGTCTGGCTTCTGTGGAAAAGAGATCCGTAGCCATCTTTGAAGGCAAATGGATAGTAATTTGTTCCGTAATAGTACTTCTTTACCTCTTCTGGACTGTAGGAGGCGAGCTTTCGCAGTTTGTCGGGTCCTTCAATTTTAAATACCTCTATGTTACCTCCCACAGCCGGGTCATACCAGCCTGTAACAATATAGGAATTTTTAGGAAAGCTGTATAGATGATATATTGTCCTGTTATCACGTTCCAAGAGTGTCCTGTCTTCCCTTCTGTCTACAAGATAGGATTTGATAAAATCCTTACCACCAGACATGGCATAGATGATGTAAAAACCAGCCCCCTCCGCATAAGCTGGCATGAACTTTTCGTATAGTGTTTGCCCTTGGAAATGTATAAACTCTTCCTTTTCAGGGACTTTTTCCCCGTAGTTTTCAAGAACCAGGTAGGCGATGGAGTATCCCACGAGATGTTCATCATACCAGGCAAGAAGCAGTCTCCCTTTTCCATCTGTTGCCATGTGGGCGGGGCTGAGAGCCTGCTTTGTGGTAGAGAAGTATCTGGTCAGTATCTTTCCATCCTTGAGGTCGTATCTTGTAAACACAACCTGCTTATCGTTGGCTTCCTTTATCCAGTAAGACACATACAGATACTTCCCATCGTAAAGGTAGGAGAGCCTGCCATAGATTGCTCTTGGATGCTCTTTTACCACATCCTCGTTTATTACCACGTCCCTGCCATCCACCCAGAGGTGTATCCTGCCGGTAGGGTCGTAATAGAGAAAGGCAATTCTGTCTTCTGAATTCATTTCTCTAATGGGTTCATACTGGGAATCATCAAACCTTATGGGGATTTCTATGGTCCTTATCTCTTTCTCCGACTTGATAAAAGACTGAGCCTTTCTTTCACAGGAAAGGAAGCCGAGACCAATCAAAACCACAGAGAAAAATAAAAACAACCGTGACATCTTTTCTCCTTCACCTTTTGTTGAAGAGGCGGGCAGAGCCCGCCACGGGATAGATTATCTGATATAGATGAGCTGATGGAGAGGTGTTATGGCAAAGCCGTAGGCGGGGTTTACTTCCACTTTTAAGGCTATGATGCCGTCTCCAAGCTCAGCAGCCCTGTTTTCTCGGGGCAGGGTGTTGCACGCTGCAGGAGTGCCGGCAGGATCTTGACAGTATGCCACTGGCCTGAGGTTAAACCATGCACCATGTCTCCTTATGACGGGGTCAAGTGGAACAAGACCGGGTGTTCCCTCTTCGGAGGCAGCCCTTATCTCTGCTGCACACCTGAAGTCTATGGTTCTCACAGCAGACAGCCTCTGCTCGTCACGCAGGTAGTAACCCTGTATTGGGTTGCCGGGTATGAAGTCGTTGTTTCTTCCCTCTGTTATTGCGGTGAGCCTTATGGCAGCGGCGTAGTTTACACTGCTGAAGTTGACCGTGGAGCCGGGCTGATTGTTATTACTACCGGGATTAAAGCTGTTTCGATTGACGGCTATGGCGTAGACGAATGTGTCGGCAACGTCAGTAGGAAGGAAAGCAAAGTATCCAACGTTAGGAGCGGAATCGATGTTGGCATATCTGTGATCCACAGGTTCCGTAGTGCCAACAGTTGCCGCTATCGTGTTGTGGTTACCTCCTCCTGCTTCCCAGAGCTCTCTCACATCGCCAAAGCCTCTATGGTGCATCTCTATTGCCCTTTGGGAGTAGAGGAATCTGGATGTGAGATTAAAGACGATCGCCTCTGCGGCGAGGGTCTGGCAGTTGGCATTGGTGCCTTCAGTAGTATCATCGCAGTCTTCCACTGTTATGGGCTGTGTAGAAGCCACGTTTTCAAGGACTGCAAAGCCCTGCATGGGTATGCCAGGGTCGTATCCACCGCCCACAGTTCCTATGAGACCGCCCTCAAATATGGGTGGCTTTGGAACGGGGGATACGGTGGCATCCACTATGAAGGTGGTGAGGTCGTTTGTGGAGGATGGAACAAGCAGGTTCCTCTCAGAGCAGGCAGTCATGGCTGGTGCCAGGCTGGACTTGAACTGATAGGTTATGTGGACGCCGGGTGCACCCAGGACGTTAGGAAGACTGGGTGTAGTTGTTATGTAGGACAGAACGGTTACCCACCCACCTCCAGACTTAATGGCGGGTATCATCACCGCAGATGCCTTTGCCTGCTGGCTGGCACCAAAGAGTGCCATTGCTGTCAGAGCTGAGGCTGCGATAGCCTTCTTCTTCATGGTTCTACCCTCCTTAAAGGTTTTAGTTGCTTACAAGTATAGCAAAAAATTTTTTGCTTGTCAAGGGTTTTTTGTTTTCCCCTGACATTTCACTCAGTGGGTGTATAGGTTTTAACCAGTGGTTCACGGGTTAAAATTTTTTCATGGTATTTGCATGGTTTCTCCTGTTCTTTGTTTTTGTTCTATCCTGTGGAGGGGGTGGTGAGCCTGTCAGCCTTCAGCTCAGGCTCTCTTCTTCCTCTGAGCCCTATTACACGGGCGTATGGGTCAGGGTTTCAGGAAGGGACTTTGAGCCTGTTTTCTTGCAGAGGTCAGGAGTTTTCTACCCCGGGGACAGGGTGGTCTTTGAGCTTCAGCTCCCACCGGGCAGGGAAAGGCACATAGAGGCGGTCATACTTGACCCCAGTGGAAGGCCTGCCTTCTATGGGAGAAGGACCCTTGACCTCTTGGGTGGCGTGGTGGTTATGGATATGCAGGAGAGCTTTCTCAGGGTAAGACTGGAGGAGAGGTTTCTGGATAGTGCGGTGCCTGTGGATGGAAGGATACTTTACCTTTTTTCTGAAGACTTTTATAGCCTGAATTACTCCACAGTTTCAGAGCCCTTCTGGGTTGGCTCCTATTTAGCCTTTCAGGACTCTTCTGGCTGGCGTTTTAACTACCTGCCTGCTCCCGGGGAGTATGCCTTTGCATACTCAGGGCTTTACGAGATTCCCTTTTCTCTTCCTGAGGGAGAAAGCAGGCTGGAGCTTTATGGCTCCTATGTGGGGGAGCTGGGCAAGGAGGACAAAATCATAAAAATTAGCTCAGAGCGTCTGCTCTCTGGGGGCATACCTCTTCTGGCAGGTGTGGGCAGAAGGCTTTACCTTTATGCGGATGGCTCTTTCAAGCCCGCCTGTGAGCTGTTTGAATGCATATCTCTGAACCTTTCCATCTCAGCACCGGAGCTGGAGAACTACGGACTTTTTGTAAGACCATACGGGCTTGATATCCCCGTGCAGGAAGGGGAGAGGTTTGTTTTGTTCAGAGGCATTCCCTACTGGCTCAGGCTGGAGGGAAGTGTGAAAACTCCCTGCAGGATGGACTACAGGCTGTGGGTAAATCTTGGGGAGAACTTCTCTGGTGAGGCAAAGGTGGAGGTCAGAACGAAGAGGGTAAGGCTTGAGGGCGTCCACCCCAGCGCCCAGATAAGGGTCTATTCGGAAAACCTTCAGATGGAGGGGCGTTGCGAGAGCTCCGCAAGGGAGGGTCTTGAGGTTCCCTATGCGATGGAAGAAGACCTGTGGGTAGAAGCCAGATATCCAGACGGGCTTGTGGTAGGGGTCCTGCTCAGGGCGGGTCAGGAGGCTGTCAATCTGCCAGAAATTGACCTGAAGGTCAGTCTTGAACTTCGGAAGGATATTTTGACTTTTAGCTTTGAAAGGGTGGGTTTTGCTGGCTGGTGCTCCCTTGAGCTCTGGGAAGGAGAAAAGAGGGTCCATATTGACCGCATACCGCCATGGAGAAGTTACATAAAACTCAAAAACACGGGCTACTTCCAGAGAGAGCCAGAATACAGGCTAAGATGCCAGTGGCAAGGTGGCTATGTGGAGAGGAGTTCAGTCAAGGGCTCTGAGGTTTTTTGACTTGCTGAGAAACTCCCTTACCCTACTCTCCTCGCCCTTTAGGATGAACACGTCCCCTTCGTATGGACCTTCAATAGTGAGCTGATGGCTTCTGAGCTCATCCGAGAGTTTTTTGATGCCTACGTCCTCAACAATTTTTACTGGAATACCGGCGGAGAAGGTCTGATATTCTGTGTTTTTCAGTGGCTGATAAAAATATAATCCCAAAAGCACCAGCATGAGAAAAGCCTCAAGGACCGCAACCTTGAGGAGCCTTTTTCTTTTTTCCCTTTCCAGCCTGAGGGCGACCTTGAAGTCCATGGCTTCCGGTGGCTTCAAAGAGCCGTAGTATTCTTCAAAGGCTTTCCTTATGCTCATTTTTAAGCTCCTCCATAGCCTTCAGCAGCTTTTTCTTTGCGTTAAAGACCCTAGTCTTAACCGTGTTGACGGGCACGCCCAGCACTCTTGCTATTTCCTCGTAGGGCATGTCCTCGTAGTAGGCAAGATGGAGGACCTCCCTGTGTATGGCCGGTAGTCTGTCAAGAGCCTTTGCTATCAGTTCCACCTCCATGGGTTCTATTTCTTCTTCTACCACCGCATCCTCTTCTCTTATCTCAAGCATAAATGGGTGCCTCCTGTTTTTCCTTAGCATATTCCTTATCACGTTCCTGCAGATTCCAAAGAGCCATGTGCTTACCCTTGAGTCACCTCTGAAGTTCCTGGCTGACCTCCATATCTGATAGAAGGTCTCAGCCACAGCCTCTTCTGCGTCCTCGTAGTTCTGGAGTATTCCGTAGGCGTAGGAAAAGAGCCTTGAGTTATACATGAGTATGAGGGTCTTCAGTGCCTGCTGGTCGCCTCTTGCAATTCGGGCTATCAACTCCTCCTCTCTCATGAGAGAGATTTTACTACCTTCTACTGAGTTTGTGTATGAAGAATAGCGTCTGGTTTTATAGGTCAAATACCGTATAATACTTTCTCTCTCCCCTCTTCTCAAACCAGCAGTATCTCAGTTCTCCGCTGGGGTATGCGTAGCACTGCCCCCTGTAAGGAAGGTCAATGGTCTCACCTTCTGAGTTTTTTATCTTGCTTCCGTCCCCCGCTATCTCCACTACTTTCCCCTTTTTCATAGACTGGTTTAAGCTCCTCATTAAAAAAGCCCTCAGGACATCTTCTTCCCCAAAGAAGGTCCTGTTTATGGCAGGAATGACAAGCGTCAGCGTTAGGGCGGATATGGCAAGGACGATTATCAACTCCAGAAGGCTGAAGCCGTTTGCTTTCATGTATGAATAATTATAGCCTTACCAACTCAATAGAAGGTTTTTAAATCATGTTTGTATGCTTGACAAAGTTATAATGTTTGATTATATTTATAAGCATGATAAACTAAGGGAGGTTGAAGAATGAACACAGTCAACACATCCTACACTTTCTTTGTGAGCGACGACATGAGGGCGTGGCTTCAGACCAACTTTTCTGAGGTTTACTATCAGGCTCTTAACCTTGCCAGATATGCCAGAGCAGAAAGATACGGAGAGGACAATCCACTTCCCGACGGCACAGCCCTGACCTTTACAGACCCGGTAAAGGCCTTTCAGTTTCAACAGCTTCTCGAGAGGGCTAATATGGTCTATCTTCAGTCCCTTTCTAAAAATCCTCCCAAAGTGCCGGCCCCTCCTGCCAGCAGCGCCGGCTACTTCTACATAACCGACGACCTTAGGTTCTGGGCAAAGGAAAACCTCCCAGATCTCTACAGACAGGCTGAGGAGCTTGTGAAGCAGGACAGAGCAAGCGTTCAGAGATATGGGGATGGCATGCCCACCTCCAAGGGGCTTCTGATATCCTTCAACGACCCTCAGGGAGCAAGTCAGTTTGAGGAGCTGGTAAAGAGAGCTCTTCTTTCCATGAACTGGGGAAATAACCTCATGTCTCTTTCTGCCTAATCCTTGTAGACTCTCAGGACTTCTTCTACAGAGGTGATTCCCTCTTTTGCCTTCTTCAGACCATCAACGAGGAGGGGGGTCATACCCTCCTTTATTGCCTGTTCTCTTATACGGACTGCGTCCGCCCTCTTTACTATAAGCTCCCTTATGCTGTCAGAGACCTCAAGCACTTCGCCTATTACAGTCCTACCCGAGTAGCCTGTGCGGTTGCACTCCTCACAGCCCATACCTCTGTAAAGTCTATCGGGAAGCTCAAGGCCATTCCTCTCAAAGAGTGCCAGCTCTGCAGAATTGGGTCTGTGCTCTTCCTTACAGAAGGGGCATATTTTTCTCACCAGCCTCTGGGAAAGGACGCCTATGACGGAAGAGGCTATTAAAAATTCTTCTATTTCCATATCCATGAGCCTTGCAAAGGCACCGGCAGCGTCGTTGGTGTGCAGGGTTGCCAGCACCAGGTGCCCCGTCAGAGATGCCTGTATGCCTATCTCTGCAGTTTCTCTGTCTCTTATCTCCCCTATCATTATAATGTCCGGGTCCTGACGCAGAATGCTTCTGAGGGCTGTGGCAAAGGTTAGACCTACCTTTGGGTTTACCTGCACCTGCACCAGACCCCTCAGGTTGTATTCTACAGGGTCTTCCACCGTGATTATCTTTCTGTCTCCTGTGTTTATCTCCTTTATGCTGGCATACAAAGTAGTAGTCTTGCCAGAGCCAGTGGGTCCTGTCACCAACACCATACCATAGGGCTTTCTTATGAACCTTCTTATCTTTTTAGTGTCTTCTACAGAAAAACCAAGGTTGTCAAGATTAAGAGACACCTCACCCCTTGTGAGTATCCTCATCACCACCCCCTCACCATGAACGGAGGGGAGGGTTGAAACCCTTATGTCATAGTCCTGCCCTGCGTAAGAAAAGGAAAACTTCCCATCCTGAGGAAGCCTCTTTTCTGCTATGTTCAGTTTTGCCATTATCTTTATGCGTGAAACTATGGGTGGTGCAGCGTATTTTGGAAGCTTTCTTATGGTATGAAGCACCCCATCAATCCTGTAGCGAACCTCCACATCTTCTGAAAACTGTTCTATATGAACATCGGTTGCCTTCTTCCTTATGGCCTCTACAAGGGTGTCGTTAACGAACTTTACTATGGGAGCTTCCGAGGCTATATTCTCAAGTTTTTTTTCGTCCAGAAAGTCGGACTCTATTATATCCCTCTCTGCCTCAAGGGTCAGCACAGGGTCTTTGAGGAGCTCCTCTATCCTTTCAGGTGTTGTTATCTCATACTCAACCCTTTTACCATAGACTCTTTCCAGAATTTCTATGAGGTATGGGTCCTCTTCAGCAAGGGCAATTCTGATATAATCCTCGCCCTCCTCAAGGAGGGCAACTCTGTTGCTGCGGAGAAAGTTGTATGATAGACCTCTCATCTCTTTCTGAACCTTCTGAGAAGTGCAAGGGCAGGCAGTATTGAAAGCCATGCCATGCTACTGCCGCCTGTAGAACAACCACCTCCGCCACCCGACCCTATGGAGGGAGCTGGCTGAGACATTGGAGGAGGTGGAACATCCATCCTTGCTGACATGGGAACGGTTACCACCTGAGCCTGCGTGTCTATTATAACAGCACCATTCATGTTGCCTGTTGATGTGAGAGGCGGGCTGAATTCCACCACTGCACTGCAGACCTCACCGGGTCTTAGACGGTAGGCACGGCTGGAGGTTGGTATAGGTAGAGGCGTAAGAGTTGGAAAGCTGGGATCACGCAATAAATTTTCATATGGTGGAACACACGGTCCACCGCCTGGTGCTGTCACATAACCAGTATTACACGTGCAGCTTATGGACTTCAGCACCAGCCCACTGCCTGCGACTGAGAGGTTAAACTCAAGGTCTGAACCGCTGGTGTTTCTGATAATGAGTGTCTGGGCATAGGTGTTGAGCCTTTTTACAGCTCCAAAATCTATGTATGTGGGGCTCACGTATATGTAGTTTCCTGTAAGAGAACCAGCCACGCCTACGAAAGACCTCCGGACAGGCTCTGCTCCTATTATGGGTATTATAATACTACCGGGAAAGACGCCGGGCGTCTGTGGAGCAAAACCAATTATGGCAGTGCAGTCAACGGTCGTATTTTCCCTGCAGGTGTCGGGGCATGAGTAGTTTATCAGCCTGAAGTATGTTCCCACAACCGAGGGAGTTCCTATTTGAATAGTTCCATTCTGGGGGTTAGGTGGAACAGTAGCGGGGTCATCTGGACAAGTAAAGGTTACCCTGACCGCCTCTTGAGCTTGCCCACCCACTGGAGCGTATATATACTGCCCCAGCTGAGACCTTCCGCTAAGATAAATCGTTGCATTGGAAGGTCCACCTCCTGGACCACTGTTAAGGTCTCTTAACCTCAAATAACCGTAGTAGAGTTCTTTTTCTGGACCGCCTATACCTCCCTGTGGAGAGAAAGAGACGCTTATCTGGCAGAAGTTTTTAGAGCAGTCAGCGTTATCCGTGGCATACTGAAGCACTGCATCGTTGCAGGTGGTTGCAGTTATTCCAAAAGAGGCGTAGTCTGGACTGTCCTGTGAAAGAATTACTGCAGGGGAGGAAAACCTGAGGGGGTCACCGCTGGCATTGCATATGCGAAGGGTCATGTTTCTCTGCTCGTAGTAGGCTGTTGATGGAAACTCAAAGGCAAAGCCTGTCTGATATGGGTTTGTATCTATTCTGACGACCCTCAGCGCGGTCCCACTTCCTATCAATTGCTGCACATAGGTTTTCTGGGTGTTGCAGACTGTTCCGTCTCCATCATCGTCGTAAACTATGGCGATATTTCCCGAATAGTTCTGCTTGAACCTTGGAGTAAACCTGACGGTAAACCTGCAGTCCTGTCCATAGTTGAGGCTTGTGCTGTTGCAGGAGTTGGATATGATATCAAAGTCCGGGTAGCCGGAGCTTACATTAACAGAACATATCCTCAACACTGCATCACCCACATTGGTTATGGCAAACTCCGCCTGACTGGTGGAATCTATGGTCACAGTTCTGAAATCGTAGGGGCTTGAAGGGAAAACCCTTATTTGTGGAGCGGAAAAAACCGCAGAGCTCAGAATTGACGTTGTCAGAATAATGCCTTTCACTTTCATATCAACCCCTCCTTACTGACATGGTGTATCTGTAAAGGAACCATAAGGACTACCCTTAGGGAAATCTGCAAATTGCACTGTAAAGGGCACCCTGACAACTTTCTCTTTTCCACTGTAAAGCTCCCTTCCGTAGAATTCTATCACACCGTTGTACAGGCAGTTGTCCAGTACAGTGGTGCAGTAGTTGACCAGAGTGTTAGATTTCCATGAAGAGGGGACAACCGTGATTTCCTGAATTGACTCTCCTTTCTTGATCTCTATCCTGACCTCATCACCGTTTGCGTATTGTCTTTCAAATCTGCCTTCCGGAGATTCCGGATGAACGCTAAAACCCACGAGTCCCTCATAACCACCTGCCATTAACTGTCTGCAGTCCGGATATCTCTCGCAGTTGTTTGTGGGGGAGGCGGAAAGAAATGATACTTTATAGCGGGTAAAGGCTACAGGCGAGGGATTTTGAGTTACTGGGTTGCCCAGAGCATCTTTTATGGTCTCCGCTTTAAACTTTATAAGGACTGTGTCAGTCTGAAAGTTGTATACATCTCTCCCATTACTGCATGTGAGAAAGAAAATATCGCTCTGTAAAGCAGAGCCCGTTCTGGTCTCAAAACCCAAAACATAAACTAAAGTGCTTCCATAGACCCCGCCTATGCTTGAACCGCCACCTCCTCCTCCACATCCCGCCAGTGCCATTACTATGAGTCCAACTGGAAGCAAGAGCCTATTCATATTCCCCTCCTTGCATTGTTATAGTTATTATAATCATAAACCATTATTTCCCCTCCTGCAAGAGTTCCATGAGTTTTTTCGGTGGTTGTCTTATGGGCTCGTCACCTCTTCCTGCTGGAGCTTCCGCAGGTTTGGCGACACCTTGACCTTTCTCCCAGCTAATTTTAATCCTCTTTACGCCTTCCTCATCCCTAGCAAGGATAAAACCCCTCTGCACCCCCAGTATTTTCATACCCATGAACTCATCACCTCTTCTTAACCTCTTTACCTTGCCCTCCTCTCTCACCAATACGTAAAGCTCATTTTCTGAACTCACGTATCCCAGTATTTGCACCTTATCAATCTGAGGTTTATCGCCTTTTATCTGTGTAGGAGGATACCTTCTCTGTGGAGAAAAGGGATAGTTTTCAAGTATGGCCTGAACAGATGCAAAGCCATGAAAACTAATCAGTAGGCAGGCAATGAAAGCCCTCATACAAAAATTATAACTCAATCCCTAAGTCGCATAAGAACAATGAAGTAGCCAATAGTTCCATCCTCATACATGTTACTATGAATCCTCCATCTGTATATGAATTCTTTTAAAGTGTCCTCATGAATATGTTTAATGACTTTATCATACTGAGCAGCCAAGGCATCGTAGAAAACATACCTTGTTTTTATCACATTTTGAGTTATTTCCTGCAGGACCATAATCTCAAAACCTTCTCTTTCCGCATAGCCAATAAAATCTGATACGATATGAAAATTTGCTCTTTCGTCGAACCTCTTTAAAAACTCATCACACAGGAGTGTATATCCTCCAAGCCTTAACAAGTTTTTGGCTCTGCTAAAGAGAACTTGTTTATCTTTTATGTACTGAGCAGATTCACAGAAGAGCAAGAGGTCATATTGTTTTTCCCTCTTATATTCTTCAAATGTGGTTATGTAAAATCTGTCTGCACATTTTTTGTGTGTAGCCTTAGCGTAGTTTACAAGACCTTCATCTGGTGATATGCCCTCTGGGTCGTATCCCCTGTGCAGAAGCTCGCATACGCTTGTTCCCAGACCACATCCAACGTCAAGTATGCTATGAACCCCCTGTGGTATTAAGCCATATAGCCTTTCCGCCAATCGTTCCTGGGCGGTAAGTATAGATATGTCTGAATCACTATCCCAGAAACCATAATGCAGGTATCTAACCTCTCCATACTTACTGAGAAGTAGAGCATAGAAATTAAACGGGAATTCAAGCAGCCGGTAAGCCTTCTCTGAACCTTTCCTGCCAAAAAGCATCTTTAATCTCTTGAACATGATAGCATTATAATAAAGCACATGCGTGCAGTTATAATTGAAAACTTTGGGGGTCATGAAAATCTTAAATATGTTGAGGATTTTCCAGAACCACATATAAGGGAAGATGAAGTCCTCATAAGGGTAGAGGCTGTAGCCCTCAATCACCTTGACATATGGGTCAGAACTGGAGCCCTTGCGGTGAAGCCAGAGCTTCCGCACATACTCGGCTCTGATGTGAGCGGTGTGGTGGAAAAGGTGGGAAGCCTCGTAAGGGACATAAAGGAGGGGGATGAGGTGGTAGTGGCTCCAGGTCTTTCCTGTGGGGTGTGTTACGAGTGCCAGTCAGGGCACGACAACCACTGCAGGCACTACGACATTCTTGGTCTGAAGTCCAGAGGAGGCTACGCCCAGTATGTGAGCGTGCCTGCAAGGAATGTGATAAAAAAGCCCTCAAACCTGAGCTTTGAGGAGGCAAGCTCTTATCCCCTTACATTCCTCACTGTTTGGAATGCCTTTGTGAACAAGGCACGGATAAAGCCTTACCACAGAGTTTTAATATGGGGAGGCTCTTCTGGCGTGGGGGTGGCGGGCATCCAGCTTGCAAAGCTCTTTGGTGCCTTTGTTATAGCCACCGCAGGCTCAGAGGAGAAGGCAAGAAGGTGCAGAGAGCTTGGAGCGGATGTGGTCATAAATCACTATGAAGAGGATGTGGTCAGAAGGGTCAGGGAGCTCTTCAAAGAAGGTGTGGACATAGTTATGGACCACGTGGGGAGCAAGACCTTCTGGAAGAGCGTGGAGTGCCTCAGAAGGGGTGGAAGGCTTGTCTTTTTTGGAACCACTACCGGCTCAGAGGCTCGTATAGATATAAGACATATCTTTGTCAGGGAGATTGAGCTTCTCGGAGTATACATGGGACCAAGGGCTGACCTTTTTAAAATAACGGAGCTCTTTGAAAGGGGTCTTTTAAAGCCCGTTGTTAGCAGGGTTTTTAAGCTTGAGGAGTCTCAGGAGGCCCACAGATACTTGGAGGAGTCAAAGCACTTTGGAAAGGTGGTGCTGAGAGTGGAGTGATGGGTTCCTAATTATAGCCTTTAAGGCGTTTACACGAGCGGCATCTATTCTGAGTGAGATTTTCGCTTTTGAAAGAACGAAGTACCTACCCACGTGAAACACAGTTTTATCTGGCAATTTCTTTATGATGTAAGAGGCAAAGCCATCTGGTATATCCCATAAAATGATATTTTCTGTATTAATATTTTTCAATAAATTTACCAGACTATATATATCCTCAAAGTTAAGCTGAACTATTAGAGAGGATTTGAAGTTAATCGGACATTCTAAACTACAACTTGAGGTAATCAGCACAGAATCGCTCAGATCTTGTGTAATCAACCACTCAACCGCAGTAATTTCTGGAACAGGATTTCCATCCAGGTAGGCTATGCCGTATCTTCTGTCAAACTCCCCTAGGGGGAGCATTTTTTGCCAATCCAGATCCTTTTTCTCGGGAAAGGGTGGTAGTAAAAGGCTACCGTATCCTATAAAGGTTATAAAGTTCTGTGAAACGTATTCTACAGCACTCCAACTCATATGATTTCTGGTCCAGTTTATGCCTACAGGAAACGGACTTTCAACTACCTTGAGGAAACCTTTAGCCCTTATTACATTTCTTGGGAGTTTATTCAAAAAAACCTCAATATCGTACATGGAATAATATCCGCTCAGGTATAATGTTGTCTGAGAAAACCTATTTCTGGCACTTTCTGACAGCCTATTCTTGAATTTATCGGTTCTTCTCATGGGTATTGCTTCAACAAAGTTAAAAAAGTTGTCTTCCACTACACCCTCGCAGCACAGGAAAGCTGGTTTTTCGTCAAGAGCTTCCATGAGCTCTTTTAGTTCCCTGTTAGTTACCGTATCACATTTAGTTATAACTATGCAGTCTGCATACTGAAGCTGTGCTGTAAATACGGGCTCGTTTCGTAAATCGCACCAATTATCTGCAGGTACCACACATATAACTATGTAGGAATTAAAGCCCGATAACTCCATAGCTTCCATAACAGGGAAAGGGTCAGAAAGCCCAGATGTTTCAATTATGAGTGCCTCCGCAGTATTTCTTACTCTATACAGAGCTTCAAGTAGCTCTCCAGAACCATCACAACAAAAACACTTACCCTCAATCCCCATTACTGGGAGGCTTTCCAGATAGAATCTTATCCTGTCGTAACTAACATCCCCAAAGTCGTTTACTATGATAGCAGGTTTTCTGTCCTTATACTGAGCCAATAAACTGTTAAGTATGAATGTGGTTTTACCACTACCTAAAAACCCTGTTACTAAGAAGGCAGAAGCATTCATATTAAGAAGGCTCTCGCTACCCTTTCAAATACTTGATAAAAGTCTCTCACCACCTGCCCCTGAGCCTGTCCAGATGCAGCAGTCTGAATCCTTTTGATTATTTCCCAGTTAATTGTATCTACTACAAATACGCTGTCAGCCAATCTGTTCGTTATATACATTTTGTTTCCAACAAAAACAGCATGCCCCATGTGCCTGCCAACACCAGTATCCACAACTTTAACTGTTCTCCTCTGATTCAAATCAATAACCTCAAACTTAGTATCTCCATACTGTGTTATAACAGCATACCTGTTATTCGGTGTCACGTAAGCATGTCCCACACCTTTTACAGCCGAGTTTATTTTCGCAAGTTCCAGTCTCGTATCGGAGTCATATATAGCTATTGTTGTACCTTCAAAGGGACTTGCCCCTCTATTGCACAGAATAAATAGCTTTCCATCGTTTGTAAAATTGCCATGATGTCCCTCTATCCTCTGGATATTTTCTGTCTCTGGTGGACTTAAGGATGGAGCAAGTATGGTTAACAGAGATGGTGATGCATAATTCGTTACGTTGAAAATATATACATAGGGGACAGACGTTGTAACCTTAGGCTCGTTAAACTCAACAGTGACCCAGAGCTCCTTTCCTCTCCAGTCAAAGTAGTGTGGATTTCCTGCTACGTTAACCTCTGCAAGAACATCCCCATTTCTGCTGATAAGATAAAACTTATTATCTGCGTAGTTGCCGATAGCGTATACTGCACCGTCTGGTGACCAGGAACCATGCATTGTAAAATCGCCAGTATGAGTCGTATTTTGAACTGGTAGGTCTACAGTTCTCACAATCCTATTATCGGAAGTTCTTATAAAGACTACCCTCGTAGCATTACCGTCCAGACCAGAGTGATTTACAGCAACTAAAGCTCCGTCCGGGGACACAACAGGATGTTTTGGTCTGTTGCCTGTTTCCACGTTTGAAATTAATTGAAGTCTTTCTGTATCTATAATACTGACGGTTCTATTGCTAGGTGAATTGTTTGCTACATATAAAAACTTACTATCCTTTGATACAGAACCCAACGTGCCACCAGCACCATTAGTTTCTATGACTCTTATGATTTCATCAATATCTGGGTCAATAACTACAACTTTACCATCTCCCCTTAATGCAAAAACTGGAAGTTTTCCGCCTCCATTGCCCCCACATGATACAGCGTTAATACTGAGTAAGAGATAGGCACCGCTGAAACCTGCTGTCACCAAAAGCTGTCTTCTAGTAACCATGCTTTTTACCTCCTGGAATTTTGTGAATTGAAGTATACATAATTATGTATGTAATGTCAATAATTTTTGATTATAGGACCTAAACCTTGTATTATATAGTAAATTCAAAATATTTGTATAAATAATTTTCTTTAGATAATTGACCTTTAAAATGTTTATATTATAATATTTAAATGCCCATACAGGAAAGCTACAGGCAGGTGGCTCTTGAGAGGCTTGAAAATCTATGTGGTGAGCTGAAAAGCAGGCTAAAGAGCCTGATTGAGGAAGTTGACCCAGAAGACCTTGAGTTTGGCGTAAGGCTTGAGCTGGAGGCACCGGAGCTGGAGGAGCTCTGGAGGCTGGCGGTGGAAGAAAACAACTACATGGAGGTGGTTTTTACAGAAGTCATGGAGCATCACGACGGGGCTTATCTGAAGGCTACTTTCAGAAATTCTTTAGAGGGATGTTATTCGGAGAGATATGTGAACATCTGGAGCTCCGGCAGAGTGGAACTCTCTCATGCCTTATTTATGGAGCTTGAGGGTATTAGGGTAAGGATTGAAAAGAAGGGAGAAGGCATCTTCAGCGTGTTTGCCCAGTCTGAATGAATGTTTTTGTATCTATTGGTGAGAGGTCAGCCAGCAACTACGTGTATGAGATATTCAGGGATGTAGAGGGTATACACTTCACGGGCATAACGGATGAAAGGCTGGAAGCCATAGGCTTCAAGAGCATTGCCCGTATAGAGGACCTTTCAGTGGTGGGTATAGTGGAAGCACTGCCAAAAATCCCTCAGGTCCTGAGTCTCTGGAAGAGAATAGAAAACATACTTCCACAGATGGATGCCCTTATTCTGTGCGATGCTCCAGCTTTTAACCTTCCACTTCTAAAAAGGGCAAGGGGAAAGGTTAAGAAGATAATCTACTTTATTTCCCCACAGGTCTGGGCGTGGAAGGAAGGGAGAGCAAGACTTATTTCAGAGCTTGTGGACCACCTGGTGGTCATCCTTCCCTTTGAGGTGGACTTTTACAAAAAATATCGGAGGGATGGATTCAGGGTGCACTTTGTAGGTCACCCCCTCGTGGACATGGCAAAGCCAAGCCTGAAAGAAGTGGAGGTAAAGTCCTTTGCAGGCTCTGAAAGCTACATTGCTCTCCTGCCGGGCAGCCGCTGGAGTGAGATAAGAAGGCACACACCATGCCTGAAAGAGGTTCTCCGCTGTCTCAGACCCCAGATGCCTATACTCATACCCACCTTTCAAAACTTCAGGGCTTACCTTACAGAAGAGTTCAAAGACTATTCCGTAAAGGTAATAACTCAGCGGGATATGGAAAAGCCCTCTTACAACGCCATGGCTTATGCAGAGCTTACCCTCCTTGCCAGCGGAACTGCAGAGCTCGAAGCAAGTCTTCTCTCTTCTCCCCACGTAGTCTTTTACAGGGTAAACCCCATCACCTATTTTTTGGGGAGACTCCTGGTTAGGGTTAGGAATATAGCTCTTACCAACCTCATACTACAGAAGGAAGTGGTGCCTGAGCTTGTGCAGAAGAGTCCTTCAGAGCTCTGCAGAGTTGCACAGGATTATCTAAGAGATGGGGGGCTGAGAAGCTCAATGAGGGAAGAATTTAAAAGGCTCAGAGAGTTGCTGGGCGGTGAGGGAGCCATCCACAGGCTAAGAAACCTCCTCCTCCAGCTTCTTTACGAGGGCTAAGGTGCTTTTGAAAGGCTCTTGGTCCTCTATCTGAAAGCTCATTTTCTCTCCAGTGGCGGGGTGTTCAAAGGAAAGGTGGTAGCTCAGAAGCATATGGCAATCGCCCATTGCCTGAAGGACTCTTCTGTCCACAGAGTTTCTCCTGAAACCGTAGGTGGTATCACCAAGGACGGGAAAGCCCAGAGATGAGAGGTGAACTCTTATCTGGTGAGTCCTGCCAGTGTGAATCTTCACCTTCAGCAGGCTTATACCCTGACGGAAGAACCTCTCCAGAACCCAGATTTCACTCTTTGCTGGCTTTCCATCATCTTTTATGGAAAACTTCTTCCTGTCTGCTTCATGCCTGCCTATGGGTGCTTCTACGAACCTGTAGTCCCAGTCTGGAAGACCTTTCACTATTGCCCTGTATAGCTTTTCAACCCTTCTTTCCTTGAACTGCTCTGCCAGCCTTCTGTGTGCCGTGTCCGTCTTTGCCACCACCATGAGCCCCATTGTATTCCTGTCAAGGCGATGAACTATGCCGGGCCTTTCCACGCCTCCTATGGAGGAAAGCTCCTTTACATGATACAGAAGGGCGTTCACAAGAGTTCCGGAAGTATAGCCCGGAGAAGGGTGCACCACGAGCCCACAGGGCTTTATGAGAACTAGTAGGTGCTCATCTTCATAAACTATTTCCAGAGGGATGTCTTCTGGCAAAACTTCAAGAGGCTCAGGTTCTGGGATATGAAGGGTGATATTCTGTTGTGGTTTCAGTTTCTTTGAGGGCTTTCTGACCTCCCTCCCATCAAGGAAAACATAGCCCTCTTCTACCAGCCTCTGAAGGTAGCTCCTTGAAAGCTCTGGATATACCTGTGCCAGAAACTGGTCAAGCCTGAGTCCTTCCTGCTCTTCCTGAACTTCAAAGCTCAGGCTTTCCTGAATTTTCTTCTGAAAGTCTGACATAAACCTGTATTTCCTCTGGTTGTTCCTCAAGGTTCAGGCTGTTTACGTAGCCAAGGAGAAGGTTGTAAAGGACCCTCTTTGGAAAATCTTTGAGTCTGACTTCCTTGCCATTTATGAGAATTTTTACCTGCATCTTGGCACTATCTGACACAGTATAAATTCTACTGCCTTAGCTGAAGTCTTTCAAGGGTGCCGGATATGGTGAGGCTCATACCCCCACCTGATACACGACCGTTTATCTGGGATTTTAGCGGGTCTGAAGGTTTATAAACTATTTGCCCATCACCCACAAGTTCAAAACCCATAAATTTAGCCCTTGCGGTGAAAACTCTCCCCCTCATTTCAAGGGAAAGCTGGTCTAGCTTCGCATCCTGAAGTTTTAAACCGTTCATAAGGAGAGTGCCGTATATACCCTCTCTGAGGGTTATGTCTGCAGTGGTGCTATCAGCACTAGAGAAACACGTAAAATCCTGAGCTCTTAGCTTGATTGCCCATGGAGACAATTCCCCTTTCAGTGTCTTTCCTTCGCATAAACCGTAGAAGTTCAGCTTTAAAAAACCAGCGGATATGTTTAACGCGTCAAAGCGCAAAAGCCTTGATGTCTGGTCGTAGATGTTCACGCCTCTGAGGTTCAAGTTCAGATAACCCTCATGCACGCTGTTTGCAGTGAGATACAGACCACTTTCTGATAGCTTTTTGTCAAGAAAGAGAAACTTTGGAAAAGTAAGAAAGGTCAGGAGAACAAAGAAGACAAAGACGAGAATAACATAGAGCAGGAAGGATTTAGGGCCTGGTCTTTTCATTCTTTCTCTGGCTCTCCATAAGCCTTCTAAGTTCTTCAGCAATTTTCTGATGTTCCTCGGTTATCTTGCTGAGTTCCTCTGGGCTCTCCACCACATAGGGAGTCAGGAATATAAAGAGAGAGACCTTGTCTTCTGTCTGCGAGTCTCTCCTAAAAAGTCTTCCAAAAAGGGGGACATCCTTGAGCCCAGGCACTCCCTCCTGACTGTTTATACTCCTTGTGCTTACAAGCCCACCTATTATTATGGTCTGACCGTTTTCCACCACCACGTCGGAGTTTACCTGCCTGTTGGATGTTACCGGCACCGCATAGCTTAGCTGACCCACCTGAGGTCTTATAAAGTCCACAATTTCCTGCACCTGAAGCCCTATCATAAGCCTGAGGTTGTTCTCCGCTATGGTGGGGGTGATTTTGAGGTCAAGCCCCACCTCTTTATAGTCATAGGTTATGACAGGCTGTCCGTTTATGTCAAACTTAACGCCCGATGCGAAGGGCACCACCTGACCTACCTTTATCTCAGCAGTCTGGTTATCAAGGGTCAGCACCTTGGGGTTTGAGATGAGGTTAAAGCCCGAGCCCTTCTCAAGAAGAGAAAAGAGGAGCACAAGGTCAGGGAAAAAGAGGGTGGACCCTCCTATGGTGATGGTCCTTCCCACGTTGTTGATAAAGCCCAGAACGAAGTTCCCCGCAAGTATGGAGCTGTAGAGGTCCTGAACGCTCCCAACACCAAAGCCACCGCCACCCTTTGAGCCTATTGCCTGCCAGCGAACACCCAGCTCAAGAGCTCTGCTTGTGGACATCTCTACAACAGAGGCGGCGATAAGCACCTGCCTTCTGCGGACATCAAGCCTTTCAATCAGCGACTTGAGCCCTTCAAACTCCTGAGGGGTGGCGTAAATAAGCACTGAATTCGTTCCTCTGTCAAAGCCTATACGCAGTCCTTCTTTTGTTTGTATGGCAGGTATGGGCTGGGGCTGTCTGGGTTGTTGGGTTTGCTCCCTTCTCAGGGGAGTTTCAAGACCTCTTATCTCCTGAGGCTGGGGCTGGGGTGCGGGGGATGGCTGTGCCACCGCCGGACTTACACCGGACAGAAGGCTCTGGAGGCTCCTCTGAAGCTCCTCTGCGGAGATGAACTTTAGGGGCAGAACATAAAAGCTCCTGTCTTCGATGACCTGCGTGGACTGGTCTATGGTCTTTATGACCTCCTCCACCACTGCCTGCACATCCTCGCGGGCAACCACTATAATGGCGTTGGCATCCTTGCTTATGGTGGCTATGCCCGGAACTCCTGTCTGCTGTTGAAGGGCAGTTATAACACCCTGCACGCTCTGAAGCACGTTCTCAGCCTTTGCCCTCTGCAGGGGATATAGCTTTACCCTCAGGGTCTTCTGGGGAGAGTCAAGCTCTCTGAGAATCCCCTTTATCTTTTCTATGTTCCTTGCTATGTCGGCGATTATTATGGTGTTGGACTGGGGATGGATGCCTATCTTGGCAAAGGGAGAAAGGAAAGGCTGAATAGCCTGCTGGAGCTGAACCGCCTGTGTGTTCTCTGCGGTAAATAGGTATATCACTATGTCCGCACCCGTTGTGGGCTTTCTGGGTTCTGCAAGGGGGACTGCCTGAGCAATAGGAACTATGCGAACGAAATTTCTGTCCTCCACCACTCCATAGCCCTGAAGGGTGAGAGATATGACAAAGAGCTCCCATGCCTGCTGGAGGCTTACAGGCTTTGCGGAGCTAATGGTAATATTACCCTTCACATTGGGGTCGAGCACTATGTTTTTGCCCGTGAGCTCTGACATGAACTTGACCACAAGGGATATGTCAGCGTTGTTGAAGTTAAGGAAGACCCTCCCAGTCCTTTTCTGCTCCTGAGCCTGTTTTTGCAACTGCTCTGCATCCTGAGCCCTGCCGGCAGGCGCCAACAGAAATATCAGCAAAAGAAAAGCCACAAACCTTCTCATCATTCCACCCTCAGGGAAAGGTCTATGAGTTCATTTCCTCTCTGCAGGTTCAATTTTATACTGCTTTCGTTGCGTAGCACCTGAAGAATCCTGAAGGCGTCCTCACCGCTCTTTATTTCCTGGTTGTTTATGGAAAGGAGCACATCCCCGGGTCTTATTCCAGACCTTTCAAAAACGCTTCCCGGCTCCACCCACTCAAAGAGAAAGCCCCTTGTCCTACCATCCTGCACAAAGGGCACAAGCCTTATCATCCGAAACATTATTCCCGGGTCAGCGGTTATGCGTTCAAGTTCTCCCTTTGGAATGCTTGCCTGAAGGCTTCTTGAAGCCTGTGGGGAGGGGAGGGTGGGGGATGGTGCAGACGCCTGAGGAAGGGGCTCTGGACCAAACCTGAAGCCAATAGCCACCTTCTGCTCACCCTTTGAGAGCAAAAGATAGTTCCTCTCTATATTTACAACCCTGTAGCCACCCACCTGAGAGCCTATGCGGAGGGTTTTTGTCTGCCCATCCACCACCGCAAGGGCAAGGCGGGCTGAGCCGGTGGCGGTGGCAAGAAGGGTTATTGAGGGCATTTTTTCTTCTTCTTTCTTCTCTTCTTTTGGATAAAGGCTATCAAACTTTGCAAAAAGAGTCTGAGGCTGAACCTCCTCCCTGTGGAGCTGTGGTGGGGTGAGTTTTATACCATTTAATAAGAATGTATAAAGGAGCAAAAGCACACCAAAGGAAAACAGTAGGGCTGGATAAATCGTCAGCATCGGGAAGATATTATAAACTTAGCTTTAAACTTCTGCCCCCCAACCTTACCTCCACCCACTGGGGAATGCCCCTGAACTCTTCCAGATACTGCCCGTTGGCATAAACCCTGAAAGAAAACTCATCAAATCTCCCCAGCTTTATCAGTCTGTCCTCTTCATAAAAGGTTATTTCCCCATAAGGATATGGAAACTCATAGTAGTAGAGCCAGCCATCCTTATACAGGTATGCACACTTTACCACACCCTCATAGTAGTCCCCGGAGGATGTTATCACAAAAAGGGCATCCTTCCTCATATACAGGTCCACCGCACCCACAAGCTTTTTCTGGAGATTCCAGAAGAGAAGAGCTTCTTCCTTTGTGAGTTCTGCAGATTCAAGAAGAAGGTAAGAGTTTCTGACAGAGGAGTAGAAGCTGTAAGAGAGCACACCAAAGAAAACCCCTATCAGGGTAATAACCAACAATACCTCAAGAAGAGTAAAGCCCCTTTTCATCTTCTGAGCTGATAGACAAGTATCTGTGCAGAACCCAGTTTGTAGGAGACCTCCTCTATCTCCGGGTAGTCCTCAAGGGTTTTCCTCTCTATTTGAAGTCCCTCAGTTTTTCCCTCCACCAGGGCGTTGTTGAGTTCCAGCATATCCCTCTCAAGCTCCTGCGCCTGAGCGTAATCAAGCCTTGCCCCTGAAATGGTCTCAAAGACCACAGAAAAGCCCACCGCAAGGACCACGATGGCAACCATAAGCTCAAGTAGGGTAAAGCCCTTACTTTTCTTCACCCTCTGGAACATCAAAAAGCCTCTCTATCCATTCTTTTCTCAAGGTTTGCCACTGCCACTGTTCTTTCAAACATCTGTATATTACTTCCAAACATCTATGTCGTCCTCTGTGCCTTCTTTTCCGTCAGGACCCACAGACCTAAGCTCAAAGGGTCTTCCAATGCCCGGAGACATGTAAATAAAATCCCTGTCCCATGCATCCTTTGGCACCTTATCCAGATACTGCCTCCAGCGGGTGGGCACGGGAGGGGTGGCAGGCTTTTCCACAAGGGCTCTTAGCCCCTGCTCCGTGGTGGGATAAAAGCCGTTGTCCAGCTTATACTGCTCGAGGGCATCCTTTACTGCCTTTAGCTGAACCCTTGTGGCTTCTACTTTTGCCTCGTCCACCCTTCCGGTAATGCGCGGAACCACAATTGCGGCAAGAATGCCGAGGATTATGATAACCACCAGAAGCTCTATAAGCGTAAAACCTTTCTGTCTCATAGGAAAATTATATCTGACTTGTCCTCGTGCTACCTTCTGACCCCCGCCGATATCTCCGAAAGGGGTAGGACAACGCTGAGGACCACCACCGCCACCAGAGCTCCCACCACCAGCATGGCAATGGGTTCTGCAAACCTGAGCCAGAAGGATATGGTCCTCTCCGCCTGACGCTCGTATAGCTCTGTAAGCATCTGAAGGCTCCTTTCCAGCTCACCACTACGCTCACCCATTGAAAGAAGGTTTACAAAGGTCTCAGGAAGCACCCCCCTATCTCTCAGAGATGCACTCAGGCTTCTGCCTCTTGAAACCTCAAGCTCCAGACCTTCTAAGGATTTTCTCAGGTATGCGTTGGAAAGACTGCCCACGCTCAGGCTTATTGCCCTTGTGAGGGGAATGCCAGAAGAGAGTGCCATAAGCATAGTGCCCGCAAGGCGAGAAAGGTTATAGTATAGAGATAGCCTCCCAAAAAGGGGAAGCCCGAGAAGGTATCTGTCCCAGACCTCCCTTCTTATAAATTTGTGACGGAAGACATAGGCGAGCAAAAGGAAAGGCAGAAGGTAAAGCCCATACGAGAGCCCCTCTGCAAAAAGCACCAGAGCCTTTGTGATGAGAGGAAGCTCCTTTCCAAGCCCCTGAAGGACGCTGGCAATCTTTGGCACCACCACCCTGACCACCACCAGCACAGCCAGCAAGCTTGCGCATATGACAAAAAGGGGATAGGCAAGGGCAGTCAGGAGCTTTGCCCTTGTTTCTGCAGTCTTTTGCAGGTATTCGCCAGCAATCCTGAGAACCTGCTGGAGGTTTTCCCCCCGCTCTGCGGTCTTTAGCATCTCAAGGAAAAACTGGGGGAATACGCCTGCCTGAGAGAAAGCCTTGTGTATGCTCATACCCTTCTCTATGGCTTCCCTGACCCTGAGGAGAGCCTGCTTTATAGTTCTGTTTTCAGTCTCTGAGGAGACTACTTCTAGGGCTTTCAGAAGGTTGAGACCTCCAGCTAAAAGCATGGATATTTCAAGGAGTATATAAGACATTTCCTGTGGCGTGTAACTTTCGATAAGTGTATTTCCTGTCCTTCTATGTTTCTTTAGAAATTGAAGAATGTCGTCAATTACATCCATTGTTACTATATAATTATTACTCATGGAAAAGCGAAACAGTTTAGGATTCACACTGATAGAGATACTAATAGTCGTTATTATTATAGGCTTACTTGCAGCATTGGTAGCGCCAAGACTCGTAGGCAAACTTACAGAGTCGAAAGAAAAAATAGCAAGGCAACAGATAGCTATGCTTTCTACTGCTTTGGACCTTTATAGAGCTGATGTGGGCAGGTATCCAAGTACTCAAGAGGGATTGGAAGCTCTAATTAAGAGGCCAGAATCCGTTCCCGTAGATAGATGGAAAGGTCCCTATTTAAGGCAAAATAAATTACCTCTAGATCCATGGGGACATTCCTATGTTTATTATGGTCCAGAAGACCCTCGGGCGATTGAGAAAGGCGTGGATTATATAATAATATCCTATGGAGCAGACGGTAAAGAAGGAGGTAGTGGTGAAAGCAAGGATATATCTAATTTAGATTGAGTATGTCTTATGTCTTAGAGGCAATTGGTTTAACCAAGATATACAAGATATACAGAAAGCCAGCGGATAGATTAAAAGAAATAATTACAGGTAAAAAGTATCATCAGGAACACGTGGCGTTGAATAATGTTTCGTTAAAGTTAAAAAAGGGGGAAGTTCTTGGTATTATAGGTGAAAATGGAGCGGGGAAAAGCACCTTACTTTCAATACTGGCAGGAGTTCTCCCTCCTACCAGAGGTATAGTTAGAGTAAATGGGAAGATAGCCGCAATATTAGAGTTAGGTGCAGGATTCCACCCAGACTTATCGGGTTATGATAATGTATTTATGTATGCTAAACTCATCGGCATGTCTGGAAGTGAAATCAAGAAGAAAATGGATTTTATAGAAGATTTCTCAGAACTAAGGGGCTTTCTAGATAAGCCGATAAAAACATATTCTACTGGTATGGTCGTGAGGTTAGCCTTTTCAACTGTGCTTGCAGTTGAACCTTCAATATTTATAGTGGATGAGGCCCTTGCGGTAGGTGATATACACTTTCAATACAAATCTTTTAATGCACTCAGAGAATACAGAGAAAAAGGAGGAGCTATCATCTTCACTAGCCATTCTTCTTACCAGGTTACCAACATATGCGATAGAGTAATTTGGCTTAGACATGGGGAAGTAGTAATGGAGGGTGACCCACTTCATGTGGTCAAAGAATATGAGGATTATATGAGAGAAAAAAATAAAATAGGGGATAATACAATAAATCAAAACGTTCAATTTGAAAGCCCTGCATCTGCTCCTGCTTGGATTTCATATGTAGCAACTAATAAGGAAATAATAAAGCCAGGTGAAAGTCTTCAGATAAGGGTAGAAATTAGCTCTAAGAACCATACCAAATTGCATATAGGAGTTGTCTTTAAGAGAAATGATGGATTGTGGGTATCGGTTTATAGCACCAAACATGAAAATAAGCTGGTTAATATGATTAAAAAAGCTACAGTGTATTTTTCGTTTCCAGATTTTCCAATACTCCATGGACTATACAACATAGAGATATATTTATTGGACGAAACAGGTAGTGTGATATACGATGTAAAAACTTTGCCTTTAAACGTGCAAAAAAGTGATTTGTTAGACATGGGTGTTTTTAGATTACGAGGCAATGTTGAAATTGAAAACAAACCCAGCTAAGCCACTAGTAAGCCCCTTCCCCTCTTATTACAGCCCATACGGTTTTTATGATTATAAAAAAATCAAGCCATAGGGACCAGTTTAGAATATAGAAAACATCCATGGCAACCCTTGTCTCATAGTCAACTTTACTTCTACCACTCACCTGCCAATATCCTGTTATCCCAGGTTTTACCTGAAGATAGAGATTTGAAAATTCTTTGTAATATTTTTCTAGTTCATCCTCTGTTACAGGTCTTGGGCCTACTAGACTCATCTCGCCCTTAAGCACGTTTATGAGCTGAGGAAGTTCATCAAGCGAGGTTTTTCTTAAAAATTTTCCAAATCTGGTAACTCTTGGATCATTTGTCATTTTCCTTTTTTCTTCCCACTCACTCCTCAAATCCTCATTTGTAGCTAAAATATCTTTCAGAATCTTCTCAGCGTTCTTATACATAGTTCTGAATTTATAAACCTTTATTACTCTACCGTCCTTTCCTATTCTATTTTGACTTATTATAATAGGCCCTGAGCTATCTAATCTTATACCTATGGATATAAAAATACCTATTATTAACGCAATTGGCAGCATAATAATAGTTAAAATGTAGTCAATTAAAGTTTTTAATGCAATATTTACTCCTGATTTGAGATTGTCTTTAAATTTTAAAAAGAGGAACTGAGGGAAATACATGGGTATTATTTCTAAATTCAGCACATTATATGTCCTTATGGAAGGTATAATAATAACTTCTTTGGCTACTTTCTGACATTGTATAACAAGGCTTGACAGTTTTTCATTGCTAATGCCCTCTGAGAATATGGCAACTGTATGTATTCTTTTTAAAAGATTCAATTTCCTTATGATATCATAAGTTCTCACTTTATATTTTGTGTCGTTTAAAACCAGATTGCCTTTCTGTTCAGCTACTATTCCTATTAGTCTGTATCCCAAATACACATCCTTAAGCAACTTTTCTATATCTTCCCTGTATCTTTCTTGAAAACCAATAAGTAAAAGAGTTTTAATTCCTATTCCTAACTTATGAAGCAATAGTTTGAACAGCAGTCTGGCCATGGGAAGTAAGATAAAAAGGTAGGAAAAGGTAAAGAAAACCAACAGTCTTGATATTTCGTGCTGAAGTTTTGCCACTCCAACTATAAAAAATACAGTTATAAAAGAAAATACTACAGCTTTGAGCGTTCTTCTTAATTCTTCCTGATAGGGGAATTTTTCAGAATAAAGCCTTTCATAGAATAAAAAAAGCAATAATGTAAATGGTATCCAAACTATCTTAATAACATCATCAAAATCATTATTAAATTCTGGTAGTATATTTTTAAACTTATTCCCAATACTCAATCTACTTTCAAAGGCAAGATAAAGAGAAATATAATAGATGATTAAATCACATAATAACATACCCAAAACATATAAAATGTCCTTATGATTGTAAAACTTTCTCATATATGTTCACAAAATTATTTGTTACTCTCTCAATGCTAAAGATATTAGCTCTTTCTTTAGCTTTTTTACTGTAGATATTATAGTTTTCCTCATTTTCAAGTATTTTTATTATTGCTTCAGCTAAACCTTTACTGTCTCCCGGTTCTACACATAAACCTGTTTCTCCATGCAGATTTACTTCACAAACACCTGATCCTCTTAGTTTTGTGCTAACAACTGGCTTACCAAAACACATGGCTTCTACTTGAACTATACCGAAAGCTTCTGTTTTATATTTGGACGGCAGGCAGAAAACATCACACCTCTTGTAACAAGTTACTAGTTGCTTTTGATTTAATTTTCCGAGTAAAAAAACTTTTCCCTTTAATCCAAGAAACTCTACCATTTCCTCTAAATTTTTTTTTAGAGGCCCATCTCCAGCAATCAGAATAACAACATTTTCTGGTAAAAATTTGGCCGAATTAATGAGTACATCAAAGCCCTTATAATACACAAGTCTTCCCACAGAAAGGACAATTTTTCTGCCCATTGAGAGTTCTCTTATATAATCCGCATAATAGTAGTCTTCCTCATATTGATGCAACTCATTTATGTCAATTCCGAGGGGTATAACAGTTGTTTTATTCTGCATAAATTTAGAAAATTCTGATTCTTCTCTTAAATTATTTGATGATACTATTATATGCTCAGCCCTATTAAAGAGCCATTCCAAAAGAGGTTTATAAAATATCATAAGAAGCCTATATCTGTATATTTCCATGTGCCACTGTAAAATAATTTTTGCTTTAAGTTTAAGTTGAGAGAAGAACAACGCAAGATTTGCCATAGGATCGGGCATATGGACATGTATTATATGATATTGATTAGAAATTTCTTTAAGTTTTGTAATCATATGCGGTGCTATGCTCGTGGATGCTAAACGAAAGTACGTTGGTACTTTGATGACTCTATAATCATCATAGTTTATTTCCTCATAAGCCGCACTGTCATTTGCACATAGAACATCGCATCTTATGCCTTTCCTGTTCAAAGAGACTGTTAGTTCTTTTATAAATCTTTCCGTGCCCCCAATAAATGGAGGATAATGTTTCCCTAGCTGTAATACTTTATACATCTTCATCACCGTAAGTGTAAAAAAATTTCCCTTTAAGTTCTTCAGCCCTCGGTCCGGTTACGGCATTTGCAACTAGGGTAGGGCCATCTATTACTTTAAGTATCTTCAATCCTCTGAGTTTATCCAAAGCCCAGGGCATGAACCTCATGTTTAGCGGAGTATTGTATAATTTTGCCACCGCATTTAAGGACTCACTTAAATATTTTATAGAACCAACATAATCGTATATCTTTTTTACTTCTGTATCTTCCCTTACTACTAAAAATGACACGGGAGAAAGAAACTTAAAAGTGCAGTAGAAAGAAAACTTTGCACCTGGTTGAGAATACCTCCATGCTAATGTCCTGTAATCTCTATAATTTATTATTAAATCATACATTTCTTTCTTCATTACGTCCCATAACGGCTCAATGAATTCCTCCGTTAGGGTGCATTTCCTAACTGAATAAATAAATTTAAGCAGACCGTTACCATAAATAAATTCAACTTCAGTAGAATTCTCTACTTCTTCATAAAGTCCAAGTCTTACACCAATATCTCTGGCTCTAATCGTTGGAAAGCCATACGGGAGAATTATTTTTCTTTCGTCTGAGTTTGGGCAAAATTTTATTATAGACTGCTCAACTAGCCTGAAAAAAATCCCTCTTTTCGTAAAAGCTCCTCTCTTTGAAGAATGCACCATGACATCGGAGACCACTGCAGAAAGGCCCTCTAATTTTTCAAATTTCACCCTTCTTGGAACCAATCCATAGTGACCTATTATAGCATCTCCTTCTTCAGCCACTGTTACGAAAGTCCCCAATCCATGGTTCATATATTTCCACTTCCAAAGTTCTATAGGCAAATCCTTGCCAAAAACCTCGTGAAAAAGATTTAATATTCTCACTTCATCGCCATGCTTATACTCCCTTATGATAACATGTTTACCCATTACCCATTAACCTATCGTAAAGATTTCTGAGTATCCCACCCTTCGGCATGATAAAATCTTTAATTTTCTGGTATTTCATCATAATTTTATAGAACTTAGAAGCTTTTATACAAGCAAGCTCTTGTTCCATGTTGTTTTTGATATGCATAAGTGAGTTGTAATTATGCCATAAATCCTCCAGTTCCTTCTTATAGTGTGCCAACTCCTCATTTTTCTTCTGTAATTCATTTTCTAAAAGTCTAATGTTTCTTAATATATCAAGATAAAAAAATTCTCCAAGGAGGTATACTACTAAGTCTTGAACTTCCCAACTATCCTCCAGTAGTATAAAGCTTTCGTAGAATCTTCTAGGGTATCTAAGAATTAAACCATTAAATTTTCTAATACTTATGAACTTATCTCCAATACCATAAAGCTCCTTGAGGCTATTTTTATACATGGAAATACTTTTTATTAATCTGTCCATATATTTTGAAACATCTACATTAAAATTGCCTATAATATCATTATAAACAGAATAGAATGAAAACTTTATGGTGGGTAGTTCAGTATGAAGTTTTATACATAAACTTCCTAAAATCCTATGGTCTTCATGAAAATCATAAGGCGCTGTGGAGAATATAAAATCAACATCTTGTTTTATTGCATAAGTCTTTATTTTTTCCTTTATATCTTGCTCGTAGAACTTTAGACCCCCATCTGGATATGTCCAAAACTCCACGCGGTCATAGCCAAGTTCCTCTCTTACCTTAAGTGCTTCCATCTTTCTAATTTCTGGGTTTCCTGCCTTCTCTCCTACGGATAAAAAGATTGTATGTATTTCTTTCCCCATTTCCTTAAGAACGCATATGGTTCCACCGCAACCCAAGAGCTCATCGTCGGGATGTGGGGCAAGCACCAATATTTTCCTTATTTTTTCAAGGTCTAAACTTGCCGGTGTATTGAAGCCAATCATTTTACTTTGGATACTTTTCTGCTATATTTTTAATCATGCTCTTAATTATACCTCATACAAGGCAAAGCTATTTTATCAAAAGAAGTATATAATTCAATAGGGATGTTAAGCCTGAGTTTAATTTTCAACAATATAAAAAGGGAGTTGAAATTTAATTTCGCTGGTTCTCAACTGGGTCTGCTCTGGTTTCTTATTACTCCACTAATCCAGACATTCATTTTTTACTACATTTTTGAGCATGTCCTTAAGGCCAGATTTCCAAAAGAAGTAACGGCAAATATACCTTATGCAGCTTATCTAATAATCGGTATAGCTTTTTGGAATGGTTTCTTGCAAGGTGTTAGTAAAGGCTCAATTGCTATATTGGATAATAGATATTTAATTAAGAAGACTCCTATCCCTCCCTATACATATGTTGTATCCTCCTCCACAGTAGGTTTTATGTATACACCTATCGTGCTTTTATACACAATACCATTACTTAAAGCAGAGGCTATTAGTATAATTTTTAAATTGCTACCAATGATTTTTTTGTGGTATTTCCTATGTATAGGGTTTTCTCTAATACTTTCGTCTCTGGCTGTGTATATAAGAGATTTACCATATGTAATCGGTCCCATAATGAATTTCCTGTTTTATACTGTTCCAATAGTGTATCCATATTCTTTCATTCCAGAAAAAATAAGAATATTTATAAACATAAATCCGTTTTTTCACATGGTTAAAGGCATCTATCTCCAAGCTTCTGGAGAAGCGACCCTTACTACCTTAATAACCTGTTTTGGAATATCCATTATATCGTTATTAATAGGCATTGTCACATATACAAAGCTTAGGCAGGGTTTCTTAGACGTACTCTAAGAGCTGCATAACGCTAAGTATAATGCTATAATAAAAAGCATGAGAAAATTTGCAGGCATAGAATTAAGCAAAGCAGGTCTAGATGTGCTTTTAAGCAGCGGAGAAAGGTATTTTTTCAAAACTATAGATGAATTCTTGGTTTCTCCATACTCTAATATAGAATCTGCAGTCGCCATAGCCAGAGATTTATTAATTGTTAGAAAATGGAAATTACCTAAAGAAGCGGAAAACAATATTAAGGAAGCCATATCTTTAAATGCTGATGACATCTTTCCTTATAATATAGAAGAAATAGAATTTTTATATCAAATCATTGATCATGATAACAATATAGAAGTGATAATAATTGCAGTGGAAAAGACGCTGATAGAAAGCATTAGAAGGATTAAAAAAGTAAAACTGATAACTCCTTCTGCATACATATATCCCGTGATTGATGCCGAAGAGTCATTTACGATAAAAAGAAGAAACTACAGCGAAGTAGTTAAGTTTAAGCACGGACAACTCATAGATTGGTTTATAAGAAATGGTATAGAAGAAGGAATTGAAATAGATACAGCAAAATTACTTATTGATGTATTGAAAAGAAACTATGTTCCAAAATTGACCTATCTGGATAGAAGGCTTATCTTCAATAAATCACATGTCGCTTACGCTGCTTTTGTAAGTGCAATAACTTTATTCACGCTGATGGTGTCAGTTGGAAATTTTATATACTGGAAGTATAAGATAGCTAACGTAGAAGGGAAATTAAAAGAAACAGAAAATCTAGTTGCTGAGTACACAATGCTCAACGACAGGCTTTCATCTAGTAAGCATATTGTTGAAAAAGTATCTGGTATAAAAACTCTTGAGTTGATTTCATTGATGGCAAAGATGTTACCTAAAGATTCATGGATAATAGGTCTATCTATCAAAAAAAGCGAAATCAGTATAATGGGAGAAACAACTGATGCTCAAACGTTAGAATCAAAATTCAGACAGAGCTTTAGGAATATAGAGTTTCAGGTAAGAAATAAGACTGGAAATGTTTATGAATATACAATTAACATTAAGGCGGGGAAAATATGATGGAATACAAGTATAAAGCATTCTACAACGGGCAATTAATAGAAGGGGTTGCTGAAGGAGAAAGTAAATGGGATGTGGTTAGTCAGCTAAAAAATCAGGGTATTATGGTGCTTCATATAGATGAGTTGGCTCCAAGAGATGCTTCCATAGATTATAAGTTCTTAGAAAAATTTACAAGACAGTTGTATCAACTCTTAAAATCTGGTTTAACCACAGATAGAGCTATACTGTTCCTTTGTAAGTCAGAAAAAAAATATGGAAGAGAACTAAATGAAATCCTGAATTCACTTAGAGCTGGTGATGCCTTCAGCACTGCCTTAAAAAAGGTTGGTATATTTCCTAGAAGCTATACTGAGATGGTAAAATCTGGAGAAGAAAGTGGTAATCTCGAAGATATCTTGGAACTATTACTTTATGCAATACAGGAAAGAAATGAATTAAGAAAACATATAATAAACGCATTAATTTATCCATCTTTTTTGTTCATTGTCAGTATATTATCCTTTATGCTGATAAGTTTATACGTCATACCAAAATTCAAAGTTGTACTACAGAGTGCAGACATAAAACTACCATTTTTAACTAAAATTGCTTTTGCCATATCTGATATTTTTAGTTATATAGTTATTTCTTCGTTAATATTTTTTCTTTTAATCTTAATTTCTGTGAGAATATTAATCAAGAAATATAGACAACCTTTAGAAATTTTTCTACTCAAGATGCCTTTTGTGGGAAATGTGATATTAAAACTTGAATTAATAAAGTTTTCACAGAGCATGTATTTTTTATTGAAAAGTAATTTGCCATTAAATATTGCTATAGATATAGCTACAGGAACTGTGAACATGTTGGCTGTAAGGAATAAGTTAGTGGAGGTTAAGGCTGAAGTTTTAAAAGGTTCAAGCCTGAATCAGGCTATTATTAAACAAGAGTTGTTCCCTGATATATTTACAGAAATTATATCAATAGGTGAACAAACTGGTGAGTTACACCGCGCATTTCACACGCTATACACACAGTTCAGTAACGATTTTAAAGATATGACCAAGAAATTTATTAGCCTTTTAGAACCTGCAATAATAATCGTAATGGGTCTTCTTATTGGCTTTTTAGTGTTTTCAATGATGCTTGCAGTGTTCAGTATATCCTCCGGTATTTAATTTAAGCTTTTTTTGTTGTTTATTGCTCCGAAGAAACGATAAAACCGAGTAAAAGTTAGAAGATAGAAATTCAATCAGCTAGGTGACGCTGAACAATTTGAGAAGTGTGGTATAATTTGAGTCGATGCCCTGGAGTAATCCATCTCAAATAAGTAAAGTTCTTGAAATAGTTCTTCGTGAAAATCCTTATAAAATACTTGACTTAGGTTGTGGTATGGGGATTTATGGCTTTTTATGCAGAATATTTCTTGAGCAAATTGACCTTGTTATTATAGACAATATAGAATCTGCTATTCTAAAGTTTAATTCAAAATCCTATGATATGGTTCTATTTCTGGATGTGATTGAACACTTTGACAAAGATACCGGTATGTGGATTTTGAAGGAGGCATTCAGAGTGGGAAGACAAGTTATTGTAACTACACCTAAGGAGTTTTTCGCGCAGGTGGTTGAGGAGAACCCTCTTGAAAACCACAGATCACACTGGAGTAAGCAGGATTTTATGACATTCGGAAAAGTGGAATTTTTTGACCATCCCGAGAGCTTAATAGCCCTTATCTCAGGATGATTCTTTAATGTTATAATTTCAAATATGCGCATAGAAGACCTAAGGCATTCTGCGTGGAGGTTTAACGAGAGGCTCAACTTCCTGAAAAACAGAGGGCAGGTCCTCACAGAGGAATACGAGCCAGTGGTGAAGGAGATAATTCAGAGAGTCCAGAAGGAGGGGGACGCTGCAATCATAGAGTATACGGAAAAGTTTGACCGCATAAGGCTCACGCCAGAGACTGTGGAGATTCCATACGAAGAGCTTGAGAGAGCCTACAATGAGATAGAGGAGGATGTGAGGTCTGCCCTCGAGATCGCCCATGAAAGAATAAGAAGGTTTCACGAAAAACAGCTTGAAAGAAGCTTTTTTGTAGAGGAGGAGGGCATAATCCTTGGAAACAGGGTTCTGCCACTGGATAGGGTTGGTATATACGTGCCGGGTGGTAAGGCGGCATATCCCTCCACTGTGCTCATGAACGCAGTTCCTGCGGTGGTGGCTGGTGTCGGGGAGGTGATAATGGTCTCCCCAAAGCCAAACCCCTACACCCTTGCGGCGGCTTTTATAGCAGGGGTAAGCAGGGTCTATCAGATAGGTGGAGCTCAGGCGGTTGCAGGGCTTGCCTTTGGCACAGAAAGCCTCCCAAAGGTGGACAAGATAGTGGGGCCGGGAAACATATACGTTGCCCTTGCCAAAAAGCTCCTTTATGGAGTGGTGGACATAGATATGATAGCAGGACCCTCTGAGATACTCATAATTGCAGATGGGACCGCTGACCCGAGATGGGTTGCCGCTGACCTCCTGTCTCAGGCAGAACATGATGAGCTTGCCGGTGCCTTTATGGTGACCACAGACGAGGAGTATGCAAGGGAGGTTTCTCAATGGGTAGAGAGGCTCCTTGAGGACTTCCCCAGAAAGGAGATAGCTCAAAAGTCCATTGAGAGGTTTGGCACTTCCTTTCTGGTTGAGGACCTGTATCAGGCATGTGAAGTGGCAAACTACATAGCCCCGGAACATCTTGAGGTGCTTACAGAGGACCCCTTTTCCCTCCTTCCCTACATAAGGCATGCGGGTGCTGTCTTTCTTGGAAAATACGCCACTGAGCCCCTTGGTGACTATCTGCTTGGCCCAAATCACACTTTACCAACTGGTGGAACTGCAAGGTTTTTCTCTCCGCTGGGTGTTTATCACTTTCTGAAAAAGAGTTCCGTCATATACCTCTCCAGAGAGGGCTTTGAAAGGGTTGCAGAGCCTGCTGAGAGTATTGCTAGGGCGGAGGGGCTCTATGCCCATTACTATGCAGTCAGGGTAAGGAGGGAGCTTTAGCCATGAAGCTGTTTGTTCTGTTTCTTCTCTTTCTGGCCTCCTGCGCACCCCTTGTGTGCCCTGAGGGGGAGGAGGTAAAAAGGGCCTACTCTGAATATGGTGCTCCACAATCCTATACTGCGGCTCTTTCTCTCAGGTATGGACTTCTGAGGATTCCTGTAAGTGTTCAGAAGTCTGAGGGCAGGTTTACAATAAGTGGTGAGGGGAAAAGTGCTGAAGTGTCCCTCAACAATCTCTGTGTGGGAGGTGCCTGCGTTGACCTTCCTGTCAGCCCGGACGGCATAATCTTTGGCAGAGTGCTCAGAGGTGATGAGAAGATGGGTTGCTCTCCCTCTGGAGTCTATTTTGAGAGGGATGAGGGACTTTTCAGGTCAAGGTATGTCTTCAGAGATGGAAGGCTCAGCTTTGCAGAGTTTTACGATAAGAATAGAGACAGAAAGCTTACTCTCAGCTATCTTGAATGGTCAAGGGAAGGTTATGCAAGAGCCATAAGAATTCATACAGAGGGTATAAGCCTTACCCTCACAGTGGATAGTTTAAAATTTTAGCTATGTATCCTGTACTGATAGAAGTATTTGGCATAAAGATATACACCTACGGGGTTCTCGTGGCCCTGGGGGCGCTCCTTGCCTACTGGCTCATGCTCAGGTTTGCAAAGAAAGAAGCCATAAACCCAAACCACGTGGAGAATACGCTTCTTCTTGCCCTTCTTCTTGGCATAGTGGGTGGAAGGCTTTCTTATGTGATAGAACACCCCGAGCAGGTTCAGAGCCTAAAGGACATACTCGCCATATGGAATGGGGGTATGAACTTCTTCGGGGGTCTTGTGGGTGGAGTGCTTGGGGCGCTTGTGGGAATGCTAAAATACCGCCTGCCCTTCTGGAAGACCGCAGATATGGCGGTGGTTTCCCTCAGCATAGCCCATGCCATTGGAAGACTGGGATGCACCTCTGCGGGGTGCTGTTATGGTAAGCCCTTTCCAGTTGATGGTTCTGTCCTTCCGGGTATACATATTTCTGACAGGTTTCCCTTCTTCTACGTGGTCTTTCCTCCAGGTGCGGTTGCACCTCCCTATATGCCCCTCTATCCCACCCAGCTCATGGAATTCTCCGGTCTGATTCTTATCTTTCTTATACTCCTCCTGGCATACAGGAGAAAGCCCTTTGATGGCTTTGTCTTTTCCCTCTATATGCTCCTGTATGGTATTCTCAGGTTTTCCCTTGAGTTTTACAGGGGGGTAACGCCCCCAATTCCTGGAGTTGGGCTCACGTGGAATCAGGTGGTTGCCCTGCTTATGGTCTTCGCTTCTGTGGTTCTCGCCCTCTGGCTTCTGAGGGAAAAAAGACATGAAAAAGTGGCTTAGAAGGCTTTTAATTTTTGGCATAATAGTTCTGGTGCTTGGCTTTCTGAGTTCTTTGCTTTCAAGAGTTCCCGTCGGCGACAGGGTGGCAGTCATAAAGGTAAAGGGTGCCATAATTGAGCCCGACAGGATAGTATCAAGAATTCAGCAGGCAAAAGAGGACAAAAGCATCAAGGCCCTCGTGCTGAGAGTTGACAGCCCGGGAGGCTCTGTGGGAGCCTCTCAGGAGATATACAGAGCCCTTGAGGACTTTAAAACTTCCGGAAAGCCTCTGGTGGTCTCCATGGGAAATGTGGCCGCCTCTGGTGGGTACTACATATCTGCACCTGCGGACGTGATATTTGCCAACCCCGGAACCATAACAGGCAGTATAGGAGTCATAGTTCAGCATACGGAGCTCAAGGACCTCTTTGAAAGGCTTGGAATAAAGACCACAGCCATAAAGACGGGCAAGTTCAAGGACACCCTATCCCCCTTTAGGGAACTGACGCCCGAGGAAAAAGAGTATCTACAGAGGACCATAGAAGATGCCTATGAACAGTTCCTTCAGGCTATCCTTAAATACCGCTCAAAGAAGATAAGTGAACAGAAGCTAAAGGAAATAGCAGACGGGAGAATCTTCACGGGCAGGGTAGCAAAGGAGCTGGGTCTTGTGGACGAGCCTGGAAACCTTCAGGATGCCATAAACAGGGCGAGACAACTGGCAGGGGTGCCCGGGGCTAGGGTCTTCTATATGGAGGAAAGAAGAGGTCTTATAAGAAGGCTCATGGAGGAGGACTTTGAGGGCTTTTTAAATCATTACCCCTTCATGCTCTATTACATCATGAGATAAAGGCATATCCCCCATATCCCACAACTCTGCTCCTGTCCCCAGATGCCTTTGCTGAGGTGCTGTAATGCACAAGGATTGCCCTCATATTTTTTCCCTTTGCATAAAGCAGAGCGCCCTCTATGCCCTTTTTACCACAGGCTTCACACCATCCCTTTTGCTCTTTGTCCCCGTACAGAATCCACGCATGGCAGTGGCTGTCAAGTCTTTTTGCAGTTTGTTCATCATAGTAATGGCTGAGGTCCGAGCTTATCACAAAGAGTGTATCCTCCTTGCAGAAGTGTTCAATAAGTTTCTTTAATTCCTGTGCCCTGACCCTTCCATAAACTACAGGGATTAGCAGAAATTCACCGAGGGCAAGCTGGAGGAAGGGGAGCTGAACCTCAAGGGAGTGTTCCCACAGGTGCGGCTCATCCTGGAAAAATTCCCTCCTTTCCCCTGCATATTTCTCAACGCTTAACCTGTCCACAAACACCCTTCCCAGGGGTGTTTCAAAGGCTTCAAAGCTCCCAAAGGAATAACCATCAAAGTCTACAAAATGAGAGGGTCCGATGAGAAGCACCCTCCTTATGAGTTTGTCTTTGATGAGGGAGTAGACTTTCCCTGCAGTTCTTCCAGAGTAATCGTATCCCGCATGGGGTGCTATAAGACCCATTACTTCACCCCTGGGCTCTAAGGTCTCTTCCATCAGCTCTTCTACCCTTCTTTTCAACTCATACGGGTCTGAAGGGTAAAAGTAGCCCGCCACCGCTGGTTTTCTGACTATCATGGGTTTAAATTTAAACCTGTGAAAGCTGTTGCATGGCTCAGTGAAAGGAAAGATGGAAAGATATTGTGTAAAGCCTGCCATCAGAGATGCCTTCTTGGAGAAGGAGAATACGGGAAGTGCGGGGTGAGGGTAAAGGAAGGCGATAGCCTCTACCTGACAGTTTATGGACTTGTGTCCGCCATAAACGTTGACCCTATAGAGAAAAAGCCCCTCTATCACTTTCTACCTTCTACCCACAGCCTTTCCATAGGCACAGTGGGCTGTAACTTTTCCTGTCAGTTCTGCCAGAACTGGGAAATTTCCCAGTATCCCCAGACGCACAATTACGAGGTTTTTGGTGAAGAGATGAATCCGGAAGAAATCGTGAGACTCGCAGAGCTTTACAGAACCCCCTCCATATCCTACACCTACAATGAGCCTGTAATCTTCTTTGAATTTGCCTATCATGTGATGAAACTTGCAAGGGAGAAAGGTATAAGGAATGTTTTTGTCACGAGCGGATACGAAACTGAAGAGGCAATAGACACAGCCTTACCCTGCCTTGATGCCATGAACATAGACCTGAAGTCCTTTTCAGATGATTTTTACAGAAAAGTGTGCGGTGCAAGGCTAAAGCCAGTTCTGAAGACCATAGAATACGCTTTCAAGAGGGGAATATGGATTGAGATAACCACGCTTCTGATACCGGGATACAACGACTCTGAGAGGGAGATAAAGGAAATAGCCCGTTTTATAGCAAGTCTTTCTAAAGACATACCCTGGCACGTATCCAGGTTCTTCCCCGCATACAGGATGCTGGATGTTCCCCCAACCGCAATAGAAAAGCTGAAAAGAGCTTATGAGATTGGCAAGGAGGAGGGGCTTAACTTCGTCTATGTAGGCAACTACTGGAATGAGGACCTTGAGTCCACTTACTGCCCAGGCTGTGGTAAAAAGGTAATAGAAAGGCTTGGCTACAGGACAGTGAACCACCTTAGAGACGGAGCCTGTTCTCAATGTGGATACAAACTACCTGGCGTATGGTCATGAGCGTGCCCGGGGGGATTTGAACCCCCGACCTTGGGTTCCGGAGACCCACGCTCTGTCCAGCTGAGCTACGGGCACTGAGGGGAATTATAATATACCCATGTTCAGAGAAAAGGTCAAAAGCTTTCACTTTGTGGGAATTGGCGGAATCGGAATGAGTGGTATAGCCCAGATACTTCTTGAGCTCGGCTATGAGGTCTCTGGCTCAGATATAAGGGAGAACAAGAACACGGAACTGCTAAGAAAAAAGGGTGCGAAGGTTTACATAGGACACTCGGAAGAAAACCTGAAAGATGCTCAGGTTGTAGTCTACTCCTCGGCGGTTTCGGAAGAAAATCCAGAGATAAAAAGGGCTAGGGAGCTTGGTATACCCGTCATACCCAGGGGTGAGATGCTCGCAGAGCTCTTCAGGCTGGGCGAGGGCATAGCCATATGCGGCTCTCACGGGAAAACCACCACCACCTCCATGATAGCTCATGCCTATCATGAAGCCGGACATGACCCCACTGTTCTCATAGGCGGGGTCCTTCAGAGGTTTGGCTCCAACGCAAAGCTGGGTAAGGACAATCTCATAATCTCAGAGGCGGATGAGAGCGACGGCAGTTTTCTAAAACTTCTGCCCACAGTGGCAGTCATAACCAACATAGACAGGGAGCACATAGGCTTTTACAGAGACCTTGAGGATATAAAGCAGGCATTTCTCAGGTTTGCAGATGCTGTGCCCTTTTATGGCTTTGTAGTGCTCAATTGGGACGACGAAAACTGCAGGTGGGTAGCAGAGAGGACTCATAGAAGGGTGGTGAGCTTTGGTATTCGGTCAGTGGCAAACTACACTGCTGAGAATCTCAGGCTCGTAGATGGCAGATATGCCTTTGAGGTCTGGCACGATGGGCAAAAGCTTGGTGAAGTTCATCTTGGTGTGCCTGGCAGGCACAACGTTTACAACGCCCTTGCCTGCTTTGCCGTATGCCATCAGGCAGGGCTCAGTTCTGAGGATGTGGTCAGAGCTCTTGAAGGCTTCAGGAATGCAGAGAGAAGGCTTGAATTCAAGGGCTACTTCAGAGAGGCCCCAGTTTATGACGACTACGGACACCACCCTACGGAGATAAGAGCGGTTATAAATGCCATAAGAGATATGCATCCTGAAAAGCGTCTCTTACTCGTTTTTCAGCCTCACAGGTATTCAAGAACTTACCATCTTTTTGAGGACTTTATCAGCGTGCTGAAGGAGGCAGACCTCTGCCTTCTTGCGGACATATACCCTGCTGGTGAGAAAAACTCCTATGGAATAAAAGCAGAAGAAATTGCAGCCAGGGCAGGCTGTGTTTACTGTCCTACAAAGGAAGAACTCTTTGAAGCCCTTGAGGAAAAGGTTTCTGATAACCATGTGCTTCTCTTTATGGGTGCAGGCAGCATATCAAAGTGGTGCGAGGAGTTTCTGGCTCTGAAAAGGGTATGAAAGGTATTTCTGGAAAAGAATGGGTTCTTCTCAGCGAGTTTATAAAGCCTGAGGCGGACCTTTCTGAAAGGCTTGGACCTCTGAAAGCTCAACTCCTCGCCAACAGAAATCTCGGTGAAGAGGCTCTGGAAAGCAGGCTCAGTAGGCTTCTTCCACCCTTTGGCATTCCAAACATACAGGAGGCTGTAGAACTCATAGGTAGCTACGTAAAGAGGGGCAAGAGGATAGTGATATTTGGAGATTACGATGTGGATGGTATAACGGGCACAGCCATACTCTACCACCTTCTGAAAAAAGCTGGTGCAAGGGTTCTGCCTCTTCTCCCTTCAAGAAAGAGGGGCTACGGGCTTACAAAAGAGCTTGTCATCAAGCTCAGCAGGTATGCGGACCTTCTCATAACCGTGGACAACGGAAGCACTGCAGTGGAAGAACTGAGCCACTCAACTATACCCGTTATAGTGCTTGACCACCACAATCTGCCTGAGGATATGCCAAGAGCTCTAATGGTGAACCCAAAGCTCGGAGAGGGGGGAGAACTCAGAGAGATAGCCTCCTCAGGACTTGTTTTTTATATGTCTGCACTTCTGAGGAGGAGCCTGGAGCTTGACCTGGATGTGCGTAACTATCTGCACCTTGCCTGTATGGGAACTGTGGCAGACGTTATGCCCATGAACTTGATAAACAGGATACTTGTCTCTAACGGTATAAGACTTCTGAACCATGTGCTGAAGGGTGGCTTCCATGCACCCGGCATAAGGTTTTTGATGGAAAGGTCAGGCATTAGGGACGAAGTGAGCTCAAGGGACATTGCCTTTTCCCTTGCACCGAGGCTGAACGCACCCGGCAGGGTTGCCAAGCCTTATGTGGCACTCAAGCTGCTTCTCGAAGATAAGGAAGAAAAGGCAAGGGTCCTGGTGGAAAGGATAGACAGGCTAAACCAGCACAGAAGGCAGTTGAGCCATCTGGCCTTTGATAAGGCTATCCAGCAGGCTCGTGAGCAGAGCCAGCAGAGTGTTATCATAGTCAAGCTTGAGGACTGGGCTGGAGGTGTTGCGGGTATAGTGGCTGGCAGGCTCTCGGCACTCTTCTCAAAACCTGCCGTTGTCATATCAGTGGGTAAGGAATATTCAAGCGCCTCCGTGAGAGGAGTGGAAGGTATGGATGTGCACTCAATACTCAAAAGACTTTCCCATCTTTTTGTTAAATGGGGTGGACATGCCTCTGCGGCAGGCTTCACCATAAGAACAGAAAACATACCAGAATTTGAAAGCCTGGCAATACCTCTTTTCTCCGAACTCTCTTCAGAGGAAGGAAAACTATACATAGACATGACCCTTCCCCTGTGCCATGTGGACCAGGAGCTATACCAGACCATTAAAGAGCTTGAGCCCTACGGTGAAGGTTTTCCTGAGCCTGTATTTCTGTCTGAGCCCCTGAACCTCAGGCTTGTGGGTGGCAGCAGGGAGAGGCTCATGTTTAGGGTTGAGGGCTTCAATCTGCTTTCCTGGGACAGCAATATAAATGGAAGACTACCCCTTCCCGGGGCAAAACCAAGAAGAATAGTCTATCAGCCAGACAGGAGAAGACCCAACACGCTCCTGCTGGTGGATGTGGAGGTCTGATTGGCTCTGGGAAGAAGTCACGACTTTGTGAACCTCCTTGCCCTCCCTGCATGTCTGTATTACCTGCCAAAGGAGTTCTACCTTCCCTTCACAGCTGGATACCTCTTTGGAACCTTCTTTCTCTCTCCAGACCTTGACCTTTCCCGTTCAAAACCATCAAAAAGGTGGAAGACTCTGAAAATTGTCTGGAGACCTTATCAGCTCCTTTCAAAGCACAGGGGAGCATCCCACATACCCCTTCTGGGCACTTTTCTAAGGCTTGCATACTTTTCCTTCATGTTTCTGTTCCTTTACTTTGTCCTGCTGGGTATTTCCTCTGAGTATCTGCCCCAGTTGAAGGACCTTCTCCTTAGCTTTGACCCCTTTGACTTTTTCTCAGAGCTTGCCCATAGAGAAGAGGTCTTCTACTTTGCACTGGGAGTGGTCCTCTCTGAAGTTTTTCATGTGCTTCTTGACCTTTTGACCAGCACCTTTAAAAGGTTTAAAATATAGAGGGTGAGACTTTTAATACTTGCCTCCGAATCAAAGAGGAGGGTTCAGATACTCAGCATGCTTGGCTTTAAGTTTCTGGTGATACCTTCTTATGTGGAAGAGAGCCATCAGGGCAGGCCCATACTTACCGCAAGGAGGCTCGCCTTCAAAAAGGCTTTTACCGTATGGAAAGATTACAAGTTTGCCACTGTGCTGGGAGCAGACACGCTTGTGGTGCTTGGAAACAGAATAATGGGGAAGCCCAGAGACAGGGAAGAGGCAAGGCAGATGCTTGTGAACCTTTCGGGAAGATGGCACAGGGTGATAACAGGCGTCTGCATAATATCTCCCAGAAAAAGGGTGAGCTTCCATGACACAGCATGGGTCAAATTTAGACAGAT
The DNA here is from genome assembly GCF_046159715.1 of Pampinifervens navoyensis. Taxonomy (NCBI): domain Bacteria; kingdom Pseudomonadati; phylum Aquificota; class Aquificia; order Aquificales; family Aquificaceae; genus Pampinifervens; species Pampinifervens navoyensis. Next base: position 90,642 of record NZ_JBJXCT010000006.1, read on the forward strand.
GGGAAGGGAGGAGATAGAGGAATACATTTCCACCGATGAACCCATGGACAAGGCAGGTGCCTATGCGGTGCAGGGCATGGGTGCGAGGTTTGTGGAAAAGATAGTGGGGGACTTCTACACGGTTATGGGTCTTCCTGCCAGCAGAACCTACAGGGTGCTTAAAGATGTTCTGGATTAGTCTTCTGATTCTGTTTTTGACGAGCTGCTCAGCGGTGGTAAGCAGAGAGGAGGGCAAAGTGGACGTGGGTGGAGGCGTTCAGATACAGATTCAGCACAGGAGGTGACGCATGCCGCTAAAGTTGGGAGAAAAGGCGAAGGATTTTGAGCTGCCAGAGAGAGAGGGCCACTTCCATTCTCTGGCAGAAACTGTTGGCTATAAACTTCTTGTTTTCTATAAGGTTACCTGCCCTGCCTGTCAGCTCACGTTGCCTTTTGTAGAAAGGCTCCATAAGCTCTACGGGCATGTGGTGACAGTTTGGGGCATAGCTCAGGACCCGGAGCATGCGGTGCGGGAATTTGCAAAAAAATACGGATTGACTTTCCCTCAGCTCGTAGACTATCCAGACTACTGGGTATCTGTTGATTATGATGTGCAGATTGTGCCCACCATCTATCTCATAGACCCGGGAGGACAAGTAGACTTTGTAAGCCACTCTTTTGTGAAGTCTGAACTCAGAGAGCTCAACGAGAGGCTCGCCTCCATATCTGGACAGGCTCCGGAGGATATCTTCGCAGGTCAGCGTGTCCCCGAGCTAAAACCTGGCTGAGGCTCAAGAAGCAGGCGTTAGGTTAACGCCATGAGCTGTGATAGATTGAGGGAGATAGAGGAGAGAATTGAGAGAGCCTGTGAGCGTGCAGGTAGAAAAAGGGAAGAGGTGCTCCTCCTTGGAGCCTCAAAGGGCGTTCCCTCTGAAAAGCTCAGGGAGTTTTTCCACTGCGGGCTGAAGACTTTTGGAGAAAACAGGGTTCAGGAGTTTCTCAAAAAATACCAGGAGCTTAGAGACCTTCCCATAGACTGGCACTTTATAGGCAGGCTTCAGAGCAACAAGGTAAAGTATATCATAGACAAAGTTAGCCTCATACACTCTCTGGACAGGGAAAGCCTGCTGGAAGAGCTTCAGAAAAGGGCAGAGAAACTTGGCAGGGTTCAGGAGGTTCTCATAGAGGTCAACTTGGGGGGTGAAGAGACAAAGGGTGGAGTTGAACCAGAAAACCTCAGGTCTTTCTTTGAAAATTGTCTTCAGATGCAGAACATAAAGGTTCTGGGTCTCATGTGTATCCCACCCTACAGGGAAGACCCTGGGGAGGTCAGAATCTACTTTGCCCTTCTCAGAAGGCTAAGAGAGCAGCTCCAGGAGGAGTTTAAGTTGGAACTTCCCCACCTCTCCATGGGTATGTCCCAAGACTTTGAGACCGCAATAGAAGAAGGTGCCACCATAGTGAGGATAGGGACACTACTGTTTGGAGGCAGAAGTTAGATAGACCTCCCTTACAGGGAAAGGTATCTTTATACCTTCTTCCTCGTATCGTCTTTTAAGTCTTTTTATAAACTCGTGCCTGAGAATGTGCTGGCTGTCAAAGTCCTTTGCCCTCAGTATCACGTTAAAGTTGATGGAAAAATCCCCAAAGGCAGTAAAGCGAATTCTTGGTTCAAAGTCCGGCACAGCACCCTCCACTTCTCTCTGCACCTCTCTTGCTACTTCTAGGGTGACTCTCTCTACCTTCTCCAGATCACTTTCGTAAGATACTCCCACAGGGACTATCACATTCATCTCCGGCTGGGGCATGTGGAAGTTGGTTATGATGGAGGTGGATATCTTGGAGTTGGGCACTATTATGAGGTTGTTGGCAGGCTGTCTGAGGATGGTGTTTCTCCAGGTGATGTCTTCCACAAAACCCTCCTCGCCACTCTGAAGCCTTATGTAGTCTCCAACCTTTATCTGCCTTGTGGCAAGCACATGAAAACCTGCAAAGAGGTTTTCCAGCGTGTCCCTGAGAGCCAGAGCCACCGCCAGACCTCCCACACCGAGGGCCGTAAGTATGGGGGTTATGGCTATGCCAATCTTGTCAAGAGCAACGAGCACACCCACGAGGAGAACCACCACACGGGCAAACTGCACCACAAGAGAGGTGGCTGGCATATCCTCCCTGTAGCGACTCATATACAGTTTCAGAAAGCCTCCTACGAGTCTTGATAGAAGTAGAGCAAAGGAGAGGATGAAGATAACCCACAGGAACTTATCTTTGAAGGCAATCATGCCTTTTGGCAGCCTGACCTCTTCAGAAAGGAGATAGATAGCAAGCAGAAAAGACCATAAGGTGGGCATAAATCTTAACGCATCCACAAGCACCTTATCCCAGCCCCATGGTGTTTTCTGGGAAAGTTTTCTCAGCTTGTAAAACAAAACCTTTTCTGCAAAGAATCCGGCAACAGGAATAGCCAGGAGTATCAGGACGAGCGGTGCATACTCTCTGAATATGTTCATCTTTTAGATTTTATCAGGGCGGGCAGACGCCCGCCGGAGCTTTTATACGTAGTTTCTGGCTATGATAATGAGGCCTGTGCCGATAAAGACGACCGCCCAGAGTATGACTATGAAAACAGAGGCCTCTCCAAGGTGGTATTCTGTCTCGCTGGCCTGGTAGACCTGACCCTTTGGAGTCCTGCCTGCCCTGTATGCCATCCACCAGGCATAGGCATAGAGAATAAGACCGGTAAGGGTTGTTCCCAGAAAAAGCATGGGACTGAGCCACTCAAGGTTTACCTTGTATTCGTATATGGAGTATCCGAAGCGTGCGGTGGAGGCAACCCTCAGGTATTCTCTAAAGACTGCAATAAGAAGAGTTGCCACCGTGCCTGCTACAAGAGAAGGGATTGCCATACCAACAGGATTTTTCTGGGCTATAAATATTACCCCGGCGCAGAGCAGTAGTCCAAGAACCGAGAGCCATGAAAAGATGCTTCCCTTTGCCTGCCACTCAGAAGGAATTGAAAGTATGTAGAGGATATGGAAAACAATCCAGCCAGCACCGCCCACAAGAGCCAATTTTGCACCCAGCCTTGCGGAGAAATCCACATAGCTCTTTTCAAACTCAGGTCTTTTGCCAAAATACCATGCGTAGAGCATCATAAACACGCCTGTGACTGCCACGGCGGGGAAAACCAGAAAGGCAAGATATCTGAATATGTTGAACTTATAGATGTTCCATCCAGAGTGGTTCATGGTTGTCCCGCCAGAAGTATACCATTCTACCCACTTTTCAGGATAAAGAGCCTGATAGTTGACTACGTGGATAATAAAGCCTACAAGCAAGAGAAAGATGACACCACCTATGGAAAAGAAGATAGCCAGTTGAGGCTTCATCTTTGTAAAGTATGCACCCCATATAAGATAGTAGCCAATCAGAAGAAAAACTATGAACATAATATACCAGCTTGCCGAGAGGTTGGCAGAGGCATACCAGAGGGGGTCGTATATGACCTGATAGAATAGAAGCGGTGCCACACCAAGCACTATGGCAAGAGAAACTGAGACCTTGGAAAGCTCCAGCATGGCTCGCGCAAGCCTCTGGTGGTTTTCATCTCTTCTCGTAAAGCCATAGATGGCATAGAAAAGCCCACCTATTGAGGTCCAGACAAAGAGTATGTGAAGAGCCCATGTGAGCACCTGCAGAACCTGCATCACCACAGGGAAAAAGGGTGCTCCTGCCGGGTCAGCCATCGCCTTTAGCATAGCACCCACCTCTGCGGGGGACTGCCCGGCGAAGGCAAGCCTGCCACCAAGGAGCATGAGAGCAAGCAAACCAAGCAAAAACCACCTTGTAAGGTTTTGATAGACCGTAATACTCATGACAGCACCTCCTTATCTATGTGCCTCAAGACTGATTTTTGGCACTTCAATCTTTGCAGAAACCCGTCCGCCCTTTGAGACCATGTCCGCTATGTAGGCGGAAAGAGCTCTGAGCTCCTCATCCTTACCCACAAAGTAGGGCATGTAGGCAGGGTGGTTCTGAGGTGTGAGGTAGTTAGAAAGGAAGCCATAGACGGCTTCTTCGCTGGTCATACCCTCAAACTTCTTCGCAAAAGGTCTTAGACCCGTATTACCCGTCACGTTGTGGCAACCAGAACACTGAAGTATTGCCACCGCCTTGCCTGCCATTATTTTGTTCTCCGGTGTGATGGTCTTTAGACCCTCCGGCACAAAGGCGTTTACTCTCAGAAAACCCTTTTCGTTTATCGTGTTTATCTCAGAGTGTATGCCCTTTGCAGGCACATCTCTGGCTATAATCTGGTTTACCCATACAAACTCACCAGCCACGTAGGGCTTGCGGATTGTTTCCCTTATCTTCTCCTCTGGGTAGACGCCCATGAAAAAGATAAGAGCATATATGGGGTATGCGATGTAGGGTCTTGCCAGCGTGGGTTTTATTGAGGTCAGCACAAAGTGTGCAAGAACTACGAGCAATATGGCAAATATAAGGGCGTAATACCACTTGGGAATTATGCCCGCAAGCATTATAAGACTTCTTTCTGGCAGTGTGGAGACATACCATCCAAAGAACATGCTTCCAAATACAAGCCCACCAATGCCCCAATAGGACATGGTCCTGACTATATCCTTGTAGACCTTTTCTGAGATATCCTTTTTCATCAGGCTTGCGATGACTATGCCTATGGTGCCCGCTATGGCAAACATGAAGGAGCTTCTCATCAGAAGATGGGGGAAGTAGTTTTTGTTGTAAAAAGCGTCCAGGATGTTGCCGGTTGTAAACCACTTTTCATGTCCGGGGGAGAGCATAAAGGAGAGTATGCCCACGATAATGTACATGGTCGCCCATGAGCCTACGGCAAAGGTCCAGGCAAGCCTGAGCCAGCTCCTCTGGTCAATCCTTCCAAGGGTGTAATACAGAATATAGACAAGGGTAACCTCTGCCACAAACCATATCCACTCCGCCGCCCAGACCCACACAAAGTTGTGAATAAGGGCTGAGATTCCCCGTGGGTTTGCTACTGTGGCAGAAAACCATATTCCAGGACCGGTTATGGAACCAGACACATAGGAAAAGACCAGCAGTGCCAGAAGATACTTCTTGATGTAGTCGTATATCTGGGGGATGTTCTCTCTGTAGGCTTTGGTGGCAAGGTAGGCAAGCAGGATTGACGCACCCACTGAGGTGTGGGACGCCAGCACATGAATAGAGGCTATGATGGCAATGACCGTGGCACTGCCTACTGTGGGCACATACCACATGGGCTGGAAACCAAGCACATCCATGTTAGCACCTCCTGTGGTTTTAACATGACTTTAACATTAATATAACATGATTTTTCTCAATGTCAATCCTGAACTCTGTCTTTTGACCACAGGCTATAATTGACCTGATGGAGAGAAGAGCTGGCATACTTCTTCACATAAGCTCTCTGCCTTCAGACTTTGGTATAGGAGACCTCGGACCTTCCGCTTACCGCTTTGTAGACCTTCTTGCGCAGTCAGGTCAGAGCCTCTGGCAGGTTCTGCCCCTCAGCCCCACAGAGCCAGAGCACGGGAACTCTCCCTACTTTTCCAGCTCCCTCTTTGCGGGAAACCCCATCCTCATAAGCTCCGAGCTACTCTATCAGGATGGGCTCATAGACAGAAACACCCTAGAGAGCATCAAGTTAGAGCCCTCAGACCGCGTAAACTATCAAGAAGTCTACAGGCTCAAAGAGTTTGTGCTCCAGAAGGCTCTTGAAAACTTTAAAGAAGACGAAGACTTCCAGCGCTTCTGCGAAGAAAACCGCCTCTGGCTTGAGGATTACGCAAGGTATACCGCCATAAAGAAAAGGACCAGAAAGCCCTGGTGGGAGTGGAAGGACATGCCGGAGATATCAGAGGAGGACATAAGAAAAGAAAAGGCAGTTCAGTATCTTTTCTTCAGGCAGTGGAGTTCTCTCAAAGCCTACGCCAGCTCAAAGGGGGTGCTTCTTGTGGGAGACCTGCCCATATACCCTGCACCCGACAGTAGCGACGTGTGGGCAAACAGAGAGCTTTTCAAGCTGAGAGAAGATGGGCTTCCGCAGGTGGTTGCTGGCGTGCCCCCTGACTACTTTTCAAAAACTGGACAGCTTTGGGGAAACCCCGTCTACCACTGGGAAAGGCTAAGAGAGAGGGGCTTTGACTGGTGGCTTTTTAGGATAAGGCATGCTCTTAGGCTCTTTGACGTGGTCAGGCTTGACCACTTCAGGGGCTTTTCCGCCTTCTATCAGGTGCCCTACGGAGAAAAGACCGCAGAAAAGGGCTGGTGGGAAAAGGCGCCGGGTTATGAGCTCTTTGACGCCATAAAGAGGGAGTTTCCCCACATGCCTTTTATCGCAGAGGACCTCGGAACCATAGATGAGGAGGTAATAGCCCTCAGAGACCACTTTGGTCTGCCGGGCATGAAGGTGCTCGCCTTTGCCTTCTTTGAGAAAAACTCCACTCACCTTCCCCACAACCACAGGGAAAACTCTGTAGTCTACACCACCACCCACGACAACATGCCCATAAAGGGCTGGTTTTTTAGAGAACTCAGCGAATGGCAGAGAGCTAGAGTGCTTGACTACCTTAGCTATGCGCCAGATAGCATAAGCCATGCCATGGTCAGGCTTGCCCTGATGTCTGTGGCAAAATACTGCATCATCCCTATGCAAGATTTTTTAGGACTCGGAGAGGAGGGAAGACTTAACACGCCAGGTGTTTCTCACGGAAACTGGGAATGGAAGCTAAAAGCGATGCCAGAAGAAAGGCAGTGGGATTCTTTAAGGCACATCTGTGAGATTTATGAAAGATGTTAAAATATTAGTGTATGAAGGAAATCCTAAAAAAAGCCCTCAGGGAGAGCATAAATAGTCTTTATTCTCTTGAAATAAACCACTGTAACCTTGAACCACCCAGAGAAAGGGAGCATGGAGATTATGCTACAAACATAGCCTTTCTACTGGCGAGAGAGCTCAGGAAAAGCCCTGCACAGATAGCTCAGGAGCTTGTCAGCGTCTTGCCGGCAAAAGATTTTACCGCAGAGGCGGTAAGAGGTTTTATAAACTTCCGCCTTAAGCCTGAGTTCTTGAAGGCAGAATTTTCAAAGCTTCTGAGAGATGGAGGTAACTACTTCTTTCCTCCTGTAGAGAAACCAATCTTTCTTCAGGTGGAGTTTGTCAGTGCAAATCCTACAGGCCCTCTTCACGTGGGACACGGAAGGGGTGCGGTGGTGGGAGATGTGCTATCAAGGGTCCTCAAGAGGCTGGGGCACAGGGTAGTGCGCGAATACTACATAAACGACGCAGGCAATCAGGTCTACATGCTGGGGCTTTCTGTGCTTTACCGATACTACGAGCTTTTTGGAAAGGAGGACCCACAGCTTAGAGAGACCTTTGAAAAGGAAGGTTACAGGGGCAGGTATATTACAAAACTTGCAAAGGACCTCAAGGCCTTTTATGGAGAAGATTTGCTTGGAATAGAAAGGGAAAGGGCAATAGACATTACAAGAGAATACGCCCATAGAAGACTCCTTGAGGATATAAAAGATACCCTTGACCTTCTTGGTGTGAGTTTTGATGTGTGGTTCAGTGAAAGAAGCCTGCACAAAACTGGTCTTCTTGAGGAGGTAATAAACCTGCTTGTGGAGAAGGGCTATACCTACAAGCAGGAAGGGGCTCTCTGGTTTAAGAGCACAGCCTTTGGGGATGACAAGGATAGAGTTCTGAGAAAGTCTGACGGTTCATACACCTACTTTGCCTCCGACATAGCCTACCATTACCATAAGTTTCAGAGAGGCTTTGAAAGGGTGATAAACCTCTGGGGTGCGGACCACCATGGATATGAGAAAAGACTTATGGGGGCTCTGAAAGCCCTTGGAGTTCCAGAGGACTGGCTATGGGTGGAGTTTGTGCAGATGGTAAGGCTTATGAGCGGAGGGCAGGAGGTGAGGATGTCCAAGAGAACTGGGGAGTTTATAACACTTCAGGAGCTTCTTGAAGAGGTGGGAAAGGATGCGGTAAGGTTCATATTCCTCACAAAGACAGGCGATACACCCCTTGATTTTGACATAGACCTGGCAAAGAAAAACACCACAGAAAACCCCGTCTTTTACGTGCAGTATGCCCACGCAAGAATCAGGGGAGTCTTCAGGGAGGTTAGGGAAAGGTATGGAATAGACCCGGACGGTGAGGAGCTTACTCCCCATGTGCAGAGGCTGAGCTCTGAGGAAGACCTCAGGCTTATCAAGAGGTGCCTCTACATGAAGGATACCTTTGAGGCAGTAGCCCAGACCCTTTCCCCACACCTTATCACCTATTCACTGCTGGAGCTTTCAAAGGACTTTCACCACTACTACAACCACAACAGGGTAATGGTAGAAGACAGGAATTTGATGTTCTCAAGGCTTGCCCTCTTTAAGGGAGTAGAGGTTACTCTGAAGACCGCCCTTGACCTGCTTGGTGTGTCCGCTCCTGAGAAGATGTGAAGAGGTGCCTTAAAATATAAGCCATGAAGCTGACTGTAGTTGGAGGAGGATACGTAGGGCTTACCACGGGGGTTTGCTTTGCCCACCTTGGGCACGAGGTAATGGTGGTGGAGAAGGTTCCGCAGAAGGTGGTGCTTTTAAGTGCCGGCAAATGCCCCATCTACGAGCCCGGTCTTGAGGAGCTTCTTCAGGAGAACCTGAAGGCGGGAAGGATAGCCTTTACCACGGAGCTGAGGGAGGGCCTGGAGTTTTCCCAAGTCATATTCATATGCGTTGGCACGCCTCAAAAGCCAGACGGCTCTGCGGACCTCTCTCAGGTGGAGGAGGTTGCCCGTGAGACTGCAAAGCTCATGACCTCTTACAAGCTCCTCATAGAGAAGTCCACCGTTCCCATAAACACCCACACGCTCATAAAAAAGACCGTCCAGAGGTATTTGAGAGACCCGGGCATTCCCTACGACGTGGCGTCAAACCCCGAGTTTCTCAGAGAGGGCTCTGCGGTGGAGGACTTTTTAAAGCCCGACCGCATAGTGGTAGGAGTGGAGAGCGAAAGGGCAAAGAAGGTCTTTGAAGAACTCTACAAGGAATTTGATTGTCCCATCATCTACACAGACCCATCAACCGCAGAGCTTATAAAGCATGCCAGCAACTCCTTTCTGGCTATGAAGATATCCTTTATAAACATGGTCGCCGACCTGTGCGAGAGGGCGGGTGCGGATGTAAAGCTGGTGGCAGACGGTATGGGCTACGACAGGAGGATAGGCAGAGCCTTTCTCAACGCAGGCATAGGCTACGGGGGTTCATGTTTTCCAAAGGATGTGAAGGCTTTCATCAGGATGGCACAGGATTACGGGCTTGACTTTGGGCTTTTGAGGGAAGTGGAAAGGGTCAATCAGGAAAGACCCGTAAGGTTCGTGGAAAAGGTCAAGGGCGTCCTCTGGAGCGTCAGGGGCAAAAGGCTTGCTGTGTGGGGACTTTCTTTCAAGCCCAACACCGACGACATAAGAGAAGCACCCTCTATAAGGATAGTGGAAATGCTCCTCAGAGAGGGTGCAAGGCTAAGCCTATACGACCCAAAGGCCATTCAAAATTTCAGGCTTCTGTTTCCAGAGGGTGGGCAGATAAGCTATGCAGAAGACATGTATTCTGCGGTGGAGGGTGCGAGCGCGCTTCTTATCCTTACCGAGTGGGAGGAGTTCGTAAGGGCTGACCTCAGAAGGGTAAAGGAGCTCATGGAGCTTCCCATCATAGTGGACGGCAGGAACATCTACGAACCCCAGGAGGTCAGAGCCCTGGGCTTTGAATACTACCCCACGGGAAGATGAGGGTTCTGATAACCGGCGTTGCGGGCTTTATAGGCTCGCACCTTGCGGAGAGGTTTCTGAGGGAAGGCTTTTTCGTGATAGGCATGGACAACTTTCTGACGGGTTCTCCCGACAACATAGCCCACCTTTTTGAGAACAGAAATTTCCACTTTATCCACTACAACGTGGTCAACTACCTGTATGTGGAGGGTTCGGTTGACCTTGTTGTTCATCTGGCGTGCCCCGCTTCACCTGTGGACTACATGAACCATCCCATACACACCATGAAGGTGGACTCTCTGGGCACCCTGAACACCCTCGGTCTTGCAAAGTTGAAGAAGTCACGCTATGTTTTTGCCTCTTCCTCCGAAGTCTATGGTTCTGCTCAGGTCCATCCTCAGCCGGAAGATTACTGGGGCTATGTAAACCCGGTAGGACCAAGAAGCGTATACGACGAAGCCAAAAGGTTTTCCGAAGCCCTGTGTATGGCATACCATCGGGAGCACGGGCTTGATGTGAGAATTGCCAGAATCTTCAACACCTACGGTCCAAGGATGAGAAGGAAAGATGGGAGGGTAATACCCACCTTCATAGAAAAGGCTCTCAAAGGTGAACCCCTGCCAGTGTATGGAGACGGCTCGCAGACAAGGAGCTTCTGCTACATAGATGACCTTGTAGAAGGTCTTTTCAGACTTTCTACCGTGGAAGGTCTTGCAGGGGAAGTGGTAAATCTGGGAAAGCCCGAGGAGGTTTCTATTCTTGAGCTTGCCAGAAAAATCGTTGAGCTGTCAGGTTCTACCTCAGAGATTGAATTTCTCCCGCCCAGACCCGATGACCCACCAAGGAGGTGTCCCGATACGCGCAAGGCGGAGAGCCTGTTGGGATGGTCTCCCAGGACCCAGCTTGAAGATGGTCTGAAAAAGACTGTGAGCTGGTTTATGAGATTATAATTATTTCTAAAGGAGGGTAAATGTGAAAAGGGAAAGGTTTATAATCCTTCTTGGAATACTTGTTGCCCTTGTGTTTTTTTACCTTGGTCTGAACGAGTGGCTAAAGACTAAAGAAGAACAGGTTCAACCACCACCTCTGGTTGTTAAACCATTGCCCCAAGAAAAGGAGACTGCTAAACCTGTTCCTCAAAAGGAAGAAGTGCCGCCTGTAGCTAAGGAAGCAAAGCAGGAAACATCTCAGCAAAAATCCGAGGGGAAACAACCCCCAAAAGGCAAAGAGCAGGATGTTATAGCTCAGAAGATAAGGGAGGAAAGAAATACGGTGAAGCCTGCTGAGAACAAGGCTGAGCCTAAGACTTCTGAGAGGAGGGAATCTCCAACCACGAAGCCTAAAACTTATACGGTTCAGCTAGGTGCTTTTAAAGGTAGGGAGGGTGCAGAAAGGGTGGCTGAAAAGGCAAAAAAGATGGGATACAGGGTAAACATAGTTGAAGAAGACAATTTTTACAAAGTCAGGCTTTCAGTCCGCACGGAGAACATAGAAGATGAATTGAGGAAGCTGAGGTCAGTCTTTGGCAGTGCAATACTAAAATGATAAGGGTATTTCTCCTGCTTATGTTTATCTTCTCCCTTTTTTCCTGTGCCGCAAGGCAGGAAGAAAGCACTAAAGGCCAGTGGCAGTATTTTTATGACCTCGGCATGTCTTCCTACATTGCCAAAAATTACTCGGAGGCAATAGCCAACTTCTTCAGAGCTTCACAGCTTGCACCCACAGAGTCAAAGGTCTGGAATGCCCTTGGTCTTGCCTACATGGAGGTGCAGGAATACCAGAAGGCGGAGAACGCCTTTTTGAGAGCGCTTCAGGTAGATAAGACTTATACGGAGGCAAGGCTAAATCTTGGAGTGCTTTATTACAGACAGAAGGACTACGAAAGGGCTCTGAAAGCTCTCAGAGAAGTCATAGAGGATGAAGCCTTTCCCCAGAAGCACATGGCCTTTTATTCTCTGGCAAAGGTCTATCAGGCCACAGAAAGGCGTGAAGATTATCTTGTTAACCTGCGCAAGGCTGTTGCTTACAATCCCATGTTCCTTGATGCACAGCTCGAGCTTGCACAGTTTTATGAAGGAGAGGGAGATTACAGCTCTGCAAGAGATGTTTATCAGCGTCTGATAAACAATGGAATGGGGAACCCATCCATATACCTGAGCATGGCGGGAGCCGAATACAGACTTGGGAACTACTCTTCTGCAAAGGATTACGTGAGAAGGGTTATTGAAGACAGGCAGACTACATCCCAGCTCAAGTCCCGGGCATATGAACTTCTCAGTCTCGTCCTCATAGCCGAGCAAGGCAGACAGAACATGCCAGGAATTCAGGAAAGAAGTGACACACAGCTAAGGCTCACACATCCACCTCAGCCATCAGAACCTCCTGCCCCTTCCAGAGACAGGACTGGCACACATCCAAAACCTCAGGAGACTGAGTCCACCCAGAAAACTGGAAAATTCTACAGAATACAGATTGGAGCCTTTTCTTCGGTCAATGCTGCAAAAACGTGGAGAGACAGGCTTGAGAGGGAGCTAAACCTCAAGGATGTGGTGATTGTAGAAAGCACGGGTGTATTCAAGGTTTTTTATGGCAGGTTTGAAAGCAGGGAGGAGGCCCTCAAAGAACTTGAGAGACTTCAGAGTCTGAACCTTTATGGCTTCATAGTTTATGAATAGTTAAAGGCTTTCCTTGGTTGATGGTATTCCACTGCCAGTAAGGCTGACAGCCTGCCTCAGGCTCAGCGCAAGTGCTTTAAAGCACGCCTCCGCCACATGGTGGAGTATCTTTCCAGCCAGGACCCTTATATGGATGGTGCTCTTGCTCTCCAGGGCGAAACCTTTAAAAAACTCCCATATGAGCTCAAAGTCAAAATCAGTTATCTTCCCCCTCAGGTTCATATCCTCGTAGAAAAAGAGAGGTCTTCCGGAGATATCTATGCTTGCAAGGGCAAGGGCTTCATCCATAGGAACTATGGCATATCCGTAGCGGTTTATACCCCTCTTATCTCCAAGTGCCTGCAGAAAAGCCATACCCAGGACAATGCCGGCGTCTTCAACTGTATGATGGTGTGAAACATGCACATCGCCCTCGGCATAAAGCTCTATGTCAAACCTTCCGTGTCTTGCTAAGGTTTCCACCATGTGAGTGAGGAAGCCGATTGGCGTCTCTACCCTGTAGTTTCCAGAGCCGTCAAGGTTCAGAGTCAGCTCTATTCTGGTCTCCCGTGTCTGCCGGGTAATATGGGCCTTCCTCATGTAGTATGTATTCTATCACAAATTCCCTCAGCGCCTGTGCTGGGTCCGCGTAGTAAACTTTTATGCCCATGTCAAGAAGGTAAAGCCTTCTGAGTAGTGAGCGGAGCTCTTCAGAGGAATTTTCAGCAATGTATTTTTTGAAGTTCATAACCTGAAACCTGTGCCTGACATCTACCTCAGAGAGGGCTTTTTCTAAATCCTGTCCACCTTCAACCAGGACCTTTGCAGTGTAGAGCTTTATGGTGTAGTTGACAAGAAGAGTAAGTATCTGGAGGGGGTGGGTTCCAGATCTCAGGATTGAGGTAAGGGAGTTAAGGGCTTTTTCGTAATCCTTGAAAAATACGGCGTCAACAAAGTCAAATATGCCCATCTCCCAGTCTGCCAGCACTATAGCTTTAACATCCTCAAGGGTTATGTGTTTTTTCCCATAGAGTATAAGCTTGTCAGTTTCGCCCTTCAGGGTCATAAGCTGATAGGAGGTTGCATCCAGAAGGTATTCGAGGGCCTCCTCCTCTATACCTATTCCTTCCCTCAGCAGTTTGTTTTTCACGAGCTCCCTTACCCTTCTTCTGTCTAGCTTGCCTGCATACAAAACATCACCTAGCTTTGACAGGCTCAGGAAGGGCTCCTTCTGAAGGTCCTTCTCCGTGAGTTTATAGCCCACGTAGAAAAAGACCTTCTTACCCCTTACCCTCTCAAGGTAAGATATAAAAGTCCTGTAGTCCTTAATGCTCTTGAAAAGCTCCTCAGCTCTGTAAAGGAACAGGGCCTCCTCACCCGTAAACATACCAGAGGTGCTTACGGCGCGGACAAGGTCCTGAGGGGTAAGTTCATCCCCCCACAGGATTCTTGTGGGCATTAGCTCTCTGAGCCTGTCAAGAAATGTCTTTACAACATACTCTTCTTCGCCATGTATGAGGTTTACTGCCTTTATCTGCCTCTTTTCAAGCCCCTTCTGATATTCAAGCAAGTTCATCAGCTGTGCATTGCCTTGAGGAAGTCTTTGTTAGTCTTGAATTTCTTGAGCTTGTCAAGGAGAAACTCCATGGCTTCTATGGGGTCCATGGTGGCAAGGAACTTTCTCAGAACCCATATCCTCTGGAGCTCCCAGTCTTCCAGAAGAAGCTCCTCTTTTCTTGTTCCAGACTTTTCTATGTTTATGGCTGGGAATATCCTCCTTTCCATGAGCCTTCTGTCCAGGTGTATTTCCATGTTGCCAGTGCCTTTGAACTCCTCGTATATAACATCATCCATCTTTGACCCCGTCTCTATCAGAGCGGTGGCTATTATGGTCAGTGACCCGCCCTCCTCTATGTTCCTTGCGGCACCAAAAAACTTCTTGGGTCTCTGAAGGGCTGTGGCCTCTATACCGCCGGTGAGCACCCTTCCTGTTGGGGGAGTCACCGCGTTGGAAGCCCTTCCAAAACGCGTCATAGAGTCAAGGAGTATGACCACATCCTGCTTGAGCTCCACGAGCCTTTTTGCCTTTTCTACCACAAGCTCTGCCACCTGCATGTGTCTCTCTGGAGGCTCGTCAAAGGTGGATGCAACCACCTCCGCACCCTCTCCCACTATCCTCCGCATCTCTGTGACTTCTTCTGGCCTTTCGTCAATGAGAAGAATGATGAGGTGCACCTCAGGGTGGTTTTCTATGAGGGCCTTTGCCACCTTCTGAAGAAGGACGGTTTTACCCGCCTTTGGCGGTGCCACTATCATACCCCTCTGCCCCTTGCCTATGGGGGCAATGAGGCTTATGACTCTGGTAGAGAGTTCTGTTGGGGATGTTTCAAGGTTGAACCTTTCTGTTGGATGGTAAGGGGTGAGCTTTTCAAACTGAGGTCTTGCCCTGAGCACTTCAGGGTCTGGCGGAAGGCCATTGACAGACTCAATCTTTATAAGAGCCTGATACTTTTCTTTCTCCTGAGGTGGTCTTGCAAAACCTATTATGGTGTCCCCGGTTCTCAGGCCAAACCTTTTTATCTGTGAGGGAGCCACATAAACATCCGTATAGCTTGGCATGTAGTTGTTCTCTGAGCTCCTTATGAAGCCGTAACTCTCTGGCAATATTTCAAGCACGCCCTTTACAAAGTTCAGGCCTTCCTCTTTTGCCTGCACTGTGAGTATTTTCTCTATGAGCTCTTCCTTCCTGAGCCCTGTTACCCTTGAAAGCTCAAGGTCTCTGCCTATTTTCTGCAGTTCCTGAAGGGACAGCTTTTTAAGCTCTTCAAGATTATAGACCTTCTTTTCCTGCACCTGCTCCATACTCAAAAACCTCCTTTATTTTCCTATACAGAACCTTGAAAATATACTTCCCAGCACATCTTCAGTGCTTATAACCCCAAGAATTTCTTCCAAGTAGCTAAGGGCTTCCCTCAAATCAAGCATGATTATCTCTGGAAATATGTCTTTTCTCTTCAGTCTGTATACTAATGATTTTAACACTTCCAGGGATTTTTTCAAGAGGTTTTCGTGTCTGACTGTTATGTAAACCTGTAGACCGTTGCTTATGTGAAGGCCAAGTTTCTGTAATATTGTTTCCTTCAGCTCCTCAATTCCGTGATGGGAAAGTGCGCTCACCCTTATAGCCCCGGGAAAGGTCTCCAGCACACTGTGCTTAATACCCCTGTCCACTTTGTTTGCCACCACCATATGCTCCAGCCCTTTTACCATGGAGTATATCTCCATATCTTCTTCTTCCAGCCAATTGCTGGCGTCCACCACGAAGAGCACCATATGTGCCTCCTTTAGCTTTTGCAGGCTTCTCTCTACCCCTATCCTTTCCACCGGGTCTTCTGTATATCTTATGCCTGCCGTGTCTATAAGGTTTACCGGCACGCCCTTCAGTGTAAGCGTTTCCTGAAGAAAGTCCCTGGTTGTGCCTGGAATTTCGGTGACTATTGCCCTTTCTCTGCCAAGGAGGGCGTTAAAAAGGGAGGACTTTCCCACGTTGGGTTTTCCTACAATGGCAAGGTTTATGCCCTTTCTGAGATACTCTCCCGTTTTTACCGTGGAGAGAAGTAGCTCCACGTCTCTCATGAAACTTTCAAGAAGCTCTAAGACCTGCTCTCTGCTCAGCGTGGGTATATCCTCCTCGGAGAACTCTATGTCTGACTCTATGTAGGCGAGGAGTTCAAGTAGTCTTTCCCTGAGAGAATTTATGAGCGAGGATAGCTCGCCCTGAAGCTGTCTCTGTGCAGATTTGAGTGCAAGTTCAGACCTTGCACCTATGAGGTCCCCTACCGCCTCAGCCTGAAGGAGGTCCAGCTTTCCGTTTAGAAATGCCCTTTTTGTAAACTCCCCGGGCTGTGCAAGCCTTATACCTCTTGAGAGGAAAAGCTCAAGGGCTCTCTTTAGAATGAGAGGGTTTCCGTGCAGGAAAAGCTCCACCATATCCTCGCCCGTGTAGCTCCTTGGTGAAGGGTAGAATATGAGAATCCCCTCATCCAGCACGCTTGAGTCCGCATCCTTTAACTTCACCAGATGGGCATACCTGGGCCTTACCTTTCCTTTCAGAACCAGCAGGTCCCTTATCCTCTCCATCACGCCCAGACCCGACAGCCTTATGGCTCCTATGGCACTTTCACCAAAGGGTGTAGCTATTGCCACTATGGGTTCTCTCTGCTTGACCATGGAGGTTTCAGGGAATAACTATATTCAGTCCATAACCAGCGTCAAGCCCTCTGCATACTCAAGGGCTTCCTCGTATTCCCTTCTGTCTATTCTCCTTGAAAGCTCAGGGTATTTGTGAGCCTGATAGTAGGGCATATACTGTTCCATCACATTGACAGCCATGCGCGGAGAGATTGCCCTCAGCTCTTCCATTATTTTCCGTGTTCCCGCTATGCTGCCTGGGAGAAGGAGATGTCTTATCAGGAGGCCCTTTATGGCTATGCCTTCTGCGTTTAGCTGAAGGTCGCCTACCTGTCTGTGCATTTCCCTTATGGCGGAGAGGGCTACTGTGTGGTAATCTCTCACCTTTGAATACTTTTTACCTGCATGGTCGTCTGCATACTTGAAGTCTGCAAGGTATATGTCCACTATGCCATGGAGGAGCTTCAGGCTCTCTAAGCTATCGTAAGAGGATGTGTTGTAGACTATGGGAATTCTCAGCCCGCCCTTCACCGCCAGGTAGAGGGATTCCAGTATCTGGGGCACCACATGGGAGGGACTTACCAGGTTTATGTTATGACAACCAAGCCTCTGCAAACTGAGGAATACCTCTGCAAGCTCTTCAGGCCTTAACTCTTCCCCCTCTCCAAGATGGCTTATGGTGTAGTTCTGACAGTAGACGCATCTCATGTTGCAGTAGGAGAAGAACACGGTTCCGGAGCCTCTCCTTCCTCTTATGGACTTTTCCTCGCCCCTGTGGGGGAAGTAGTCCGCCACCACCACATACCTACCAGTTTTGCAGTATCCTGTTTCATTTTCCAGTCTGTTTACACCGCACATGTGAGGGCATACTTCGCAGTGGGAGAGCATTTCAAGAGCCTTACCTATACGCTCCTTCCATTCCTCCTCACTCAGATTCAGGTATGAGGGATGTTTTCTTTTCATGTTTTTTGAGGTGCCAACTGAGTTATAATATAAGCCATGAAACTAAAAATTGACAGGGGAGAGTTTCTGTCCGCTCTTCAGAAGGCGAAGAACGCCACAGAAAAGAAGTCTGCCCTGCCCATACTCAACAACTTCCTCCTGAGTGCAGAAAACGAGACTTTGAGCCTGAAGGCAACCGACCTTGAAAACTTCCTTTCCCTGCAAGTCCGGGCTGAAATTGATGAGGAGGGAAGGACTGCGGTCAACGCAGACAAGCTCACAGGTATAGTTAAGAGCCTTCCAGGTGCTACCGTATCCCTTGAACTGAAAGAGGACAAGCTGGTTTTAGGGGGAGGAAGGAGCACTTTCAGGCTTACAACCCTTGACCCGGAGGATTTCCCTGAGTTTCCTCAGCCAGAAACCTCTGCAGAACTCCCTGCCATGGACCTTTTGAGGGCGATAGAAAAGGTGGAATACGCCATATCAAAGGATGATGCCAGGTATGCGCTCCAGGGTCTTTATGTTCACGAGGTGAACGGGAAAACTCACTTTGTGGGTTCAGATGGGCACAGGCTTGCCCTTTTCTGGAGAAACTCCCCCTTTCCTGTGGAACTTCTAATACCAAGAAAGAGCCTCAGGGTAATTCAGGGGCTCATGAAGGACTATATCGGTCCTGTTTACTCTGGCAAGGATGAGTCCTTTGCCCACTTCACAGGCGAGGACTGGAGCCTTTCTGTAAGGCTTCTGGAAGGTGAGTATCCAGACTACATGGCGGTTATACCAAGAAGCTTCAACCATGAGGTGCTCCTGAAAAGGGAGGACTTTCTTGAGAGCCTAAAAAGGCTCTCCGCCATAGCAGAATCCTCTGCCTTTCCTGTAAAGATAAACTTCTCAGACCATCTTGCCCTTCTTGAGATCTCTGACCCCGAGTATGGGGAGGGAAGGGATGAGGTGGATGTGGATTATGGCGGTGAGCCTGTGGAAGTGGGCTTTAATGGCAAATATCTCATAGAAGCACTTGACAGCTTTGACGCAGAAAGGGTCTGGGTAAAGATCGTGGACCCCGACAGCGCAGTGGTAATAGAATCTGATGACGCAGAGAAAGACCCCTATCTCTGCGTTGTTATGCCCATGAGGCTCTGAGAACTGGCTTTCTGTTAGCCTCAGCCTCTTTTATCCTTCTTACTGGAGTTCTGGTAGGCGAAGCCTTCAGATACTCTGGATTTTTGAGGGCAGTCTCTACTATATCTCTCATTGCCCTGGCAAAGCCTTCAAGGGTCTGGGGGCTTTCTGTCTCCGTTGGCTCTATCATGAGGGCTTCTCTCACCGTCAGGGGGAAGTATACGGTGGGTGCATAATAGCCCCTGTCTAAAAGCGCCTTTGCAATGTCCATGGCTTTTATGTCCAACTTCAACAGGTTCTGAGCAGAAAGCACAAACTCGTGCATACAGGGAACATGCCCGTAGGGGTCAACAAAAAGGTCTTTAAGTAAGCTTCTCAGATACCTTGCGTTCAGAACCGCATACTTTGCCACCTGGTCTATCTCAGAGCCGTAAGAGAGTATGTAAGCCAGAGCCCTTACAAAGACCCCCACATGTCCGTAGAAGGCAAGTAGCTTTCCCACGCTCTTTGGTCTTTCCCAGTCAAGCCTGTATACTCCATCTTCAAAAACCACCTGTGGCACGGGAAGATATGGCTCAAGCCTTTCTGAAACCCCTACCGCACCACCCCCCGGACCTCCGCCACCATGTGGCGTTGAGAAGGTTTTGTGGAGGTTAAAGTGCATTACATCCACACCCCAATCTCCCGGTCTTGCCATGCCCACAAGGGCGTTCATGTTGGCACCATCCATGTAGAGAAGGGCATCCTTCTCATGAAGAGCCCCTGCCATATCTCTTATTCTTCTTTCAAATATACCCAGCGTGTTGGGGTTTGTTATCATGAGGCATGCCACGTCATCGCTCAGCTTTTTTTGAAAGTCCTCCCAGTCAAGCTCTCCATCTTGGTTGCTCCTTACCGTTATCACCTCAAAACCACACAGAGCTGCGGTTGCTGGATTTGTCCCATGGGATGTGTCGGGGACCAGCACCTTCCTTTTATGAAGGTTTCCCCTGTCTCTGTGATAAGAGAGTATCATCAAAAGCCCCAGAAGCTCCCCCTGAGCTCCCGCAGCGGGCTGGAGGGATACTTCTTTAAAACCTCCTATTTCCTTGAGAAGCTCCTTTAGCTCATACATGAGCCTGAGAGTTCCCTGGGCGTGCTCCTCTGGTGTCATGGGGTGCAGGTTAAGAAAGCCCTCAAGACCTGCAAGCTCCTCGTTTATTCTTGGGTTGTGTTTCATTGTGCATGAGCCCAGGGGCACCATGGTGGTGTCTATGGCATAGTTGAGCTGGGAAAGTCTCGTGTAGTGCCTTACCACATCCAACTGTGAGACCTCAGGAAACCTGAGTTCCTCCCTGAAGTGTTCACCCAGATACTCTCTAAGGTCAACCTCTTCCACATCGAGCACCGGCAGGCGGTAGCCTCTTGTGCCCTTTGAAGAGAGCTCAAAGATTAGCATTCAGAAATTATACACCTTATATTTTTATTAGCTATGACTGATGCAGGATATGCTTTCAGGGGTTATGCATTTCTGGTAGTTTCCTTTCTTCTCTTTACTGCCGCTGTTATTGTGGGGCTTTTCCATCTTGAGGAAAGAGGACTTTTCTATTTTGCCCTCCTTGGTGGCACCTCTGCCCTTTTTAGCTTTGCCCTGTTCTCTTATGCAGTGGGCGTTTATAAGTTTCTGAGGGAAGAGTATTCAAGGAAAAGGAGCCTGTGGTCTTTCCTCTTTGACTTTCTTGCGGACCTGAGGCTCGCCATCTTTATAATGCTGGTGCTTGCCATTCTTTCCATGCTGGGCTCCACCTACGTGCAACAGAACCAGCCCATAGAGTTCTATCTTGACCGATTTGGTGCAGATATAGGCTACTGGCTATGGAGGCTGTGGATAACCGATGTGTTTCGTTCCTGGTATTACATTGGTTTTATAGTGCTTCTTGCAATAAACCTCATAGCCTGTTCCTTTAAGAGGCTTCCAAGGGTATGGATTCAGACCTTTACAAAAGAGAGGTTCCAGAAGCTTGACGAACACATGGAAAGGCACCTCAAGCCCATATCTGTGGAAGTAAACCCTTCAAAGGAAAGGGTTGCCCGCCTCCTTGGCAGTATGGGCTTCAGGGTATTCATGGAAGAGGAAGGTGGGAGGACTTACTTCTACGGGGAGAAGGGAAGGTATGCGCGTCTTGGTGTCTATGTGGTGCATATCGGCCTTCTTGTCATAATGGCAGGTGCTCTTATTGATGCCATATGGGGCATAAGGGGTTCTGTTATAATCCCTGAGGGCTCAAGAAGCGATACTCTTATCATACCCGCCAAGGAAAAAGCAATAAAGCTACCCTTTCAGATAGAACTAAAAGACTTCAGGATTGTAAGCTATGAAGAGGAGTTTCAGAGGAAGGGAAAGACCAGAGAAACACCCTTCAAGGACGCTATAGCCAGCTTTGAGAGCGACATAAGGATAATTCAGGATGGAAAAGCGGTTGCGAGCGGCATGACCGCGGTAAACTCCCCCTTTGACTTTGGCACCTACAGGATATTTCAGGCTACTTACGGGCTAACTGGTGAAGCGGGAAGAGCGAAGATAGCCATCTTTGACAAAAAGCTGGCTCCAAAAGACCCGCAAAGGGCTTTTGTGGGAGATGTGGAACTCAGAGCCGGAAAAGTCTCCGAGTTCAGAAACATGCTCCTTTCCATAGACAGGTCAACCCTCAACATAGAGGATGAGCAGAAGGGCTTTCAGGGAGAGCTAAAGCCTGCCCTTGTGGTAAAGGTTCTAACGGATGGAAAGGCCTACGATGTTCCCGTTGTCTATTCGCCTGAACTTACAGTCTTTGCCCAGTCTCAGCTTTCAGAGCTTTCAGATTTCCCCTATGTTTTTTTCCTCGTGGACTTTGAACCTCAGTTCTTCAGCGGTCTTCAGGTCTCCCGTCAGCCCGGCACACCTCTAATATGGTTTGGGTCCATCATGGTGGTGGGTGGAATGCTTCTTGCCTTTTACACCGTTCACAGAAAGGTCTGGGCAAGGCTTGAGGGGAGCACCCTGAAAGTAGCCTTCTGGTCTCACAAATTCAAAGAAGAGTTCAGAAAGAGCTTTATAAGGTCTCTGGAGGTGCTAAAACATGAAAGTGCTTCTCATGGAAAAGAACCTAATACTTCTTAGCAGGATAAGGTCTTCCCTGAGCAGTTATGAGGTCAGGGCAGGCACAGAATACAATAGTGAAGAGGTAGTCCTTATAAACCTTGAACAGTTTCCAGTGGAGAGAGTGGCTGAGCTTAAGGCTCTTGGGGCAAAGGTAATAGCCTACTGCGGACACAAAAACATAGAGCTGAGTAGAAAGGCAAAGGAGCTGGGTGCAGACCTTGTGGTGCCCAACAGCCAGATAGTTCAGGCTGGAAGCCTACTCCAGACCCTCTGAAAGTTCCATAATCCTCTGCGCCTGAAGCTCTGTAAGAGGGATAACAGAAAGCCTAGGCATTCTTATGAGCGGAGAATCTCTAAAGACCGGCTCAGCTTTCAGAAGGCTCAGAGGCACAGGATTTTTGAGCATGCCCGCAGGCTCTATATCCACCACCCACAGACCATCACCGTCTTTATAGGCTTCACATATAACCTTTGCAAACCCCACCACGGCTCTTGTGTTTCCGGTATGGTATATAAAGCATGCATCACCCTTTTTCATACTGCTCATATGCTTCTGGGCAAGAGGATTTCTCACGCCATCCCATCTGGTCCTGCCTTCTCTGAGAAGGTGCTCATAAGAGTATTCAGAGGGTTCAGTTTTGAGAAGGTAATACATTCAGGAACACTTCTCCGCAAGGGATTTTATCATGGGTGGCATGTAGCCAAAGACCCTGCCCACCTCCTGACCGTTCTTTACGAATATAAGAGTTGGAGAGCCTATTACTCCGTAAGTTCTCACAAGCTCCCTGTCTTTTGTTATATCGTATACCTCCACCTTCAGGTTTGGATACTTGCTCAGCTCCCTGTAAGATGCCTTGCAGGAAGCACAGCCGGGCTGTTCAAAGAGCAGAACCTGACAGAGGGCAAGGGCTACTGTAAGCATAGTTTAAATTTAATACCGTGCAGGAGTTTGTGCAAATATGCCTTGAGCTTGCCAGAGAGGCCTTCGGGAAGGGCGAGGTGCCAGTTGGCTGTGTGGTGGCAAAGGATGGAAAAGTAATAGCAAAAGCCCACAACAGAGTAGAAGAGCTGAAAGACCCCACAGCTCACGCAGAGATGCTTGCCCTGAGAGAGGCTATGAAAGTCCAAGGGCAGAAGTATCTTTATGGATGTGAGGTATATGTTAGTCTTGAGCCATGCCCCATGTGTGCCTATGCCATGGTGCTCGCAAGGGTGGAAAGGGTGGTATTTCTTGCTACAGATGAAAGGTATGGTGCGGTGATGAGCAGGTTTGGGCTGTTTGATGAGCCAGCTTTCAACCATAGAGTAAGGTGGGAATACCTGCCAGTAGAGGAGGCAGGCAGGCTTCTGAAGGAGTTTTTCAGGGAGAGAAGGCTATAATATTGGCATTCAGCCATGCATATCTGTGAGAGGCTAAAGATCAGACCCTTTGTGAAATGGGCAGGAGGTAAGCGTCAGCTGGTGAAAGTTCTCAGAGAGCACTTGCCAGAAAGTTATCAGACATACATAGAGCCCTTTCTGGGAGGTGGAGCTCTTTTCTTTGAGCTTATGCCAGAAAAAGCCGTAGTGAGCGACATAAACGAGGAGCTCATAAACGCTTACAGAGTAATAAGGGAAAATGTAGACGAGCTTATACAGGACCTGAGCAGGCATGTAAACAGTCCAGAATACTATTACCGTATCAGGTCCCTTGACCCCAAGAAACTTGACCCTGTGAAAAGGGCAAGCAGGTTCATATACCTTAACAAAACGTGTTATAACGGCCTTTACAGAGAAAATTCAAAGGGAGAGTTCAACGTGCCCTTTGGTTATTATGAAAACCCCAAGATACTGGACGAAGAAAATTTGAGAGCTATCAGCGAATATTTTAATTCCTCACAGGTAATCATCCTAAACAGCGACTTTATGGAGGTCTGTGCTCTGGCAAAAAGTGGAGACTTTGTTTACCTTGACCCGCCTTATTACCCTTATGACAACGTTTCTTCCTTCACTAAATATACCAGATACGACTTTACAGAAAGAGACCATTTAGAACTTGCAGAAGTTTTTAAAGAGCTTAACAGGAAAGGTGTGTATGTTATGCTCACCAATTCAAACACAGACTTCATAAAAAGGCTATACAGCGGTTACAGGATAAAGGAGCTTTACGCATTCAGGGCTATAAATTGCAGGGGAGACCTTCGTAAAAGGAGAAAGTCCGACCTGCTTATAACCAACTACTGACATGCTCACAGATAGAATTGAAAAGGCCAGAAAGCTGATAGGGGAGCTCTCAGAGGGAGATTACAGAAGGCTTGGCAGGACTTTAGGTGTGGGCATGTATCTCTTTAACCTCCTAAAAGACAGCCTTGAGCCCTCTTACCTTGAGCTCTTAAAGGATTTTGACCGTCTGTCTCTTGAGAAGAAAAAAGCCATACTCAGAAGCCTTGAGGAAAGGCTAAAGCATCCACTCCCCAGTCTGGAAGTAGACTTTTCAAAGGTGGAAAAAAAGCCCATAAGTGCCTTTTTCAAACCTCTGGAGGAGCTAAAGAGCCTTGAGGAGAAGGAAAAGAGGACTCTCAAAGCCCTTGGCATAAAAGACCTATACTCAGCTCTGTGGTTTGCACCCCTGAGGTATGAGGACAGGAGGCTTCTACACACCATAAAAACCGCAAAGCCAGGACAGAAGATAGCCCTGAAGTTGAAAGTCCTCTCCACCGGATATGACCCCAAGGAGAGATATCCAGCCTGGGTGCTCTGTGAGGATGGCACCGACAGAATCTATCTGAGATTCCGCTACAAGGACCAGAGACCTCTTTACTCCTTCAGAAGAGGTCAGGAGCTTGTGGTTTACGGGAGGCTCAAGGAGTTTGGTGGTGAAAAGTATATGGTGCACCCGGAGTTTCTCAAGGAGGAAGACTCTGGCAGAATTCTGCCCTTTTACTACATAAGGGTTGATGGGGAGCTAAGGAGCATATCCGCAAAGAAGAGGCACGAAAGAATCAGAAGCGTGCTTTCAAGGCTTTCTGAGGCTGCAAAGTTCATGCCTGAGTATCTTCCGCAGAAGATACTTGAGGAGAGAAGGCTTCCACGCATAGGGGAGAGCCTGTATCTTCTCCATAAGCCTGTAGGCTTTTCTGAGGAGGAGCTAAACAGCTTTTCCACTCCTTTCCAGAAAAGGCTTATCTACGAAGAGCTTTTTCTTTTCCAGCTTGCCCTATACATTATAAGGTCTCAGGTTAAAGCCCTGCCGGCTATAGCCCTGAAAAATCCAGAAAAGAGCATAGAGGAGTTTTTGAGGTCTCTTCCCTTCAGACCCACCCAGGCACAGAGGAGAGTCATAGGGGAGATGCTTCAGGATATAAAAAGCTCAAAACCCATGAACAGGCTTCTGCAGGGCGATGTGGGCAGTGGAAAGACGCTGGTTGCCATGGCTCTTGCCTATACCTTTGCAAAGGAGGGCTATCAGAGTGCCATAATGGTGCCCACTGAAATACTGGCAGGTCAACACTACGAAAACTTTAAAAGGTTCCTTGAACCACTGGGTGTTCAGGTGGGTCTTCTCACTGGCTCTGTAAGGGCTTCTGTTAGAAGGAGCCTTCTCCATCATGTAAGCAGGGGAAACATAAGCGTGCTAATAGGCACCCATGCCCTCATTCAGGAAGGTGTGGAGTTTCACAGGCTTGCCCTTGTTGTTGTGGACGAACAGCACCGCTTTGGCGTCATGCAGAGAAGGCTTCTTCTTGAGAAGGGAAAGGGCTTTTACCCACACTGCCTGGTGATGAGTGCAACGCCCATACCAAGAACTCTCGCCCTTTCTCTTTATGGAGACCTTGACCTTTCTGTTATAGACCAGATGCCTTCCGGTAGAAGGCCTGTGATAACAAAACTACTTTTTGATTCAGAGTTTAATAAAGTCCTTCAGGCAGTCAGGGATGAGCTTTCAAAGGGCAACAAAGTGTATGTTATATACCCTCTTATAGAGGAGTCGGAGAGCCTTGAGCTCAAGTCTGCAGTCAAAGAATATGAGAGATGGAAAGGGCTTCTGCCCGGCAGGGAGGTGCTCCTGCTTCATGGCAGGCTCAGGGATGAGGAGAAGAAAGAGGTGATGGAAAGGTTCAGGAGTGGGGGTGATGTGCTTGTTTCCACCACAGTGGTGGAGGTTGGCGTGGATGTGCCAGAGGCAACCCTTATGGTTGTTGAGTCTGCTCAACGCTTTGGGCTGTCCCAGCTACACCAGCTCAGAGGAAGAGTGGGAAGGTCGGACAGGCAGGCCTTCTGTTATCTCCTTGTGCCCGATGAGCTAAAAACAGACAGGGAGGCCATGAGGAGGTTGAGAGTTCTTGTGAGGTCCAACGATGGCTTTGAGATCGCTGAAGAAGACCTCAGGCTCCGTGGACCCGGTGAACTTCTTGGCGTATCCCAGTCTGGATACTTCGGCTTTATGGTGGCAAATCTGGCGAGGGCTCAGGACAGAGCCATACTTGAGCTTGCCAGGGAGGATGCAAGAAGGCTACTGGAAGGGGACCCACGCCTTGAAAGGCATACAGACCTCAA
This sequence comes from Pampinifervens navoyensis, assembly GCF_046159715.1. Taxonomy (NCBI): domain Bacteria; kingdom Pseudomonadati; phylum Aquificota; class Aquificia; order Aquificales; family Aquificaceae; genus Pampinifervens; species Pampinifervens navoyensis. Next base: position 116,993 of record NZ_JBJXCT010000006.1, read on the forward strand.
AAGGGTTCTGCTCCACCGCTACGGAGACAGAATGGACCTTTTCTACGTTGCCTGAAAGGCAGGCGTGCAGAGAAGAAACCTGAGCCCAAAGTAGAGCCTCCATACGTGGAAGCTGTATGTGTAGGCATACAGGCTGTAGCTTCCCTTTTCTACGACTGACTCCCTTATGGACCTCTGGTCAAAGACCTTGTAAACCTCACCGTCCTTTAAGAGAAAGATAAGAACCCTCCTTTCAAAAAAACTGACGCTGAGGACTGCTGGAGCCCTGAAGCCCTCACCGGGAAAGAAAAAGCCGCTGCTTGAGTAGGCATAAACCTGTGGGGGCATTTTTCCTACAAAGGGTATGAGGTTCTTAGCCTCAAAGCTACCACACTGGCCTGAATAGTAGAGGTTTTTCCTCTTTCCCAGGGTAAAACTGTAGTTCGGTATGTCAAACTTCCAGAGAGATATAACGATTGGCATATCAGAGGCGAGGGGGCTGCATGGAATCTGTTCCATGACTGAGTATGGGTCTGAAGGCTCATGAAAGGAAAGCCTTTTCGGTATGTATTCAAAGGAAAAGTAGGCAAGCCATTTCCAGAGCCCCATGTCCCTGTAGCCTCTTGCCTTATCTTCAAGATAGCAGGCGTGTAGTCCTCTCTTGCTCAGTTCCTCCTCAAGCTTAACCGGGTTACCTAAGGGGCTGTTGTATACGCTCCGTGGGTTGACTGCACAAGCACACTGCTTCTGGAAGGGGATGGGAGCAGGAGAGGTTATAGAGTAGTTTACATGCTCCACATAGGTGGCAGGCAGGCAGTGGTAGAGAAAAAAGCCAGCTACATAAAGGCTAAGCAATAATCTAATAACTCCCGGGCATCTCTTCCTCCACCTTGTTCAGATTTTTGAGCCTGTATATGTAAAACCTCCTTATCTCCCTGCCTCTCCAGAATATGGGAAGTTCCCTTTCCTCAATTATACCCTCACTTGCCCTGAGCACCCTTTCATCTATGGGTCTGTAGTCCACAAATATGGCATCCCCCTCGTAGTCTTTCTCCCACAGGTCATACTGGTTCATCCTCCTTCCCAGGTTTATGCAGTAGGTTCTGGGATTTCCCTCCACATAGAAGGCAAGCTCTGCGCTTATCTGATAGTGTGGGCTAACTATTTTTTCACCCTTTTCTCTCATTTCAGAGACAGTCCTACCAAGCTCAGACCATCCAATGCCAATCTTTGTAGGGTCCCTCTGCGGTGGAAGGATACCCCCAAGCCCTATCCGGTCAAGCAGTGGAGTAAAGTGTAGAAAGATAAAAAGCAAAAGGCTGAGAAGGTATGCGGGGACAAGTAACATGCTCCTTGAAAGAAAGGTGCTAACCAGCACAAGGGCAGAAAAGTAGGCAAAGCCAGACCAGTTTGCCTCAACCTTCTTGAAAAGGGAAAGCCCAGCAAAGAAGAGAAAGGGAAGAAGAGAAAAGAGGACAAAAAAGGCTTTCTTTCTGTCCCCCAAACCCTTCAGCCAGATATAGGGCAGAAGAAGGAAGGGTATTACAGATAGAAGAACCAGCTGACCGCCCATAAACTCAAGAAAGGAGTCAATGTTAAAAAGCCCTGCAGACTTGCTGGCAAGTGTGGAAACATGTCTGAAGGAGACAAAATCATGCTTGTAGTTCCAGTAAAGCACTGGGAGGCTCAGACCTATTGCAGGAAGTAAGCTGAAATAGGGTCTGTAATCTTTCAGAAGCTCTCTTCTAAACAGGAAACCGTAAACAAGGGCGCATGGTAGTAAGAAAACTGCCGGATACTTACTGAGAAAGGTAAGCCCTCCCAGAAAGCCGGCAAATAGCCAGAGCCATGTGGAGTTTCTTTCAAAGGCAAAAAAAAGCACCATCACCGTAAGAGACCAGAAGAAGATAAGGGGTGCATCCGTGGTCATCAGTATGGAATTAATGGCAAAGCCCACCGTGAGCTGGGGCAGAGTGGAGGCTATGATTGCAGACCTTTGGTCAAAAACCCTTCTTACAAATAGATAGGTCAGTATAGAAAGCAGAAAAGAAAGCACTATGGGCGTTATTCTAACTGCAAGCTCGGAGACTCCAAGAAGTTCCCTTGTAAGGAGATTCATGTATGCCACCATGGGCGGCTTTGAGTAGTAGCTCAGGTCTGGTCTTCTTGACCAGTCCCAGTATTGAGCCTCTTCAGGCGTCAGGTCAAGGGGATAGTAAAGCACATAAATAACTCTGAACAGCAGCATAAAGAGGTTAAAGAGAATAACAAGGGTCATGCCTTAAAGCTGTGTTCTCTGCCCTCCATAAGCCTTATGAGGTTTTCCCTGTGTCTGTAAAGCACAAAGAAAAACATGAGGAGCGCCATCAGTAATATTCTGAGAGGATAACCAGAAAATAGCAGGAGAAACACCGCAAGGGCAGAGGCACTCAGTGATGCCAGGGAAACTATGCCCTTCCATCTGAAAATAAGACCCCAGAAGGCTAAAGAAACGATAGCTATGAAGGGAGATATGGCTGTCAGTGTTCCGAAGGCTGTAGCCACCCCCTTACCGCCTCTGAAGTTATGGAAGACAGGATACATGTGTCCCAGAAGGCTGGCGAGCCCTACAAAAAAGGCAGTCCAGCTCTCGAGCCCGAAGTAAAGCCTTGCGAGAAACATGGGCAACAGCCCCTTTGAAAAATCAAGAAGGAACACCAGGAGGGCATATTTCTTACCGAGAGCTCTTCCCACATTTGTGGCACCCACGTTCCCACTGCCCACAGACCTTATGTCAATGCCCTTTGCCTTTGCTATGTGTTCACCAAAAAGCACTGAACCGTAAAGGTAGGCAAAGAGCACAAGAAGAACGCTGTCCATGGGAATTATAATAACGCAAGTTGCAAGTTATAGCATCCCTGCACTCCAGAGCCTATGGAGATTGTAAGAAATTACCGCCATG
>NZ_JBJXCT010000007.1:0-101805 GCF_046159715.1 Pampinifervens navoyensis
CAGAAGCTCCCTGCAGTCTATCTGCCTTATGTCAAGCATGTCATACCTGAAGGTGAGGTTCTCAAGCTCCAGAGTGTTTTTCATGCTTAGCCTTTCGTTGCCCACATAGACAAGTAGTTGTTTTATGTTCTTTGTCTTATACCTCTCTGCTATGGATGTGTAGTATCGTAGCATTCTCCATGGCATGTCTGGGTCATTAAAAGACTGAAACTCCATGTGGAAGATGGTCTGGTTTTGGAGTTTTGCGAGGAAGTCCAGTCTGAGTTCAGAGGAGGGCAGGGTGGTAGGGAGTAGCTCTGTGATGGGAGCAGGGGATAGTATGTGGCTCAGTCTGAGGGGGAGCTCGTCAAAGATGCTTCTTAGGGTTTTGTCTTTTGAGGACATGGGAGGATTATAGCACTGGATGGATTTGACGCTTACAACTCCCCGAGGGTCAGATAAAAATGCATACAGTTTAAAATATCAACCTATGCGGAATAGCTTTTTGAGCCTTCTACTTGCTCTCCTGTTCTTATTTTCCTGCGGTAAGAGCCAACCCTCTAAGCCTCCAGTGGAAAACACCACGCCCTGTAAGGTAGCTTATGTGGTGGATGGTGATACCTTTCACTGCACGCTGGGCTCTGGTGAGGAGGTTAAGGTGAGGCTCATAGGGGTGGACACGCCTGAAAGCAGGGAAAACCCAAAGGCAAGAAGGGATGCAGAAAGGACGGGTCAGAGCCTCGAGGAAATAGTCAAGATGGGTAAGCTGTCCGCAGAATTCACAAAGAAGATGCTCCCGAAGGGTGAAACCGTTTATCTCGAGTTTGATGTGCAGAAAACAGACCGCTACGGGAGGCTTTTAGCTTATGTGTGGCTGTCTGATGGCAGGATGCTCAATGAGGTTCTTGTAAAAGAGGGCTACGCCATGGTCTACACCATACCCCCCAACGTGAAGTATCAGGAGAGATTTCTGCAGGCGCAGAGGTATGCAAGGGAGAACAGGAAGGGTCTCTGGGGCATGTAAAACCCTACAGGGAAAGAAGAGACCTGACTATATCCTCTTCGAAGGCCCTAAAGCCTGAGTGCATCTGGATAAGTCTCTCAAGTAGCTCCGAGTTAAGCCTCACATCTTTACCTACCACTCTGAACAGGTCAAATTTCTGGGCGAAGGCATCAATCTCCTCGTAGTAGCCAGGATTTCTGTAGAGGTAAAACACCTCCGGAAAGTATTTGGAGAGCGCCAGGATAATATCTTCCACAGATACGACCCTTCCCTCTATCTGCACGTCTATGTAGCCTTTTTCCTCCTTTATTAGCACATTATTTCCTCTTTTTTCAACAAGCATGAGTGAGGCCATTATAATAGCCACAAGGGTTGTCAGGTCTATCTCCTGAAAGTTATCCCCCAGTAGGTCCTTCTTACCGCTATAACTGACAGTTCCATCTCTGTCAAGGAAATAAACATGGTTCAGCCCCTCGGCAAAGCTAATATAATGGGCATCCTCCACGTGGGCATACCTTTTGCCCGTCTTCCCGTAAACTCCAAAATTTCTGTCTGTAAGAAGGAGAGTGTGATAGGCTCCATGCTCAGCCTTTACAAACTCACCTTCAAAGCTTCCACTGGAGAGAACCTCAAGGTCCTCTGTAAAGTAGAGGAGCTCCCCCTTCCTTATGATCACACATCCATCGTAGTGGGGGAGGACCTTAAGACCATCTGTGAGCGTCCTCTGGAATAAGAGTTCTCCATCTATGCTTACTCTGCAGATGAAGTTTCCAGCAAGAATATAGAGGTTTTTCCCCGCAAGAGCAAGAGACCTGAGAGGTTTATCTAAAAGGTCTGACACAGGCATTCTCACAACTTCTGCATCCGCAAACCTCTCTGCAGACACCCTGTAGAGGCCTTCCGCCGTGAGGAAGAAGACATTTCTGAGGTTGCTGGCCACATCCTTTATCTCATTTCCTGCCTCCAGCTCCACGCTCTCCCCGCTTCTTCTGTCCATCCTGAACAGCTTTGAGCCACCTGCGCCTAAAAGATGGTATCTTGTGCTGGTGAGTATCTTAGGAGTTTCAGAAAGCTTATTTGACTGCCATACAACCTCATACCTGGAGCTTTCCAGCAGTTCCTTCTTTGAAAATCCTTCAACTCTGTAGTTTCTTGAAAGGTAGACCCTTTCTCCATCGCAGTAAAGCTCCATATTCCACCTCCCGCCTTTAAATTCTAACACACAGAATCATTGCTTTTCAAGCCATGGCCTTACCATATGGTCATAAACTATTGAACCCCCCAGGTTTCCCTGAAAGAAAAGAAGAGAAACCCCCAGAAGGAGCATAAGGGTAAAGAGGTTTCTCATTAAGGGCTTTTTTGAAAGGACCAGCCTCACAACAAAGAGAAAGATAAAGTAAACTGCCAGCAAAAGCCCCATATTCTTGTGGGTTGAGAAGATGTTTATCTCATAGAGCTTTTCCTCTATGGGCTCGTAGGCTATCATTCCACTCACCGCAGCAGAAAGCACGGAGAGGCTGGCTATAAAACTAAAGAGCATGTGAAGGCTGTCCGGTTCCTTTCTGTTTATCCGGTAATAGAGGTCAATAACCAGAAGGGCAAGGGGCATGGCTATGGCAAAATGCGTAAAGGGTGGATGCAGTTTAATGAGCTCCATCTTTCTTCCTCCCAGCCACCAGCTCATAGACCAGTGGCAGAACTATAAGGGTAAGCATAGTAGAAGTAAATATGCCCCCTATGACCACTACTGCAAGGGGCTTTTGAACCTCTGAGCCTATGTCTCTGCTCAGTAGCATGGGAAGGAGTCCAAGGGAAGCGGCGGTGGCGGTGATAAGTATGGGTCTTAGCCTTCTTGAACCTGCCTGAAGGAGGGCTTCTCGCACGGGCACACCCTCTTCTATGAGGCTCTTTGCATAGGATATAAGCACCACTCCGTTCAGGGTTGCAATGCCAAAGACTGCTATAAAGCCCACTGCCGAAGGCACAGAAAGACTGTAACCAGAAAAATAGAGAGCAAAGACACCCCCAACCACCGCAAAGGGCACGTTCAGCATCACCACGAGGGCATCTCTGATGGAAGCGTAGTTAACATAAAGAAGCAGGAATATGAGGCCTATTGCCAGAGGCACTGCCACCGCAAGCCTTTTCATTGCCCTTTCCTGGTTCTCAAACTGCCCTCCAAAGGCTATGTAGTAGCCCTCAGGGAGCTTTATGTTCTTTTCTATCTTTGTTCTTATATCCTGCACAAAGCCTCCGAGGTCTCTTCCAGACAGGTTGCTCTGCACAAGGGCATACCTCATGCCGTTCTCTCTTCTTATCTTGTTATAGCCCTCCGCAATGTAGACCTCTGTCACATCCGAGAGCTTAAGCAAACTCCCATCCTGCATAAGCACGGGCAGAGCCTTTACCTCCTCAAGGGTCTTTTCCTTCAGGCTAAGAACCACCGGGAAGAGTATAGTTTCCTCCTGGAGCTGTGCAACCTCTGCACCGCCAAGGTAGTAGGAAATTACCTTCATTATGTCCTGAGTTGTAAGGTCGTATTTCTGGAGCATATCCTTTCTGGGAACTATCCTGAGCTGTAGCTTTCCTGCCTGAGCCTCCGTTTCCACGTCCACCGCACCCATTGTATGCGCCACAAGCTCTTCTATCTTTCCAGCCAGCTCGTTTATCTTCTGGAGGTCCTCCCCAAATATCTTTATGGCAAGGGTTGCCTTTACTCCTGAAAGAAGCTCGTCAATTCTCATCTGTATGGGCTGGGTAAAGCTGAACTCCACGCCGGGCACATTCTTGAGTTCTTCACGGAGGAGCTCCTCAAACTCCTGCCTGCTTTTAAAGCTCTGCCACTGGCTGGCAGGCTTGAGGATTATAAAGGTCTCTATGTAGCTCACATCCTCTGGCTCTCCCACCTCAGCCCTTCCTATGTTGGAAAAGGTGTGAACTACCTCGGGGTATTTCAGGGCTGTGCTCTCCACAAGGCTTGCCACTCTCTTTGCCTCTTCAAGGGAAACGTTGGAGTCAAGGAAGGACTTTACCAGCAGCGCCCCCTCCTCAAGGGGTGGGGCAAATTCTTTGCCAGTTCTCCATAGGAGAAAAAGGGAAAAGATAAAGGAAGCCAGAGTAAGAAGTAGCACTGCAGGTCTCACTCTAAAAGCCAGGGAAAGAAGGGAAACATACTTTTTGCGTAAGAAAGCAAAGAGAGCATTTTCCTCTTTTCCCCCTCTCAGAAGCCAGTAAGAGAGCACGGGCATAAAGAGGAGAGCCACTGCAAGGGAGGAGAGCAAGGCAAGTATTATGGTAAGGGCTAAGGGCTTGTAGTATTTGCCTTCCACTGACTCAAAGGTAAAGATGGGTAGAAAGACCACAGCAATGATGAGAATGGCAAAGGTCAGGGGTTTTATTATCTCCTGCACAGACTCTATTACAAGAGTGGTCTTTGAAGCCTGCCTGTTTTCTGAAAGGTGCCTGTAAATGTTCTCCACCACCACCACGCTGGCATCTGCAAAGAGGCCAAGCCCTATGGCAAGCCCTCCCATAGTCATCAGGTTTGCGGAGATGCCAAGGTTTTTCAGGAGGGAAAAGGTTATAAGAAGGGTAAAGGGAATGGACAGGACCACAAGCAGTGCAACCCTGAGGTTCCACAGATAAAGGGCTATGGCTATGGTTATGAGCACCATACCTTCTATAAGCGCCCTCTCTACGGTTCCTACTGCCTTCTGCGTGAGATAGGCCTGGTCGTATATGACCCTTATGTCCACACCCTGCGGTAGCACCTTTTTTGCCTCTTCGATGGCTCCCTTGAGCCTTTCCACCAGTTCCATGGTGTTTGTGCTGACCCTTTTAAGCACTATGTTGCCCTGCACCTCCTGTCCGTTAAAGGTGAAAGCGCCCCTTCTGTTGGGAAGCTCTCCCGGCTCCACGTCTGCCACATCCCGCAGAAGCACATAAGTATTCTCTGTTTTCTTTACTGGCACCCTGAGGAGGTCCTCCACACTTCTGAACCTTCCAAGACCACGGACCACCAGGTCCCCCTCTGGAGACTGAAGGAAGCCACCACCAGCTATCTGCCCGTATTCCTCAAGGGCCTTAATTATGTCCTGCAGGCTTAGGTTGTGCTGAAGCAGTTTCTGTGTGTCCACCTTTACCAGATATACCTTATCCGGTCCCCACTGAGATATTTCTTCAACGCCGTCAACTGCTTTTATGATGGGTTTGACTCTCCATTCCTGAAGGGTTTTAAGGTCTTCTAAGCTGTATATGCCTGTGGTATCCTGCAGGATGTAGAACATGACGTTTCCAAGACCTGAGGTGTTGGGACCCATTCGTGGAGCCATACCCTGAGGCAAGAGCCCCTGAACCTCCGAGAGCTTTTGAGAAACCAGATTTCTGGCAAAGTATATATCTGTGCCATCTCTGAAAAAGACAGTCACGTAGGAAAGCCCTGGCAGGCTTATGCTACGCACCAGCTGTGCATCCTTTATGCCAGAAAGAGCGGACTCTATGGGTTTTGTGACCAGAACCTCTGTCTCCTCTGCAGACAGGCCCGGAGTTTCCGTGTATATTACCACCTGAGTGGGAGTTGGGTCTGGAAAGGTGTCTACGGGTATTTTTAGGAAGCTGTAAACTCCATACACTACCACCACAAGAGCAAGAAGAAGCACAAAAAGCCTGTATACCAGGAGCTGTCTAATCATTTTTCTGCCTGTGCTCTGAGGAATATGACTCCGCTCACCGCCACCTCCTCTCCGTCAGAAATACCCTCCACCAGCACCTTCTCACCGGAGGAGAGAATAACCCTCACCTTTCTGACCTCAAAGCCATCCTGAACCCTCACAAAGACCACATGCTCTCCTCTTACCTTCTGCAAGGCGCTGGCAGGAAGCCAGACACCTTTCTGCTCCTTTCCCCTCAGGATTATCTGTGCCTTGAGGCCTTCCTTTAGCTTCCCGTCTGTGTTTTCCACCACAAAGCGAAGAACCTGTTTTCCCGTAGCAGGGTCAAGCCTCGGAGAGACCCACTCAAGAACTGCAGGATAAAGCTTGCCCTCGTATTCTAAATAGCTCCTGCCCTCTACCCTGAGACCTGGCTCTGCGTAGGCGTAAGCCCAGAGCCTTGAAAAGTCCTGAACCTTAAACAGAGGGCTCCCGAGGCCTACAGAGGAGCCAAGCACTGCCTTCTGCTCCACCATCACGCCAGCCCCCGGACTTCTCACAAGCAGGTTATCCCCCCTTGTTTCTCCAAGTGAATCCCTGCTCTGCAAGAGAGCTCTGTATTCAGCAAGAGCTCTGTCGTATTCCACCTTTGCGGAGAAATACCTTGCGTATGGAATTACCTCCTCTTTGTAGAGAAGCTCCTCTCTCTTGAGGGCCTCTTCTGCGGTCTGAAGCCTTACCTGTGCCATACGAATCTGTGCACTAAGCTCTGCAATCCTCGGGGAGTAAACCTCTGCAAGAAGTTGACCCCTTCTGACCCTGTCTCCTTCCCTTACATAAAGCCTTTTAACCACACCCTCAAGGGGCGAGTATACCTCCACGCTCTTACCCATATCTGCCTTTAACTGTGCTGGTGCTCGTGTTTCCGGGCTGTGGCTTTCTACCCTTACCTTCTGCGTCCTTATTCCCAGCTTCTGCACCGTCGCCTGGTCTACCCTCATGACCTGAGCCAGCACCATAAAGGGAATCAATAACAACCACACCATTTTGACCCTCCGTAGGTAATTCCCTTTGCGTATTCTGTATGTGCCTGAAGCATGAGCTCAAGCCTTCTTTTGAGAAGCTCATAGTAGCTCCTTCTTGTCTGGGACAGCTCCAGAAGGGTAATAGTCCGGAGCTTGTAGCTTTTTATGGCAAGTTCCAGCTCCTTCTGAGCTTCTGGAAGCAGTTCTTTTTCTATCTTTTCTACCTCTCTTCTTATCTGCTCAAACTGGGTCTTTGCAGACCTGAGCTGAGCCAGGGCTTTCTGCTTTTGAGTTTCCGCCTCTGCAGAGAGAAGATTTTGCTGAGCCATAAGTTCAAGCATCTCACCCTGCCTTCTGTAAAGGAGGGGAAGGTTTACCACCAGACCTGCCCGAAGGCCGTATTCTCTGTCCGCCACTTTTTCTGCAGTAATGCTCACAGAATAAGAGGGTTTTGAAAGCACCCTCTCCACCTCCATCTGTTTTGACAGACTCTGAATACCTGCCCTGTAGTAGGCAAAAAGGGGCGTCTCTTCAAGGTCCATGTGCGCCCACTGGGGAAGGCTCAGTTCGCCTTCCACATCCATCACATCTCTGTCGGTTAGCGTAGAAAGCTCCCCGAGCAGGGCTCTGTATTTAGACTCTACAAGACGCCTATCGCCCTCAAGTAGCTCCAGTTCCCTCTGAGCACGAAGTAGTTCAAGCCTGGTGGTCTCTCCAAGCCTGAAGCTTCTCTCTACAAAATCCCTTATCTCCCTCTGAAGCCTTAGCTCCTCTTCTGCCACCTTTAAAAGCTCCTTTGTATACAGAGCCTGATAGAAGAGCAGGTATACATCCTGAGCGAGCCTGTTCTTCTCAGACTCTATGCGATGCTGTAGGGCTATGCTCTGAAGTCTGTAGACTTCACCAGCGCTTCTGAAGAGGGCTGGATAGGATAGAGGTTGCGTATAAGTTATGCCGTATATGGGTGCTTTTGAAAAGCCCTCCTTTGAGGTGCCAAAGTTACCAGCCTCCACGGAAAGACTGGGATTTAGCCCAGAGCGGTAGCTGAGCCTTTTTCCTTCGTAGATAAGCCCCTCTGAGGGAAGACCCTTTATGTAGGGGCTGTTTTCTATGGCGGAGTTTATGGCACTTTTCAGGTCAAGGGCAAGAGATACACCAGCGTAAAGCAACAAAAAGACAAGGAGCATCACAGCCAGATTATATCATGTCCTACCTTAACTGTAGATTAACCACATGTAAATGTTCCTTAAAAGGTGTTTTAATTCTTAAATAAAATCATGAACTTTTACTGCTACTGCAGAAGTTTATCATAAAAACTACTCTATAAAGGCTGCCTTCTTCCCTCTGTCTCAGGCTAATAGACCACCCCAGCACTTCACATAATCTTTTTGCAATGTATAGCCCCACACCACCGAGCCTTTTGCTCTCTGGCTTTTCAAGAAGGTTTTCGTCCACAGGCTTTGAGGATAGGTTTTCCACGCTCAGAGTGCATCCCTCAAGCCTTATAAAAACCTCCCCCTCTCCATGCCTTATGGCGTTGTCCACCAGCACATCAAAGACCTCCATGGCAAGCTCCGGGTCGCACTGCAGGATGACCTCCTGCATATCCATCCTTATCCTTTCTTGAGGGTAGAGGAGAAGAACCTTCTGCAAAAGCTCTCTCAGATTACACTGTTCAAAAGAAGGGCTGTAGAGCTGTGCCTCCAGCTTTGAAAGCCTCAGAAAAGCCTTAGAGCTCTTTTCTATCCTCTGGAGCTCTTTTCTAATATCGCTAAAGTCCACTTCCCTGTGTCTTCTCTGCAAAAGCTCCAGCCTCAGGTATAGCCTACCCAGCGGGGTTTTCAGAGAGTGGCTCAGAGCCATAAGAAGGTCTCTGTAGTGATGGGACTGCTCTTTTATCTCCCTGAGCCTTTCCCGGAGACTTTTTACGAGAGGTTCAATCTCCCTGTAAACCTTTACCTCTCTGCCCTCAAGGCTTTCTCTGACAGCACCCTCAAGCTCAACAAGGCTTCTTTTTACAAAAAGCCAGTAGAAAAACACAAGAAGCAACAGGAAAAAGAGCCATCCAGAGAGTAGTGCTGTCTTCAAAAGCCCGAAGAATTCCATCGCCTGACTTATATCAATGCCATACTGCAGGTAAAAGCCCCTTGAGCTTTTTGTGGTTATAAAGCGGTAGGTTTTTTCGCCAAAAGAGAGGTTCTCCGTGTAGGGCATTTCTCTGTTTTTGAGGGGAGGAATGAATTCAAGGTTGCTGGCGTCCACCACAAGTCCCTGGGGGTTTCTCAGCACGTAGGGCTCACTTCTCCCAAACTCTTCCCCCTCAGTGTAGAGCTTTTCAAGCTCAAGCACATCTTTCATGAGATGGCTGTCCAGCAGAAGATAATAGGACCTCTCTACGCTCCAGTAAATGCCCCCGAGAAATACACTGCTTGCAAGGGCAACCACCAGAAAAAAGAGAAAAAACTGCCTTCTGAGAGAGTTCATTCTATCCTGTAGCCAAGCCCTTTCTGTGTTCTTATTATATCCCTGCCCAGCTTTTTCCTGAGCCTGTGGATGAGCACCTCCACCGTGTTGCTTTCTGCCTCATAGCTCCCTAGAGCCTTTTCAAGCAGCTCCTCCCTGGAGACAGACCTGCCCCTGTTGAGGAGAAGATACTCAAGCAATGAAAACTCACCGACAGTGAGGCTCACATCTTTCCCCTCCACAGAGACCTTCTTCTGCTGCAGGTTTATATGCAGGGGTCCGAGCCTTATTTCAGAACTTTCAAGCCCTGCGTATCTCCTTCTCACTGCAACTATCCTTGCCATCAACTCTTCAAAGTGAAAGGGTTTGGTAATGTAGTCGTCTGCACCCATCTGGAAAAAGTCCACCTTACTCTTTACATCCGACACCACCGTGAGGGCTATAACTGGCACCTTTGAGCCTTCTTCTCTGAGCCTTTTTAAGAATTCCCTGCCGTCCAGACCCGGCAGAAAGTAATCCAGCAGTATAAGGTCAAAATCTTCAGAGAGGGCAAGGTCGAGCCCCCGCCTTCCGTCGAGGGCAAGCCTCACCCTGAAGCCCTCCTGCTCCAGGAGACCCTTGAGAGAGTTTGCAAGCTCCCTGTCATCTTCCACAAGAAGCAACCTCACTTGCCGGCACCCTCCATAAACCTCTGCCTGAGCTCAGACATCTCCTTCTTGGTCTGCACCTTTGCCTGAGCCCTGCACTCTTCAAAAGCCCAGAAGTCCTTTGCCTTCTGCAGGCAATCTCTTTCTCTGGCTATGCTCCTTTCTTTTATCTTCAGGGCTTCATCCCTGAATTGCCTGCACTTTTCCCAGTTCTGCTGACACCAGAGCTTATGCTCCTTCTTGCCCATGGAATGTCCCACAGGCTGTGCCAGGGCAACCGCCCCAAGCGTGCCAAGGGCAGTGAGAACTGCAAGCGCCTTTCTCATGATAGCACCTCCTTTAAGGTTTGATGAATATACGATAGACATTAACCAAGAATTAACGAGCATATATTTTCCAGATATGAGGTTTTTGCTTTTGGACCTCCTCAAAAAGAGGCTGAACCCATACAGCCTTGTTCTGAAGATACTTTCTAAGTTAATACTCTGGGCGCTTGCCTCAGAAAAAAGAAGAAGGAGAGCCTTATCTCTCCTAAAGCCCGCATTGAGGCTCTACGGAAAGCTCCTGCTTCGCACTACGAGAGGGCTGTATGGAGTAGTGCTTGTGCTCCTTGCATATCTGGTGTCTTATCTTCTGAAGAGTTCTATCGGGAGAGCTGGCGGGGTGAAGCATAAAAAGCAGCCCTCATAACATCCTTTTTCCTATATTAAAATATTAACCCATTTACCCTTTTGTGAGGTGAAGAGATGGAGCTTTTGGAATACGACTCCTGCGGTGTAGGCTTTGTATGCAGTGTAAGGGGTGAAAAAAGCCACCAGATCGTTCGCTGGGGCATAGAGGCGGTGAAAAACCTCACCCACAGAGGTGCCGTTGGCGGTGATGGAAAGACCGGAGATGGCGCTGGTGTTCTCATAGAAATTCCCAGAAGGTTCTTTATAGAATGGCTTTCCGAGGAAGGTTATGAGGTTTCTGACATAAACAACCTTGCGGTGGGTGCAGTCTTCCTGTATGAGGATGTAAGAGCTCAGATAGAGGAACATGTAAGAAAATCACCCTTCTCTCTCCTTGCCTGGAGAGAGGTTCCTGTCAGCAAGTCTGCAGTGGGAGAATCTGCCCTCAAGGTTATGCCAAAGATATTCCACCTTCTACTGGATGCAGGAAAAGTTCCGGAGGAAAGGCGAGAGCTGGAGCTCTACATTCTCAGAAGACGAATTGAAACGGACAGGAAACTCAGAGATAAGGTCTACTTTGCCTCACTGTCTTCAAGAACCCTGGTATACAAGGGTATGCTGGTGGCACCCCAGCTGGATGTGTTCTATCCTGAGCTAAACGACCAGCGGATAGAGTCAGCCTTCTGTCTATTTCATCAGAGATATTCCACAAACACCTTCCCCAACTGGAAGCTGGCTCAGCCCTTCAGGTATCTTGCTCACAACGGAGAAATAAACACCATTCTGGGAAACAGAAACTGGATGAGGGCAATAGAGCACGAGCTTGAGCATGAGCTCTTTGGTGAGAACATAAAGCTCATAAGACCACTGGTTTCTTACGAGGAGAGCGATTCTGCATCCCTTGACAGGGTCTTTGAACTTCTGCTTCTTGTAGGCTACAGCCCTGAGCATGCCATAAACATGCTCATTCCTCCTGCCTGGGAGGGCGTGCCATGGCTTCCGGAGGAGGTAAAGGAGTTTTTTGAATACCAGTCCCTTCTCATGAAGCCCTGGGATGGACCTGCGAGCATAGCCTTTACTGACGGAAGAAAAATAGGGGCTCATCTTGACAGAAATGGTCTGAGACCTGCCAGGTATGTGCTCACGGAGGATGGTGTTCTTGTGCTTGGCTCAGAGGTGGGTATGGTGGACCTTGAAGGTAGAAAGGTTCTCAAGAAGGGAAGGCTGGGACCGGGGGATACGCTTGTTGTTGACCTTTCAACGGGTGAGGTAAAAGAGACGGAGGAGATACTTAGAGACCTATCTTCTCAAAAGCCATACGGTGAGTGGCTTAGAAAGCACCTTGTGAGGTTGGGCAGTATAATAAAGGATTACAGGCTTCCTGAGCCTTCTGAAGACCCGGATAGAATAAGAAAACTGGTTGCCTTTGGTTATACACAGGAAGAGATAAAGCACGTTCTTGCACCCATGGCGGAAGAAGGCAAAGAAATAACCTTCTCCATGGGAGATGATACACCCATACCACCCCTTTCAGAAAAGCCAGTGCTGCTCTTCAGATACTTCAAACAACGCTTTGCTCAGGTAACAAACCCTCCCATAGACCCCATAAGGGAAAAAGCGGTCATGTCCCTCAGAATGAACCTGGGACACAAAAGAAACTTTCTGAGGGAAGAAGAGGAGCATGCAAGGAGGTTTCAGATAGACAGCCCCATACTCCTGCCCTACCAGTTCAGAGCTCTCATGGAGCAGGAGCACTTCAAGGTAGCATGGGTGCCTATAACCTATCCCAAGGAAAGAAGCTACTGCGTGGTAGAGCTTCAGGACCTGGCAGGCGAGAGAAGAATAACGGACATACTCTACGATGCCATGTATGAGGGCATTACCATATGCGACCTCAGGCTGGGCGTGGAAATAGTCTGCAGAAGAGTTGAAGAGGCTGTAAGAGAGGGTGCAAACATAGTGGTCTTATCGGACAGAAATATATCCAGATACAGGCTTGCTGTGCCAAGTCTTCTGGCAGTGTCTGCCGTCTTCAGGTGGCTCTCAGAGAGGGGGCTTGCCAACAGAGTGTCCATAGTGATAGAAACGGGTGAAGCAAGAGATACCCATCACATGGCATGCCTCATAGGCTATGGTGCCTCCGCTGTGTATCCATACCTGGTGTATGAGCTTATAGGTGAACTCTGTCAGAAGGGGGAGATAAAGGCTCCTTACGAGCAGGCAGTTTTTAACTATAAAAAAGCCCTTGAGGATGGGCTACTCAAAATCATGTCCAAGATGGGTATTTCTACCCTCAACTCCTATCAGGGTGCGAGAATCTTTGATACGGTTTGCCTCAGCAGAGATTTTGTGGAGGAATACTTCCCCGGCACTCCCGTGACTCTTGAATCGGACGGCATATTTGAGGTTCAGGACAGTTTGCTGGCAAGGCATGATGCGGCATATGATGTGGAAAATCCACAGCTTGACTACGGTGGGGACATGAAGTTCAGAAAGGGTGGGCAGTATCACGCATGGTCCCCCTTTGTGGTCCGGGCTCTCCACAAGTTTTTGGAGACAAAGGAATACGAGGATTATAAGGAGTTTTCACGCATAGCCAACGAAGAGCACCCCGCCTTCATAAGACATCTTTTAGACTACAAAAAAGCGGAAAAGCCCATCCCCGTAGAGGAGGTGGAGCCCGTAGAGAACATTCTCAGGAGGTTTGTCACGGGTGGTATGTCTCTGGGAGCACTTTCCCCCGAGGCCCATGAGGTGCTGGCAGAAGCCTGCAACAGGCTCGGCATGAAGAGCAACTCTGGGGAAGGAGGGGAAGACCCTGCCAGATACTGGACCATAAAGAACTCTGCCATAAAACAGGTTGCCTCCGGACGCTTCGGAGTCACACCCACCTATCTTGCCTCAGCAAAGGATATAGAGATAAAAATCGCTCAGGGCGCAAAGCCCGGAGAAGGAGGGCAGCTACCCGGTAAGAAGGTAAACGAGTACATAGCAAGGCTCAGGCACGCACAGCCGGGAGTCACCCTCATATCTCCACCACCCCACCATGACATATACTCCATAGAGGACCTTGCCCAGCTTATAAACGACCTTAAAGAGTCCAACCCACAGGCAAAGGTGTGTGTCAAGCTGGTGGCTGAAACAGGTGTGGGAACCATAGCGGCGGGGGTGGCAAAGGCTTATGCGGACATTGTCCAGATAAGCGGTGCAGAAGGCGGAACGGGCGCAAGCCCCTACTCTTCCATAAAAAATGCGGGCAACTACTGGGAAATAGGGCTTTCGGAGACGCAGAGGGTGCTTATGGAAAATGGCTTGCGGGACAAAGTCAGGCTCAGGGTGGATGGAGGTATGAGGACAGGCAGGGATGTGGTTCTTGCAGCCCTTCTGGGAGCGGAGGAGTTTGGCTTTGGCACTGCGGCCATGATAGCTGAGGGATGCGTGATGGCAAGGCTGTGCCATACAAACCAGTGCCCCACGGGCGTAGCCACGCAGGACCCCAAATACAGGGAGAAGTTCAAGGGAAGGGTGGAGAATGTGATGGCTTACTTCAGAGCAGTGGCTCAGGAGGTCAGAGAAATCCTTGCCCAGATGGGTGTCAGGTCTCTTGATGAGATAATAGGTAAGAGGGACCTGCTTGAAGTGAGGACCTATGACCATATCCCCGGCTCCAAGAGGGTAAAGCTGGAGGAATTCCTGAAGGAAGGATATCCTGAAGGTAGACCCCTAAGATGTCTGCAGGAGAGAAACGACAACCCCAGAAGGAGCGAGCTGGCAAAGAGGCTGGAAGAAGAGGTTCTACCCTATATAGAAAAGGGTCAGCCCTTCTACGGAGAATACTCCATCAGGAATGTGGACAGGAGCGTGCCCACAAGGCTTGCCTACCACATTGCGGTAAGATACAGGGATGAAGGACTTCCAGAGGATACCATACAACTTCTTTTTAGAGGCACTGCAGGGCAGAGCTTTGGAGCCTTTAATCACAGGGGCATGTTTCTTACTCTCATTGGCGATGCCAACGATTATGTGGGCAAGGGTATGTATGGAGGAAGGATTGTGATAAAGCCCGACGGGCTCAAAGACCCGCACAACCATGTGATAATGGGAAACACATGCCTCTATGGTGCAACGGGCGGTGAGCTCTACGCAGCGGGCAGGGCCGGAGAAAGGTTTGCTGTCAGGAACAGTGGAGCTCTGGCAGTGGTAGAGGGTGCAGGCATGCACTGCTGTGAATACATGACAGGAGGGCTTGTGGTGGTGCTTGGAAAGGTGGGTGTAAACCTGGGAGCTGGCATGACTGGAGGCTACGCCTACGTGCTGGATGAAGAGGTGCAGGATAAGATAAACACAGGCTACGTGATGGTAAGAGCACTCAAAGATGAAGAGAAAGATGAGCTAAGGACTTTGATTGAAAAACACTTCAGCTACACCGAAAGCCCACTGGCGGAGGAGATTCTCCAGAATTGGGAAATGTATGCGGAAAGGTTCAGAAAGGTGGTGCCCTTAGAGCAGTGCAGGAGAGACCCTTATGGTGTGTCAGACCAGTGCGAGGTAGAAGTAAAGAAATAGTGTGAAAAGAAAATTTAAACTTCTTTCCTTTGCCCTCTACGATTCTGGGGAGACTGTGCTGGGGGCCCTTTTATTTTCCACCTTATATCCTCTATACATTACCCAGCATGTGGATGTTAAGACCTACTCGGTGCTATATGGGATTGCCTTTTTTATCTCCTTCCTTGTTGCCCTTCAGCTTGGCAGGATCGCTGACCATAGGGGATTGAGAAAAGGCTTTTTCACACTTTTCAGCCTGTGCGTCCCTCTTTTATGCCTTACTCTCTTCATATCCTTCAACAGGGCAGAGCTCAACTTTGTCCTCTATCTTCTTTTGGCAATATTTCACCAGCAGGCACTGGTCTTCTATAACTCCCTTCTGAAATCTTTTGAGACAAAAGGGTTTGCCTCTGGCTTTGGTGTGGCTCTGGGCTATGCGGGGTCTGCCCTGTCCCTTATCTTTCTTGCGCCGGTGCTTACCCTCCCCTCTGCCTTTGTATGGGTTGGTCTTATATTTTTCCTGCTCTCCCTGCCTTCTGTAGTAAGTCTGTCTGAGCCGGAGGAAAGGCAGAAGGTTGTTCTCAGAGAACTTTTCAGAGACAGAGGCTTCCTCCTTACCATGGCCTCCATGCTTCTTCTCATGGAGCTTGCCCATACCATGATAGCCATGATGGGCGTCTATCTCAGGGAAGTTTACGGGCTTTCAGAGAGGGATATATACAGAACTATAGGCTTCTCAGCCCTTGGGGGCATCTCCGGAGGTCTCCTGTTTGGAAGGCTTACCGACAGGATTTCCGCCCAGAGGCTTTTCCCTCTGGGCTTTCTCCTGTGGAGTGCCTTTCTGCTTTTACTCTACATTACACCCAGAGATTTTTTGCTTCCACTTGGCTTTTTTGCAGGTCTATGTTTGGCGCATCTATGGACCACTTCAAGGATTTTGCTCCTTGAGAGGTTTACCCGTGGAGATGTGGCTGTGAGGTTTTCCTTCTATTCTCTCAGCGAGCGTATAGCCTCAAGCCTTGGGCTTATATTCTGGTCTTTTTTCCTGCTCATAACCGGGGAAAACTACAGGCTGTCTGCCCTTCTTATGCTTATCTTTCCATCTATGGGAGCATTGCTTTACCTTCTCTCAAACAGGAGGTTTGAGGTAAAGCGGCTCTAAAAGCATAGGGTTGTCGCCCTCGTAGCCTTCGGAAAGTTTCCTATAAGCCCACAGTCCACCATAAAGGGAAAAGGGAAAGTATTCAAGCTGGATGTCTCCAATCCCCTGGGATGCAAGACCTACCAGCGGGACTTCGGGCAGCCTGTCCTTCAACACCTCAATTTCACCCATCTGCTGACCTTTGCAGATTCTGTAGAAGATATTGCTGCTTACCCTGAGAGCAACAGCCCTTTCTTCCTTACTCTTTACAAAAAGACACATCATATGCAGGTTTTCATAGCCCACTATGGGCTTGCCTCTCAGGTAGGCCAGCGTTTTCATAAAGGTTATGCCAATCCTCAGCGATGTTAGATAACCAACGCCAAGGGAAACAGCAAAGGCATCCATATTCTCTGCTTCTATCTTTAGCTCCTCCAGCACCATCGGCAGATGCTGAAGGGTTTTCTTACCGTCGTCCACATAGTGATGGAGCACCACCCTGCCATCCTCTACAACCGTAAGGTTTATGGGAGAAAAGGATGTGTCCAGGGAAAGAAGCCTCATTTATACTATGATACATGCTCTTTGATATGGAAAGTCCTCAGGGGTTTGACCCCTACGAGGTGCTTACAAAGCTGGTTGTTCCAAGACCCATAGCATGGGTCTCCACACTGAGTCCGGAGGGCATTCCGAACCTTGCACCCTTCAGCTTTTATAACGCAGTATGCGACGAGCCACCAATTGTGCTCCTCTCCATAAGCAGAAAAGAGGATGGAAGCAGAAAGGATACAGCAAGAAACATACTGAGCACTGGTGAATTTGTGATAAACTTCCTCTCAGAGGAATTTCTGTCGGCGGTAAAGATTACCTCTGAAGAGTTCCCACCTGAAGTGAGCGAGTTTGAAATGGCAGGGCTCAAACCGGTGCAATCTTACAGGGTAAAGGCGCCGAGGGTGGAAGGTGTAAGAGCCTGGCTTGAATGCAGACTTTTCAGACATGAGGAACTCTTTAACTACGACCTGCTATTTGGAAAAGTTGCCCTCGCCGGTGCGGAGAGCCTTGACCCCAGCCACCTGAAACCTCTCGGGAGGCTCTCTGGAAAGTTCTGCAGAATCATTGAGATAAATCAAAGCCCATAGAATCTTTGTGGCTAAAATATTTCTCATGGCTAAGGTTAAGATAAACAAGAAGGTGCTTGAAATCCCCGCAGGTGAAAAGTTTGGTGACCACCATCATGAGATAGAAAAGGCGGGTGTGGAGTTTGGATGCACCGACGGTCAATGTGGTGTGTGCGTATGCACAGTGCTAAAAGGGCTTGAGTGCCTGGCGGAGCCCTCCGAGCAAGAAGAAGAAACCCTCTGGAGAATAGGAGAGTATGAGGAAAACAGGAGGCTCACCTGCCAGCTGGTGATAGAAAAGGAAGGCTGCGAGATAGAGTTAGAGACCGATTAGCATGTGCACTCTTTAACTCCCAGCCTTCTGTAAAGGCTTATCACAGGGCACCAGCCAGTAAAGGCAGACTGTATCTGGTTGAGAGCCATAAAGACTATGAAAGCCTTCCAGAACCAGTGTATTTCTGAAGGCAGTATGGCGATAAGAAATACCAGCAAAAGCACACCACCAGAGGTAAGCCTCAAAGCTCTATCCATAGTCATCTTCAACCTCCTTAAATAAGTTTATAAGAATATTCTAATAAACTTTATTCACTTGTCAAGCAGGAAGTGCCAGTTTATAACTACTCTGTGAGATAATCTTAAACATGCACAGGATTCTTGAGAAGAAGAGGCTTTCGGAGGATGCCTGTATTTTAAAGGTTCATGCACCCCATGTATCAGCGGCACAGCCCGGGCAGTTTGTAATGGTTCAGCATACAGAGCTTTCCGAGCTAATACCCCTTTCCATACTTGACACCTTTGAGGAGGGCTTTACCTGCCTTGTTAAGGCTGTGGGAAGGTCAAGCCTTGAGATTCTTGAGGAGGCTGAGAGCTTTCAGTATGTGGCAGGACCACTGGGCAAGCCCTTTCCGGTAAATCAATACGGAAAGATAGTCTTCTACGCCTATTCATGGGGTATTGCACCAATTCTCAATGTGGCAAGGGCGCTGAAGGCTGCAGGTAATAGACTCCTCTTACAGGTAGTTTCTGAGGATTTTTATCTCAGAGAAAGGGCTGAGGAGCTCTTTGAGGAAGTAAGGCACTCTGAGGACATTATCGTCTTTGATGCAGACCTTGTAGTCTCAGCGGGAGAAAACGGACTATCCTATAGACTTACAGAGATTTACAGGAATACCCCGATTGTTAGTATGGTAAGCGTTCACATGCTGGACGCAGTAGGTCTTTGTCTTGTTTGTAGAGTGATGGTGGATGGAAAGCAGCTACTGGCATGCACTGAAGGTCCATGGTTTGAAGCCCACAAGGTTAACTGGAAAAACCTTATCGATAGAGAAAGCCTCTACAAAGAACAGGAGAGCCTTGCCCTTGAAGAATACAGAAAAATCCTCAGGAGAAAGAGCCTCAGGAGCGAATGAACTTATAATTCTTACTGATGCAGGAGCAATACGATAAATTCAGAGAGTATGTAGAGGAACTGGAAAAGTGCAGAAAAGAGCTGGAAAACCTAAAGTTTGAAAATAACTCCATACATGAAAAGCTCTATAGGCTTGAAATGGAAAAAACATCCCTCAAGGAAAAAGTTGAGAAGCTGACAGAATACATACAGAACATAGAACAGGTTTCAAGAAGTAAGGATGAAATGATACTGTCCCTTTCAAGGGACATAAACAGCTACAGAAAACTTCTCATGACGCTTGTTATTCTTCTTTTTCTGCTTCTTATGGTAATAGTTTACCTGTCCATGCGATGAAAAGGCTGATCGTAATACCAGCGAGGCTCGGCTCCACAAGGCTAAATGAAAAGCCTCTTGTTTCTTTACTTGGCAAGCCCCTTATAAGGTGGGTGGTGGAGGGTTGTCTGAAAACTGGTGAAAGGGTAGTCCTTGCTACGGACAGCGAGAAGATTTACCACAGCGTAAAAGACCTCCCTGTAGAAGTAAGGTTTACCCCTTCAGAGCTTCCCTCGGGAAGCGACAGGGTTGCTCATGTGATAAGGGATGAGCATGTGGACTGCGTGATTAACTATCAGGGGGATGAGCCCTTTGTTTACAAAGAAGACATTTGCAGGCTCTTTGAAGCCCTACTTGAGCACCCAGTGGCAACCCTTGCCCTGAGAGACACTCAGGCTTACGAAGACCCAAACTCGGTAAAGGTTGTCCTTGCAAGGGACCACACAGCCCTCTACTTCTCAAGGTCCGCCATTCCCCACATGAAAAAAAGCTCAGACCTCTACCCTCTCAAGCATGTGGGTATATACGCCTTCAGGAAGGAGACCTTGCTGGAGTTTACCTCTATGGGAAGGGGCCTTCTTGAGGAGCTTGAAGGGCTGGAACAGCTCAGGCTCTTAGAAGCTGGCTACAGAATAAGGGTTATAATCTCAGAGAATTACTATCACGGAGTGGACACAGAAGAGGACATAAGACTCGTAGAGAGAGAGCTTTCAGCAAGGCTTTTCACGAAATCATAGTTGAGGCTATGACCCCCCAGGTAAGAAAAGACTTTCCCTCTAAGCCTCATACCAAGCAGGCTCAGGTCTCCAAGAAGGTCAAGAAGCTTGTGCCTTATGGGCTCGTCCTTTGACCTCATTCCCTCAGGGTTGTAAACAAAACCGTCTCCTATAACAACTGCGTTTTTGAGGTTCCCCCCCTTTGCAAGACCCTTCTGAAGCAAGAACTCCACCTCCTCCTCGTAGCAAAAGGTTCTTGCAAAGACCACTTCCCTTGCATTTCCACAATACTGGGCTGTGCCTTCTTCAAGAAGACCCCTCACATAGCCCCTGTATGCTGCGCAGAAGCCCTCATAAGGCTCCGCCCTAATGTAGCCTTTACAGTTTTTCACTTCAAAGTTTTCTGTTAGCTCAAAAACTCTCGCTTCCTCCTCAAGCTCAGTGGTCAGATTTTTCAGTAGCTTGTAGAAGTGATAACCACTTCCGTCAAGTATGGGAACCTCACACCCACTTAAAAACTCTACTGTAAGGTTATCCACTCCAAGCATGTAAAGAACCGCAAGCAGATGCTCCACAGTGCTTACTCTGACACCATCTTTTCCAAGAACTGTGGCATGGTCAGTGCCAAGCACATACCTGTAGCTGGCAGGGATGTATGTGCCCTTAATAAAAAACCTTACTCCAGTGTTTTCCCTCTCAGGGTGCAGAACGATCCTTGAAACCTCACCGCTGTGAATGCCCACGCCTTCAAACTCCACTTCCCTAAGGAGGGTTTTCTGCCTCATCTCACATCTCATTAATGCAAATTTTATAATGCAAATTTTATACCATGCTTTTCAAAAGCTCCGCCACCTTTTCAACTGAAGGTTTTTCAGGCACGAGGCACTCCAGGTTTACCTCACTTTCAAAAAATTCCTTTGTGGTTTTGCCAATACAGAGGACTTTAAGGGGCTTCAGAGACCTTTCTGCTTCTTCCTTTTGCAAGTTTGCAAGAAGACCCCTTACTGCAGAAGGGCTGGCAAAGAGGATAGCATCTGCCCGAGAGAGGACTTCAAGAATTTCCTCCTTTCTGTAAAGCCTTGTCTTTACACTGTAGACGTCAAGGGCATACACCTCAAAGCCAAGAGCCCTGAGCCCCTCCACCACTTCATCCCTGCCTATAGCAGATTTTGGAACCAGCACTTTCCCTTTCAGGCCATGAAAAAGTTTCAAAACCTCCTGTCCGTAGTAGTTTGCAGGCATTGCCCATACATTGTAGCCGTAGTCTTCAACCGCATTTCTGGTCTTTTCTCCCACCACCACAATCTTTTCCTTCTCAAGTCTGCACTTGGAAAAAAAGGCTCTTACTGCCCTCGGGCTCTGAAAGACCACAAAGTCAAAGCTTTCCTGCGGAGGCTCAAAGTCAATGGGCTCTTCCTCTATCAGGGGCATGGGTATGACTTCAAAGCCAGCTCTCTCAAAGATTATTCTGTCCCTCTCTATGTCCTCCTGACTTCTGGTTAGGATAACTTTCAGAGGCATCCAGGGAATATAATTTACTCCATGCCTTCCCCCAGAGAACTCCTTGGAAAGATTGACATAGTGGATGTTATATCCTCCTACATAGAGCTCAAAAGGGTTGGAAACAGCTATGTGGCAAGGTGCCCCTTCCATCCCGATGATACCCCTTCCTTCTATGTATCTCCCTCAAAGGGTATTTTTAAGTGCTTTGGTTGTGGAGTGGGGGGTGATGCGGTAAAGTTTGTGAGCCTGTATGAGAATGTGGACTACTGGGAGGCTCTTGAGAGGCTGGCAAAGAGATATGGTATAAGGGTAAGCGTAAGAAAAAGGGAAAAGGACAGTCAGCTTTTGCTTGCTCTTCAGAGGGTTACGGACTTCTACCATGAGGAGCTCAAAAAGAGCAGGACAGCGCTTGAATACCTGCAGAGCAGGGGAATAGGCTCAAAGACCATAAGCAGGTTTTCTCTCGGCTTTGGTGGAAACACAGAGGCGTTGGTAAAGAGGCTGATGGAAGAGGGGCTTCTGGGGGTATACGAAAAAAGCTCAAATCTCACAAGGTTAGACTCTGGAGTATACAGAGACCTTTTCAGAAACAGGCTTGTAATTCCCATAAGGGACATAAAGGGTAATGTGGTGGCCTTCGGTGGAAGAAGCCTTGATGGAAGCCATCCCAAGTATGTGAACTCCCCTGAGTCTGAGGTTTTCAGAAAGAGGGCTACACTCTTTGGTCTTTTTGAGTCAAAGGATTACATAAGAGAATCGGGGCAGGTGGTGGTGGTGGAAGGATACTTTGACCTTATGAGCCTGTGGCAAGAAGGCATAAGAAACTGCGTTGCACCACTTGGAACAGCACTCACGGAAGAGCATGCAGGTATACTTTCCAGAATGGCAAAGACAGCCATACTCCTCTACGACGGGGACAGTGCAGGCAGAAGGGCTGTCAGGTCTTCTGTGCCATACCTGATCGGCGCCGGGATGGAGGTGAAGGTTGTATACCTGCCTGAGGGGGAAGACCCCGACTCCTTCGTAAAGAAGGACCCAGAAGGTCTAAGGAAGATGATAAGTTCAGCTCCTACAGTGGAAGAAGAGCTCCTTAGGGATATAGAGAAGGGAAACAGGTCTGCCCTTGAGGACCTTCTTTACTTCTGCGGCTTTATACCGGATGGCCTCAGGAAGTTCGAACTTCTCAGGGAAATATCATCCGCCACTGGTCTTCCCATAACAAACCTTCAGGAGAGGCTTCCAAAGGTAGAAAGGAAAGCAAAGGGAGAAAGGGTGGACCTCAGCTACCACGAAGCCGTCTTGCTGGCAGGGCTTTACAGGTTTGGTCTTGAGGGTGTGGACCTCAACAGCCTCAGACTCTCTCCTCAGGCAATGGAGCTTATAGAAGCCCTGCAGAGGGAGGAATACCACCTCCTTCCCGATTACATAAAGAACCTAAGAATTTTCAACCTTGAAAGGGCTTTTCAGGAGAGCATTAGAGCACTTGGCCTTCCCGAGGAAAGACCGGCTCTTGACTTTGACCAGCTCAGAAAAGAAAGCAGAGAACAGCCCAGAAAGCTCAGACTCAGGAAGTGATATATTTTATATTATGGAAAAGGTTTTCATTTATGACACTACTCTGAGAGACGGCTCTCAGGCGGAAGGCGTGAACTTCTCCCTGGAGGATAAACTACGAATACTGCATAAACTTGATGAGTTTGGCATTGACTACATAGAGTGTGGATGGCCGGGGGCAAACCCCAAAGATACTATTCTCTTTGAGAGACTAAGAAAATACAGACCCCATCATGCAAAGCTTGTTGCCTTTGGCTCCACAAGAAGGCCCGGCAAGAGAGCAGAGGAAGACCCACAGTTAGAGAACCTTATAAAGTCTGGTGCAAGGGTGATAACCATCTTTGGCAAGAGCTGGGACTTTCATGTGACAGAGGCGCTCAAAACAAGCCTTGAAGAAAACCTTTCCATGGTCTACGAATCGGTGAGTTTCCTGAAAAAACATGTGGAGGAAGTGGTTTTTGACGCAGAGCACTTTTTTGATGGATACAAGAATAACCCCGAGTATGCCCTTGAGGTGCTACGGTCTGCTCTTTATGGGGGTGCAGACTGGCTTGTGCTCTGCGACACAAACGGTGGCTGTCTTCCCCACGAGGTTTACGAGATAACAAAGAAGGTAAAGGAGGCCTTTCCACAGGCAAAGATAGGCATACATGCCCACAATGACTCTGAAACTGGTGTTGCCAATTCCCTCATGGCAGTGCTTGCAGGCGCAAGGCAGGTGCATGGCACCATAAACGGCATAGGAGAGAGAACGGGAAATGCAAACCTCTGCTCCATAATCCCAAACCTGCAGCTCAAGATGGGCTTTCTGGCAATGCCAGAAGATAGCCTGAGAAAACTTACAGAGCTCAGCCACTTTATATCAGAGCTTTCCAACATGCCTCTGCCAAAGAACATGCCCTATGTGGGTGAAAGCGCCTTTGCTCACAAGGCCGGCGTGCATGCCTCTGCAGTCATGAAACATGCCAGCACATACGAACACATAGACCCTGCTCTTGTAGGCAACAGGAGAAAGGTAACAGTATCAGACCTTTCCGGCAGGAGCAACATACTTTATAAACTGAAAGAGATGGGCATTGAGGTAGAGGAGAGGTCTCCAGAGCTTCTGAAGCTGGTTGAAAAAATTAAGGAGCTTGAAAAGGAAGGATACCACTTTGAAGCGGCGGAGGCCTCCTTTGAGCTTCTGTGTAAAAGGCACTTCGGGCTTGTGAGAGACTACTTCAACCTTGACGCATACAGGGTTCTCATAGCCAAGAGAAGCACAGACCACCTGCCAGTTTCTGAAGCGACGGTGAGACTCTTTGTGGAGGATATAAAACAGCACACAGCTGCCCTCGGGAACGGACCAGTCAGTGCCCTTGACAGAGCTCTTAGAAAAGCCCTTGAGGAGTTCTACCCCAACCTCAAGGAGGTTCAGCTTATAGATTACAAAGTGAGGATAGTGAACGAACTGGAGGGAACCAGTGCAAAGGTGAGGGTTCTTATAGAATCTACCGATGGTAAAAGGAAGTGGGGAACGGTGGGAGTCTCCGAGAACATAATAGAGGCCTCCTGGATAGCCCTCACAGACAGTCTGGTTTACAAACTGCATAAGGATGAAGAAGAGGGTATAATTTAGGTCTATGAAGAGGTGGCTCATACTACTGCCCCTTATCCTCTCCATGGCTGAGCCTCCAAGGGACAACAGACTCAGGATTGAGCTGGAGGACAGGGAAGGTTTAAAGCACAGCCTCAGAGGGCTTTCATGCAACGGCAGGGGATACCTGAGAGTGAGAGAGGGAGGTCTTGAATATGCCATAAACTTCTCAGTCCTCAGGTCTCTGGAGGTTATAAGTCAGGATGGACAGCAACTCAAAGTCAGGCTTTCCCTTAAGGATGGAACCTCAAAGGAATACTACCTTCCTGCAAACACATACTGCAAAGGAGGCTCTCAGGTGGGTGAGGCAGGCTTTTACCTGAAAGACATAAAGAATATATTTATCAGAATGGAGGAGAAGTGAAAATGAGCAGGTTTAAACTTTTTGGCCTTTTCCTTATAACCTTTGCGGTGGGCTTTGTGCTTGGAAGTGCCGGCGCGTCTCAGGGCAACAGACAGGAGGATGAATACAGATACTTCAGGATGTTCACCGATGTCTTCCGCACCGTAAAGGAGAACTATGTGGGTGAAACCAACACAAAGGACCTTATATACGGTGCCCTCAATGGCATGCTTAAGTCCCTTGACCCCTTCTCAGCCTTTTTCACCCCTGAGCAATACAGAGAGTTCAGGCAGGAGACAGAGGGAGAATTCGGCGGTGTGGGAATAGAGATAGGCATGGATAAGGGAAGACCCATAGTCATATCACCCATAGAGGGGACGCCTGCCTTCAGGGCGGGTATCAGGTCCGGAGACATTATCCTTGAGATAGACGGCGAGGATACCTCCAACATGAACCTTATGGATGTGGTCAGAAGGATAAGAGGAAAGCCTGGAACAAAAGTAAACCTGACCATAATGAGAAGGGGAGCAGACAGACCCATTAAAGTTGAATTGGAAAGGGCAGTTATAAAAGTGGAAAGTGTAAAGTGGACAAAGCTTCAGGATGTGGGCTACATAAGGCTGTCCCAGTTTACGGATGGTGCAGGAAAAGAGGTGGAAAAGGCAATAAGAAATTTAACATCTCAGGGCGTAAAGGGGATAGTGCTTGACCTCAGAAACGACCCTGGCGGGCTTCTGACGGAGGCTATAAACGTATCTGAGCTTTTCCTGAAGGAGGGCAAGCTTGTAGTCTACACAAAAACGAAGAATGGAGAGGTAAACAGGTATTTCTCAAGGAAAAAGCCAGTTCTTCCGGAGAATGTTCCCCTCGTTGTTCTCATAAACAGGGGCTCTGCCAGCGCATCGGAGATAGTGGCGGGTGCATTGCAGGACCATAAAAGGGCAGTTCTAGTGGGAGAGAGGAGCTTTGGAAAGGCCTCTGTTCAGAACATAATACCCCTTGAGGATGGCTCGGCCATCAAGCTGACGGTTGCCCATTACTACACACCACTGGGGAGGCTTATTGACAAAAAGGGTATACAGCCAGACATCGAAGTAAAGGTCTCTGAGGAGCAAGAAGAAAAACTCCAGGAAACCATAAGACAGAGGAGACTTCAGGGTGCTTCTGGACTCATACTTGAACCTGAACTTGACCCCCAGCTAAAGAAGGCTGTTGAGGTCATAAGGTCAGGCACCAAGGGCTATGCACACACTGGCGGTTGAGACCTCCTGCGACGAGACTGCCCTGTGTATATACTCAGACAGTGAGGGGGTAATAGGGGATATAATTCTGTCTCAGGCAAAGGTGCACTTTCCCTATGGAGGGATTGTTCCCGAACTTTCCGCAAGAGAGCACACAAGAAATCTTCTTCCCTTGCTGGACAGACTTATCAATGAGACGGGCTTTGACATAAGGAAGGTTGACTTCATATCCTTTACACTTACTCCCGGGCTCATCCTCTCCCTTGTGGTGGGTGTTAGCTTCGCCAAGGCAATGGCTTACATGCTCAAAAAGCCCCTTGTCCCAGTCCACCACCTTGAGGGGCATATATACTCCGTCTTTCTGGAAAAGCCGGTTGCATATCCCTTTCTTGCTCTCATAGTCTCGGGTGGCCATACAGACCTGTATCTTGTAGAAGGCTTTGGGAGGTATGTATTCCTTGGGGGAACCCTTGACGATGCAGTGGGAGAGAGCTACGACAAGGTTGCCAAACTTATGAACCTTGGATATCCGGGAGGACCAGTAGTAGACAGGCTGGCAAAGGAAGGAAAGCCAGTATACAGCCTGCCAAGACCAATGATGGAGGATGAAAGCCTTAACATGTCCTTCAGCGGGCTCAAGACTGCAGTTAGAAAGCTCGTGGAATCCGGCAGTTATTCAAAAGAAGACCTTTCTGCCTCCTTCCAGAAAGCTGTGGTGGATGTTCTTGAAAGAAAGACGCTTCTTGCCATGGAAAAAACTGGAGTCAGGAGGCTTGCCATAGTGGGGGGCGTCTCTGCCAATTCTGAACTGAGAGAACGTTTTAGAGAGCTCTCAGAAAGGCTTGGCTTTGAGCTACACATTCCCCATCCCAGACTTTCAACGGACAATGCCCAGATGATAGCCTACGCAGGCATGGAAAGGTTCAAAAGAGGAATAATCGCACCAGAGGATATAAACCCAGAGCCAAACACTCCGCTGGAGGTTTTTGGAAAGAGGTGGAGTTGACCATGATATAATTGCTCTAATTATAAATGGCAAGAAAGGGGCAGAAGCAAGAGGAAATATACAAAGTTGCTCTACAGGTAATAAAAGAGAAACAAAACGGAATAAGGTATTCAGATTTACACGGGGAAATAAAGCATAGACTTCCAGAAGCAAACCCGAACACCATTCACGGCACCCTGCACAAACTGAGGCAAAGTATCTTAGAAGGCAAAGAGAAAAATGTATCCATGCCAGAGAGAGGTCTGTTTGTATGGAGCTCCCAGAGGATAGGTAAGCAGCCTGCCCAGCTTCCACCCAGAAACCTTAAAGAAGAGGATTTTTATAAGCCCTTCGCCAGCTTCCTAGTAGAGGAACTGAGTGAATGCACGAAGGCAGTTGTTCTTGGGGGAAACGTCTTTCAGGACAAGTGGGGCACGCCGGATGTGATAGGTGTATACAAATTTTCTGATATTGACCCCATAAAGCCACCTCCTGAGCTTATAACAGCCGAAGTTAAGATTGCAACGGAAGGCTCCGCTCTAATAACAGCCTTTGGTCAGGCTTGTAGCTACAAGCTCTTTAGCCACAAGGTTTATGTAGCAGTGCCAAAGCAGGCAGGCCAGGAAACTATAAGCAGGCTTGAATCGCTTTGCATGCTATTTGGAATAGGGCTTATTCTCTTTAACTGCGAAAAGCAGGAGGACCCGCAGTTTGAAATAAGAACAAGAGCCCAGAGAAGCGAGCCAGACTACTATTATCTGAACCAGTATTTGAGGAAACTGCCTGAAGAGAAAAAGAGAGAGCTCTTTGGCTAGTTTTAAATCAATCTTTTTAGCCTATAACCCCTCATAAACTCCTCTCCGCTCATGAGCTTTCCCTTGGGAGATATTAGCTCCAGCACCTCCACTGCCCCCTCGCCACAGGCTACCACGAGCCTTTTCCTATCAATAACCTCCCCTGGCGCTCCTTCACCCTCCACAACCCTTACCTTCAGAATCTTGAGCCTTTCGCCCCTTTCTGTAAGTGTGTAGCAATCGGGGTAAAGTCCTCTAATTCTGTCTTTCACGCTTTCCGCATCTGCTTTCCAGCAAATTCTTAGCTCTTCCTTCTGAATGGGTGGTGCGTAGGTTGCTCCTCTGTTGTCCTGAGGGATGGGCTTGACATTTCCTTCAATCCATTCTCTGAGAGTTCTAACAAGCAGGTCTGCTCCCTTTATTGCAAGTCTCTGGGAGAGGGCTTTGAGGTTGTCTTCCTCAAGTATGGGTTCTTCCTCCTGAGAGAGTATGTCCCCTGTGTCCATGCCTTCGTCCATGAGCATAACAGTGTTTCCCGTCTTCTTTTCTCCCGCCATGATGGCTCTCTGTATGGGTGCAGAGCCTCTGTAGGCGGGAAGAAGGCTTGCGTGAAGGTTTATACAGCCATAGGCAGGGTAGCGTATTACCTCTGGTGGGAGTATTTTGCCGTAGGCAACCACTACTATGCATTCAGGCTTCAGACTTTCAACGATGGGTATGAGCTCCTTTCTTTTTTCAGGCTGGAAAACATCAAGCCCAAGCTCCTGAGCCAGAACTTTGACAGGTGGTGGTGTGAGCTTCTGACCCCTTCCTGCGGGTCTGTCTGGTTGGCAGACAACTCCGGCAATTTCAAATTCTTCGTGCAGTCTTTTCAGTGAAGGTGTGGCAAACTCAGGAGTGCCAAAGAAAAGTATTTTCATGTTCTCACATACTCCAGAGCCACATCATCCCCGAAGGATTTTATCTCTCTTAGCCTCAATCTTTGAGCTTCCCTGAGAAGGGCTACACCTATATCTCCAAGCCTTTTACCCTCACCTATAAGGACGGGACCTAAAAAAACCCACAGGCGGTCAAAAAGCCCTTCTTTTAGGAAGGAAGTCAGCGTTATCGCTCCACCCTCTACAAGGAGATGCATAACCTCCAGAAAGTATAGCTCTCTCAGCACTTCCTTCAGGTCAAGCTTCTTGCCCTCCGCGGGCGCCATAAGGACCTTTACACCCCTGTCCTCAAGCCTCTTTATTTTCTCCCTGTCCTCGCTTACGGTAAAGATTATGGTCTGGCTTTCTCTTTCCTGCACAAGATGGCAGCTTTCTGGGATTCTCAGCTGAGGGTCAAGAACTACCCTTATGGGTTGCCTTTCCCATTCAAAGGCTCTGACGGTGAGCTTCGGGTTGTCCCTCAGCACTGTGTTGATGCCCACGAGCACGGCTGTGGCTTCAGACCTGAGCCTGTGGGCAAAGGCTCTTGACTCTTCCGAGGTTATCCACTGACTATCTCCAGTCCTCGTTGCAAGAGACCCATCCACGCTCTGCGCCCACTTGAGGGTTATGTAGGGTCTTTTCTGAGTTATGTAGGTAAAAAAGTCCTCGTTTAGCCTCTTTGCCTCTTCCTCAAGCACACCCACCTGCACCTCTATTCCTGCATTCCTTAGCCTTTCCACACCCCTGCCAGAAACCAGAGGGTTTGGGTCAAGGGTTGCGACAACCACCCTTTTTATGCCTGCCTTTATTATGGCATCGGTGCAAGGTGGGGTTCTCCCAAAGTGCGTGCAGGGCTCAAGGGTGACATAAAGGGTGGCGTCCTTTGCCCTTTCGCCTGCCCTCTCAAGGGCGACCACCTCCGCATGGGGCATACCAGCTCTTTCGTGGTATCCCTCCGCAACTATTTCCCCTTCCTTAACTATCACACAACCAACGGCGGGGTTGGGATGAGTAAGACCCTTTCGCAGGAGAGCAAGCTCAAGAGCCCTCTTCATAAACTTCAAGTCATCCATCAGTCAAAGATATCAAAAAGCTCACCAAAAATAGACTTTCTCTTTTTTTTATACTTGTATTCCTCGTATTTTCTGTAAACCTCCGGATATTCTCTCGTTATTCCTCTCAGCTCTTCATCAAGACTGCCCTCCGCCCTGCGTATAGCTTCAATTATCTTTGAAAGCTCGCCCTTGTCCAGCCACATACCACCACAGGATGGGCATACATCCACCACAACACCATACCTGTTTACTTCAAGGAGGTCCACATGGACACATCTGGGACATTTCATTTTCCTTCCTCACTTCTTTTTATAAACTCAAGCATCTCTATGTAGATTATACCAAAAGCATCCTCTATAGCACCTCTTCTCGGAAGATCTCCAAAACTGCCATCGGGCTGAGAGTAGGGAACAACCGTGGAAAAACTTTGCCCTTTGCCGTTGACGGTGAGGCTCACTCTGAGTTCAAGGTTGTAGGCGCTCACTCTTTGCTGTGGGGTGAAGGCTATGGGGGTTTCCTTCAGGAGCTCAACCTTTGGTATTATCTCCTGAGAACCCTCTTTGCAGACTATTGTGTTTCCAGTTTCAAGGATTGCCCTTTCCAGCCTTTTTCTGAAGGTAAAATCCAGATAAGGCTCTGGGTAGGGGTTTTCAACCCTTTTTATACAAAAGTCAGCACCAACAGCACTGGAAATAAAAAAGAAGAGCCCCACTAAAGCCAGCATAATCTATAATATAGGGCATGAAGCGGCCTATGTTTATTCTTGCCCTTTTCTACTCCCTCCTGTGGCTGCTTATCTCGGGTGTAGAAGCAAAATCTCTCTTCTTTGGCTCTATATCCCTTTTCACAGCTCTTCTGTTTCACAAACTCCTGAGGGTCTACCTTCCCAGACTCAACTTTTTTGCCCTTTTATCCTTTTTCATAACCTTTCTGGGACAGTCTTTTCTTAGCGGTATTGATGTAACCAGAAGAGTAATTGGTCCCAGGCTTCTTGTAAACCCTGGCTTTGTTACTTATAATCTCACCACACACAAACAGCCTGCGAGGTTTCTGCTCTGTATGGTGATAAACCTGACTCCCGGAACTCTTAGTGTGGAGCTCTCAGGAGACAGAATTCTTATACACACCCTTGATATAAAGGACTTTAGCGAGGAAAAGCTCAGAGAGCTTGAAAGGCTGGTAGACAGGGTGTTTTCATGAAAGAGCTCTATCATATACTCTTTGCGCTTCTTGGTTTAAACCTTTTGCTTGGTCTTGTGAGGGTGCTCAGGGGTCCAAGCCTTGTGGACAGTATGCTGGCTTCTTTACTTCTGGGCACTGGAGGAACCGCGCTCATTCTTGCTATACACAGTTATGCGGAGCAGGGTTCACTCCTCAATGTAGCTCTTGCCTTTGCACTTCTTGCTGGTATGGGTGGCATAGCCTTTGCTATAATACTCCTGCGAGATGACAATTCTTGAAGTTCTGTCCTTGAGCCTTATGTTCGTTGGAGCCTTTTTTCTTCTTGCGGGTAGTATGGGTCTTCTGAGACTGAGAGATACTTACAGCAGACTGCATGCCCTTACGAAGGCAGACCTTCTTGGGTTTGGCTTTGTGGTTCTGGGTGTTATGGTGTCTGCAAAGAGTCTTTCTGAGGTGCTAAAGCTTATCATAATATGGCTCTTTGTCATAGTTTACAGCTCGCTGGTTGGCTACGCCATAGCCCATCAGAAGAGGAAAAGAGGCGATGCTTGACCTCCTGCTCGGAACCCTTCTCCTACTCTCTGCACTTGCTTCTATGCACAGCAGAGATACTCTCAGAAGCGGTGTTTTCTTTCTGAGCTTTGGGCTGATAAGCGGTCTAGTGTGGGTCAGGCTCTCTGCGCCCGATGTGGCTATGGTGGAGATAATACTGGGGGCAGGTATAACGGGCGTTCTCATATTCAAGCTTATGAAGGGTGTAAACATAAAAAGTGTAAGAGTCCCCGCCTACAGGAAGCTCTGGGCCGGTGTGGTCAGCTTCCTCTTCTTTCTCTGGATGCTGCCCTACATAAGAAATATACCTGTTGAAGTAAGGGTTTCAGCCCTTGTCTCTGAAAATCTGCCCCTGAGTGGAGTTGAAAGTCCAGTAACTGCAGTACTTCTGAACTTCAGGGGCTACGACACCCTGCTTGAGGTTGGTGTAATAACCCTTGCTACCTTTGGAGTTCTGGCTATAGGGACAAGAAGAGAGGTCTACCTCTGGAAAGACCCCATACTTCAGAGCGTCTCCAGGCATTTCTTCCCACTTGTTGCCTTTTTTTCCCTTTACATAACCTATCTGGGTGCCTTTTCAGTGGGTGGTGCCTTTCAGGGTGGTGCTCTGCTGGCTGGTGGTCTGGTTCTGCTGGCTCTGTCCGGACAGGCAATCAACTTTGGCAGAATATCAGGTCTCCTTCTTCTCCTCAGCCTTGTTATCTTTCTGGGCATAGGGACGCTCTATGCTATCACAGGCAATGGCTTTCTTACATTCCCCATAGATCTGGCAACACCTTCCATAATTCTCATAGAACTTTCCATATGGCTCTCTACTGCTGTGCTCCTTTATACCGCCTACAGGGGGAGGCTATGACTGACTTTTATTACCTCCTTTCCCTGATTCTTATTCTGGTAAGCACCTACTATTTCCTCACGGCAGAGAACAATGCAAAACGTCTAATCACGGTTAACATACTTGGCTCTGGCGTATTTCTTTTCTTCATAAGCACGGCCAAAAGGGTGCCAGGGGGAAATCCTGACCCTGTCCCTCATGCCCTCGTGCTTACGGGCATAGTGGTTGCAGTAAGCGCCACAGCCCTTGCTGTCTCTCTGCTTCTGCGTATGAGCAGAGATGAGGAGGAGTGATGGTAGGCTTTGACCTTGCGTATCTGATAGTTGTTCCTCTTACAGGCTCCATGCTGTCCCTTCTGGGTCTGTTCAGGTCCTACATTGCGCTGGGCTTCAGTGTGCTGTCCCTGTTTTCATCCCTTTACGCCTTCCACCTTACCCTGAAAGGAGGGGAGCCAGTCTATCAGTGGATTGGCGGCTGGGTTGCTCCTCTGGGTATAGGTCTTCGGCTTGACGGTCTTACGGGTTTTTTCCTTCTTATGACTGCCCTTGTGAGTTTTTCTGTGAGCGTATATGCCATAAGTTTTTTCAAAGGTGGATATGAAAGAGAAGGAAGGTTTTTCTGGTTCTTCTTCTTTTTTCTCTGGGCAGGCCTGAATGCCTTTTTTCTTTCTGAGGACCTTTTTAACCTCTATGTAGCCCTTGAAGTTCTCTCCCTTACCGCGGTGGTGCTCGTTGCCCTCCCGGGTTATAGAAAGGCCATAAAGGCGGCGGTTAATTACCTGATTCTTTCCCTGCTTGCCTCTATGTTCTACCTCTTTGGCGTGGCAATGCTCTATGCAAGCTACGGGACTCTGAGTATGAACCTTCTGTCAGAAAGGCTTACGGGCACTGAGGAATTCATCTACACCCTCTTCCCTCTGAGCATAGCCCTTGCCATAAAGGCCGCCCTCTTTCCTTTTCACTTCTGGCTCCCCCCAGCCCATTCAAGCACGGTGGCACCCGCCAGTGCACTTCTTTCGGGGCTGGTAGTAAAGCCCCCAGCCTACCTCATACTCAGGCTGTGGCTTGAGGTATTCCCGGAGAATAAGAGCCTTGAATACCTTAGCTGGGTTCTGGGCACCCTCGGTGCTCTCGCCGTGGTCTTAGGTTCCTATTACGCCATAAGGCAGAAAACCATAAAGATGCTCCTGGCTTATTCCACCGTGGCACAGATGGGTTACCTTTTCCTGATGGTCCCCATATACTATCAGGCTCAAGTCCTCCATGTAAAGACCATGGTCCTGGAAGGTTTTGCTCTTCAAGCTCTATCTCATGCCCTTGCAAAGGCAAGCATGTTTCTCTCTTCAGGAAACGCCATATATGTGGCAAGGAGGGATGAACTCTCCTACATGCCTGGCTTTGCCCACAGCCACCCCTTTACCTTCTTTGCCCTCTTCTTTTCCGGAGCAACCCTCATAGGTCTGCCTCTGAGTGGAGGCTTCGTGGCCAAGTTTTTGCTTCTAAAAGCTTCAATACAGACAGGCTTTGTATTTCAGGGTGTTATATTCCTTATTGGAAGTTTGCTTGCAGCCATGTATGTTTACCCCATATGGAAGGAGAGCTTTTCCTCTCACCCAAAAAAGCTGTATGACCAGCCCATTCCCCGCCTCATGGAACTCTCAGCCTTTATCCTGGGATTTGTAGCCTTCTCCATAGGCCTGGTCTCGGGCTTTTTACTTCAGGGCATTGCAGGGAAGGACTGACATGGACCAGTTTATGGTGCTCAGCCTGCTTTTCAGCTCCTTTGTGGCAAGCCTCATAATAGCCTTCCTCAAGGAGGAATGGTATACGCTGAGAACTCTGGTAAACATAGGCGCTGCGTCATATAAGCTCCTTGTGATAGGATATCTTCTCTGGGCAGTCTACAATGGCAGGGTCTTTGAGATAAGCTACCCCATGGTTTCTTTTGCTGACTTTTATCTCAAAATTGACCCCCTCGGGCTTCTTTTTGTGAGCCTTTCCTCTTTCCTGTGGCTTCTGACAACCCTTTATGCGGTGGGCTATCTTGAGGGTTCGCCCAACCGCAGGAGGTTTTTCACTTTCTTCAATCTTGCAGTCACTTCCACCATGGGCATTGCCCTTGCGGGCAACATGTTTACCTTTTTCCTCTTTTATGAGCTTCTTACGCTCAGCACCTATCCCCTCGTGGTTCACAGAGGCACAGAAAAGGCTCTCAAAGCAGGAGGTTTCTACCTCCTGTATACAGTCTCTGGGGGAACACTTTTTCTCGTATGTCTTGTTTTCCTTTACATAGCTGTGGGCAATGGTGATTTTCATGTGGGCGGTAATCCCCACTTGAGAGCCTGGGCTAAAGAACACCCACAGCCTGCCGTGTTGCTCTTCTACGGGCTCTTCTTTGGGATGGCAGTAAAGGCTGCAGTCTTTCCCCTTCATGGATGGCTCACCAGGGCCATGGTTGCACCAGCCCCAGTGAGCGCCCTTCTGCATGCGGTGGCAGTTGTAAAGGCTGGCGCCTTCGGCGTTGTGAGGCTCGTCTATGACCTCTACGGCGTCCAGCTGGTGCAGTCTATGAATCTATGGCAGTTCCTTGCATACCTTGCAGGCTTCACCATAGCCTTCGGCTCTCTGATGGCGGTTTTCCAGAGTGAATTAAAGAAGAGGCTTGCCTATTCCACCATAAGCCATCTGTCTTACATAATCCTTGGCATACTCATACCCGGACCTGTGGCCACCATGGGAGCTCTTCTGCATCTTGTAAACCATGGCATCATGAAGATAACCCTCTTCATGTGCGTAGGAAATTATTCAGAGGCTTACGGGATTCACAGAGTTGAAGAAGTAAATGGTGTGGGTAGAAGGATGCCCCTTACCACCCTTGCTTTTACATTGGCCTCCCTGGGGCTTATAGGTGTCCCCCTTACAGCCGGCTATCTTACCAAGAAATACCTGGAAGAGGGAGCGAGGTTTGCAGGACAGGAATGGGCGGTGTATGTGCTGTATCTCAGCTCCTTTCTGAGCGTTCTTTACCTAATCCCCATAGCCTTCAGAGCATGGTTTGGTGAGGTAAAGTTGAAGGAAAAAAGACTCAGAAGGTTTGAAGTAGGTCTTATGATGCTCGTTCCTCCTCTAATAACTGGAATACTTACCCTCCTGATAGGCCTTTCTGCAGAATTTACCCTCAACCCCTTAGCCTGGGTCAGGTTTATAGCAAGGATAGAGTATGGGGAAATAGAGTAGGCTGTGCTATAATTCTTAGCCATGTCATCCATAGTGAGCGTCAAGGCAAGGGAAGTGCTTGATTCCAGGGGGAATCCAACCCTTGAGGTGGAAGTGGTGCTCTCTTCGGGTGCAAAGGGAAGGGCCATGGTGCCAAGCGGTGCCTCCACAGGGGAAAAGGAAGCAATAGAGCTCAGAGACCACGACCCAAGAAGATTTTTAGGCAAGGGCGTTCTGAAGGCTGTGGACAACGTGAACTCGGTAATAGCCAGAGAGATAGTGGGTCTTGATGCAGGCCAGCAGGCTCATATAGACAGAGTGCTCATTGAGCTTGATGGCACTCCAAACAAGAGCAGGCTTGGGGCAAACGCCATACTAGGCGTTAGCATGGCTGTGGCAAGGGCAATGGCCCATGAGTTCGGTGTGAGCTTATACAGGTATCTTGGCGGTCTGAGAGCAAAGAAGCTTCCGGTGCCTCTGATGAACGTGATAAACGGTGGTGTTCATGCGGACAACCCCCTTGACATACAGGAGTTTATGATAGTTCCCGTGTGTGGGGGCAGGTTTTCAGAGGCCCTGAGGGCAGGCGTGGAGGTTTTTCATCATCTTAAGGCCCTCCTCAAGGAGAAGGGATACTCCACCAATGTGGGGGATGAGGGTGGCTTTGCACCAAACCTGCAGAGCACAGAAGAGGCCCTTGACATGCTCATGCTTTCCATAGAAAAGGCTGGCTACAGGCCCGGAGAGGATGTCTTTCTCGCCCTTGACTGCGCATCCTCTGAGCTCTTCTATGAGGATGAACTATACCACCTTGAGGGAAAAAAGCTGAGCTCGGAGGAACTCTGCGGCTTTTACTCTAAACTTTTAGAAAAGTATCCGATAGTATCCATAGAAGACCCCATGGCGGAGGATGACCTGGAAGGATGGAAACTCATTACGAGAGAGCTTGGAAGCAAGGTTCAGCTTGTGGGTGATGACCTCTTTGTGACAAACCCCTCCATATTTCAGGAGGGCATAAAGGAGGGCCTTGCCAATGCCATACTCATAAAGCTGAACCAGGTGGGGACTCTCACCGAAACCCTCCAGACAATAGATATGGCTCAGGA
Organism: Pampinifervens navoyensis; assembly: GCF_046159715.1. Taxonomy (NCBI): domain Bacteria; kingdom Pseudomonadati; phylum Aquificota; class Aquificia; order Aquificales; family Aquificaceae; genus Pampinifervens; species Pampinifervens navoyensis. Next base: position 36,602 of record NZ_JBJXCT010000007.1, read on the forward strand.
AAATGGCTATGGGACAATAATATCCCACAGGTCTGGAGAAACGGAGGACACTTTCATTGCACACCTTGCTGTAGGAACCAGTGCAGGGCAGATAAAGACAGGTTCTGCCTCTCGCACGGACAGGGTTGCCAAGTATAACGAACTCTTGAGGATAGAGGAGGAGCTTGACCATGAGGCGGAGTTCGGAGGGAAGAGGGAATTTTCAGGCTTTAGCTTCTGACAGGCTTTTTAAGATTTTCTTCTTCCTTATGTTTTTTTACACCCTTTACAATCTCTTTCTGAGCCAGTATAGTATATTCAGGGTCTTTGAGCTAAAAAAGGCTGGCATTGAGCTGGATACCCAGATTGCCCGTCAGAGGGCTGAAAACAACAAAAGGGAACAGCTTCTTGAGCTTATAAGAGAGAACCCTGAACACTTCAAGGAGAGATTTGCCCGTGAATACATGCAGCTACAGAGGGATGGAGAATATATACTCCTTTTCAGGCGTTGATGGTATAATTTAAGAACCATGAGAAGCATCCCGAGTTTCCTGTCATTGTTCTCTTTAGTATTTCTTGCATCTTGCGGAGGCATAACTAAGGAAGAATTTGACAGAAGACTCTCTGGACTTGAGGGCAGGATATCACAGCTTGAGGAAAGGCAGAAGACGCTGGAGGAAAGGAACCTGAGAACTGAAGCCAGGGTTGATACACTTTCTGAGAACCTTGCAAGAACAAGGCTTGAACTGGAAAGACTCAGGATTGAAAGACAGAGCGCAGGTCAGGCAACAAGACTGCCAGAGCCGGTAAAGGAAGCGCCGCCCACTCAGAACCCATCCGAAAGAACACCTGAAGTTTCAAGAACTTCCCAGAACGTCCCTCAGCAGGCATCGGAGGAATATCAGAAGGATTACGAGGAGGCCATAAGGCTCTATAACCTGAGACAGCTAAATCAGGCAAGAGACAGGCTTATAGAGTTTATAAAGAAGTATCCCGGAACGCCACTTACCGACAACGCATATCTGTGGCTTGGGGTTGTTTATAGAGACCTGGGAGAATTAAACAAGGCTGAGGCTGTCTGGCTCACCCTGGTGGAAAGGTGTCAGAGAAAGGAGATGGTGGACTGCAACAAGGCACCCTCTGCCCTCCTTCAGCTGGCAAGGCTTTACGAGCAGAGGGGTGAAGGTCAGAAGGCAAGGGAATACTATGAGGCCATAATAAGAGATTATCCACTCTCTGAGGAAGCTGCAACGGCAAAGACAAAGCTTGGAAGGTAGCATGAGGATACCAAGGCATCTGGCGGTTATAATGGACGGAAACGGAAGATGGGCGAGGGAAAGGGGGCTGCCGAGAATAGCCGGCCACTACGAGGGTGTAAAGAGAGCAGAAGAGCTTGTGGACGCGTGTATGGAACTGGGTATAAGATGGCTCACCCTCTTTACCTTTTCCACAGAAAACTGGAAAAGGCCAGAGATTGAAGTAAAGGGTCTTATGAGACTTCTTGAAGGATATCTCAGAGAAAAAACCCAGTTGCTCTTTGAAAAAGGCATAAGGGTTTCCTTTATAGGAAGACGGGACAGGTTGCCACTCAGTCTTCTGAAGGAAATGGAAAGGGTTGAAAGGCTGAGGCCAGCAGAGGAGAAGCTTCATGTATTTCTTGCCCTTGACTATGGAGGCAGGGATGAGATACTCAGGACATTAAAAAAAGTCATGGATATGGGTTTAGAACCCACGGAAAAGAGCTTTAAATTACTTTCAGACCTGCCCCATGTTCCAGACCCAGACCTTCTAATAAGAACGGGTGGAGAGAAAAGAATATCCAACTTTCTCCTCTGGCATCTTGCATACACGGAGCTTTATTTTACAGATACTTACTGGCCAGACTTTCGGAAAGAGGAACTCATGAGAGCCCTTGGAGATTTTTCAAAGAGGGAGAGAAGATTTGGAGCACTTCTTTAAAAGTAGAGAGTTTATAGGTATACTGGTAGGTCTTCTGGCCATAGTGGTCAGCCTTTCTCCCTATCCTGTTTTCTACGCAGGTATCCTTGCCCTTTCCTTTCTCATAAGCAATGAAGTCTCAAGGGCTGTTGGGTTTAAGTTCTTCTACCTGGCACCTCTTACCTTCCTCGTAGGTTCCCTTTCTATTGAGCTTGGTTTCGTCTCTGCCCTGCTATTTTCCCTCTATGCAGGGTGGAAGCCATGGTCCATGGATAGCTTTCTAAAATCCCTTCTAATCTGCCTGTATGCCGGGCTACTTCCCTTTTTCCTGCTAAAACTGAAAACGGAGGATACCCATGCTCTCATAAAGCTTCTGATTTTTGTCTGGGCTGTAGACATATTTTCCTACTACGTGGGCAAGAGCCTTGGCAGAAGGCCTCTTTCTCCCAGACTATCTCCTAAGAAAACATGGGAAGGTTTTGCAGGTGGTGCGATTGCCGGGACTCTTACCATGCTTTTCTTTCATGGATTCAGGGGAGTTCTGTGGTCTCCTTTTCTTGTAGTGATAGCCCTTATGGGAGACCTCTTCAAGAGTTTTATAAAAAGACAGGTCGGTATAAAGGATTTTTCAAACCTTCTTGGAGAACATGGTGGATTTACCGACAGGTTTGATTCCCTTCTTTTCACAGCACCGGTTTACCTGTTTCTTTTAAAATTTTGAGCATGGAAAAGATTAAGAACTGGATAGAAGAGGTCATACCCTCAGGCTATGATTATGAAGTTTACATGGAGCGGAGAAAAAAGATAACCCTGGAAAGCGCTGAAGAAAAGCTTGAAAATCTACTGAGGGCTGAAGAGGCGGGAGTGGGTATAAGGGTTCTAAGGGGGAAAAGGATGGGCTTTTCATACACCACAGACCTTGAGGAAGCATCTGTAAAGGAGTGTGCAAAGGTGGCCATGCAGGTGTGTGATATAACCCCTGAGGACGAGGGCTTTGCTCTGGGTGCATGCGGGACTCACGGAGAGCTGAAAACCTTCTATGACGAGGAGGGCTTGAAACGGCCTATTGAGGAGAAGATAGAGCTTATAATAGACCTGGAAAGGAGGGCAAAGGAGCTTGATGGAAGGGTCAGGGGCGTAAGGAAGGTCAGCCTCAAAGAAAATGAGCTTGAGGTTCTTTGCTTGAGCTCCTGCGGTCTTTATTACCACTACAGGGGCACATGGTACACCCTCATGATGGCAGTGCTTGCGGAGGAAGATGGAGACTCCTCCATATCTTACGAGTTTTCCGGTGCAAGAGCTCTTGCTGACCTGCCTTTTGACAGTGTAGTGGAGGATGTGGTCTTCAAGGCGACGGCAACCCTCAAGCCCTCAGAAATAGGAACCACGAAAGTGCCAGCGGTTTTCTTCAGAGAGGCATCCGCCATGATACTTGAAGCCTTCAGCCCCATATTCCTTGGTGAAACGCTGGTAAAGGGTAAAACCTTCCTGAAGGGGAAGGAAGGGGAAGGGGTCTTCTCTCAAAAGCTTACCATCCTTGACGACGGCACTCTAAAAGGTGGTTTTATGAGCCTTCCTGTGGATGCAGAGGGTTATCCCATGCGTAAAAAGGCGGTGGTGGAAGAGGGCGTATTCAGAGGCTTTCTCCACAGCACATACACTGCCCTCAAGTCAAAGGCTGAACCCACTGGTAACTCGGTGAGAGAGGGCTTTAGAAGTCTGCCGCTTTCAGGAATAACAAATCTCTTTATAAAGCCGGGAGAAAAAAGCCTGCAGGAGCTCCTACAGGGGGATGTTTTCCTTATCACAGACCTCATGGGCCTGCATACTGTTGACCCCGTATCTGGAGACTTCTCCCTTGGTGCTTCTGGTATAATATACAGGGAAGGAAGGAGGCAAAAAAGCGTGAGGGGGGTTGTTATAGGAGGAAACATAAGGGACATATGGAGCTCAGTGGTGGATGTGGGCAGCGACCTGAAGTTCTACGGGAACGTGGGCTCACCTTCCCTCCTTATTGAAAACATAACTGTGGGAGGTTGACATGAACAGAGCCTTTGCCCCTATCCTTATGGTGCTTGGGGTCATACTTTTCCTCGCTGGGCAGTGGATAGCCTTTGAAATATACGCAAACACGAAGCTCTCAAGGGTAAGCCACAATATGGCTCAATTCATCCATCATCTTTATTCTGGAGATACGCTCATAAAGCTAAACAGAGCAGATGAAAATGTCTTTATCCTCAGGACGGCAACAGGCAGGGTTATTACAACAGACAACGCCATAGGACCGCTGAAGGCAGATGATTTTATAGCGGCAAGCTACAACAGGGACGGAAACCTGGCATACACCTACACAAAGAGGGTTTCTCTGTCTGAGTATCTGAACACTTTCACTGAAAAACCCTTTGCCCTTGGAATTTCCCTTTCAGGTGCTATTGTATTTCTTTCCGGGTTGACTCTGTTAATCAGAGAAGTTAGAGGAACAGAACAGAGGGAGAGAAAGACAAGGGGGGGGAGTATGCTGCAGGAGGAACTCACGAGGAGGCTGAAGGCTCTGAGAGTGGCCTTTGCCATGAGTGGAGTTATACCCGGAGAGAGTCTGTCTGAAGCCAAGAAGATACTGGACGATATAATTAAGAGAATGGAGGGCAAGTCATGAACGTGCTTATAGTCTCCTTTGATAAAAACCTGGTGAACAGACTTAGGGAGGTCCTTGGTGAACACAACGTGGTGGACGTAAAAAATGGTGAGGAGGCCATAAACACAGTCTCCTCTTACATGGACGTGGTGATATATGATGCGGTTTCTGGCTCCATATCAGAAGAAGACATAAACAACATGTTCAGGCAGAAGTTCAAAGACTCAAAATACATAGTCCTTGTGGATGACCTTTTCCCCGTTGACATGAACAACATAATGCCTCCAAGAAAGATAAAGGTGATGAGAGACGAGGCGGTGGAGAAGATTCCCACCGCCCTGTTTGAAGAGGCGGGGGAGGAAAAACCTGAAAGCCTTATATCAGAAGAAGAGGCAGCGCTGCTTCTTCCTGAGAGTGTGGTATCCTTTGAAGAAAAAGGGGCAACGCAAGAAGCGGGTATGGAAGAAGTTTTTGGCTTCAGGGAACTGGAACTGAGCACTTCCAGAAAAAAACTGCTTCTCGTTTCCTTTGATACATCCCTTATAAACAACATTAAAGAGGCTCTCTCGGATAGGGTGGATATAGTTGAGGCAAAGAACGTAAAGGAGGCCATTGAAAAGGCAAGGGAGGCGGACATAATCCTCTTTGACACCATATCCGGAATGCTTGCCTACAGAACTCTCTCAGACATGGCAAAGGATGATTTTCTGGCAAGAAAGCCTTATGTTCTCCTTATTGATGAACTCTTCACCATAGATGTGGGAAGCATTCCCCTTGAAAGGAAGTTCACCTTTGCAAGGGAAGCTGAACTGAGTAAGGCGCTGGAGAAGATTGCAGAGCTTCTGGAAGAAGCTCCTGCAGAGTACCCCGCGGAGGCAGTGCAGGAGACACCTCTTCTTGAGGAAAGGCTGCCCACAGACCTTCAGCCTGCAACCTTACAGGAAGAGGATAGAAGTATAATGAGTCTGCTTGAAGAGATAATAGGTGCGGGTTTTGAAGAAACAGGGGAGCAGGAGAAAATGTCCCTCTCTCCAGAAGAAGAAAAAACTCCAGAAGTGGCCATTACAGAAGAGGCTCCAGTCTCCCAGAGTATGCCTTACATGGAGAATGTGGCAGAAAGCCTTGCAATGGCTATAAGGGAAGTGATTAGAGAGGAGCTATCCCAGGAAAAGGTCTACTCTGCCCTTTCTCATATACTGAGCCCAGAGGAAATAGGCAGACAGCTGTCTACTGTTCTTGAAAGAAAGCTGGAGCAAATCCTCAGGGAAAAGGTCAGCGAGGTTCTTTCAGGGATTGATGTGAGCAAGATAGTAAGGGAGGAAGCTTACAGGGTTATGAAGGAGAGGCTTAGCGAGCTCATCACCTAAAAAATAGAGCCTCTTCTCTATACCATCCCCAGACGGTGGGGAAGAGGTTTTCAAACCCCTTCTTTGCTGCAAGCATGCTCTTGGGAGTTGTAAGGAATATCATGGGTTGCTCCATGGATATTATTCTGTAAGCTTCCCTGTAAAGGGCAACCCTTTTCTCTGGGTTTATCTCAGTTGCGCCCCTGTCAAAGAGTTCGTCAACCCTCTTCTCCCATTCTGTCTGCGGGCTTTTCTGCCTTGGGTTCCACATGTGAAGAGTTCCCGAGGAATGCCAGACGTTCCTTCCAAAGTGAGGGTCCATGGATCCCGTTAGCCCGATTATTACCGCATCCCAGTCGTAGGGTGGGGATGTAAGCCTGCTCACCAGGCTGTTAAAGTCTATTGGTCTGAAGACAACCTTTACTCCTATTTTCTCCAGGTCCTCCTTTATCATGTTCCCCATCGCTTCCCTTTCCTTATTGCCAGCATTGGTAAGAAGGACGAACTCAAGAGTGTTTCCTTCAGGGTCTTCCAGCCACCCATCCCCATTTCTGTCCTTAAAGCCAAGGCTCTGGAGTATATCTCTTGCCTTTTTGAGGTTGTATTCATACACAGGGAAGAGTCCCTCCGTATAGTAGGGTCTGTTTGCCGGCGTGACAGGACCATACAGTGGTTCAGCCAACCCATTGTAAACAAGATAGCACATGCCTTCCCTGTCTATGGCGTGGGATATTGCCCTCCTGAATTCTCTGTTCTGAAACCACTTGAGCTTATACTCTGGAATTCCAGAGCTAGGGTTCTGGTTGAAGACAAGAAAGGTGGTGGAAGGCGTCGGTCCAAGGTCAAAGAGTGTAGTTTCCTTTACCCTGCTCATAAAAAGCACATCCTGAGGCCTCACACCCATATAATCAATTTCTCCTAGAGAGTATTTCAAAAGGGCAGTATCCGGGTCCTGTATTATGTAGCCCACCTTTCTTTTTATGTAGGGAAGCTTCCTGCCAAGGCTGTCATGCTCGTAATAATAGGGGTTTGCTTCATACTCTACCATAACGCCCTTTATATACCTTTTGAGTCTGTATGGACCTGTCCCAACTATCTCCCTCGGGTCAGTGCTTACGTTCCATGCGGTCATAAAGTTTCCTTCCCTTACATACTTTTCCAATTTGTGTTTTGGCAGTATGGGTGCAGAGAGGGCATTTAGAAAGGGTGCAAAGGGCTGTGGAAGTCTAAACTCCAAAGTGTAATCGTCCAGCTTCCTTACAAAGCTTTTCACATCCTCCTGGCTTTTAAGAATACCCCTAAACATGTCTCCTGTAGAGTTGGGTATGTTGGGGTTGAGGTATATGTCCCTGTAAGTGAAGACCACATCATCTGCAGAAAATGGCTCTCCGTCGCTCCACAGCACACCTCTTCTCAGATGGAACAGGTAAACCTTCCCGCCTTCTCTTTCTTCCCAGCTCTGTGCCAGGTCTGGAACAACCTGCATTGTTTTCAGGTCTATCTTTGTAAGGCCTGTGAAAAGGTCAGAAAGCACCGCAGTGGAGGAGGTTTCCTGGGCTATGGCAGGATTCAGGGTTCTGGGGTCTGAACTCAGCACAAACCTGAGCTCACCACCTTCTTTACCCTCCTTTACATGAAAGTCTTCTGGGTCTATCCTTACGAAGGACACGTTCCCACCTCTTGGAGAGGAGGTGAGGTAAAAGGGAAGAAATATCAGGAATATAAAGCCAAGGGCAAAAACAAAAGACCTCATCCTGTCACCCCCAGAAGCTCCATGCCCCTTCTGTATGCCCAGTCTATGGCTAGAAGCACATCTTCCAGGCTCTGCGGGTCCCTCAGACTTACAGAGCTCAGCACCTCCTCCACGAGGTTGACTATGTCCAGAAAACCTATCTTACCCTGAAGGAATAGCTCAACGGCCACCTGGTCTGCACCCACCAGCACCGCCGGATATACACCACCCATGATAGCAGCCCACCTGCAGAGAGATATACTTCTGAACTTTTCCGTATCAACCCTTTCAAAGGTTATGGGAGAAAGCTCCAGGAGACTTTTCCTTTCAAAGGGAAAGGTCTTTCTTTCCGGATAGTAGAGGCTATGCAGTATGGGAATCCTCATGTCTGTCTGTGAGGTATGAAAAAGAAAACTGCCATCCATGAGTTCCACAACCCCATGCACCACGCTCTGAGGATGGACAACCACATCAAGCCTCTCCACATCAAGGTCAAAGAGGTTTATGGCTTCTATAAGTTCCATACCCTTGTTCATCAGGGTGGCAGAGTCAACGGTAATCTTTGCTCCCATCCTCCATGTGGGATGCCTCAGGGCATCCTCAACACCCACATGCCTCAGTTCTTCAAGGCTTTTTTCCCTGAAGGGTCCACCAGAAGCGGTAAGATAAACCTTCCTTATCTCTTCAGGCTTGAGACCCTGAAGTATCTGAAAAAGGGCATTGTGTTCGCTGTCCACGGGCACAATCCTGCCCCTGTTTTCTCTTACCAGTTCCCTGAGACATATGAGGGACTCTTTGTTGGAAGCCAGGAGCTTTTTGCCCTCTTGAAGCACGAGATAAGTAGGCAGGATACCATCCACGCCCGATATGGCGTTCATTACCATATCCGAGCCTTCCACTATGGCATAGAGACCTTCCTCACCCTTGAGAAAGTCTGTTCCCTCTGGCAATCTGGAGAGCCACTCCCTTGAAGGCTCCTCATAGCAGGCTACGTATTTGGGCCTTAATTCTATAGCCTGAAGTAATAACCTCTCTGATGCCCTTTTTGCCAGAAGTCCGATTAGCTCAAAATCCTCCCTGTATGCCCTCACCACATCAAGCGTCTGACTTCCCACAGAGCCGGTAGAACCGAGAACTCCGAGCCTTTTCATAGTATGCCTGCCCTGAGTATGTCGTGCATGTGTATTATGCCAACAGGTCTTTTTTCCTCATCAACAACAGGAAGAACGGTTATCTTATAGTCCTCCATCCTCTTCAGGGCCTCGGCAGCAAGCTCTTCCATGGCTGCAGTCTTGGGGTCTGGGGTCATAACGTCCCTGGCAAGGCTTGTGTCAAAGTTTCCTCCCCTGTTTACGAATCTCCTGAGGTCCCCGTCTGTTATTATACCCACCAGCCTTCCCTCTGCGTTTACTACAGCAGTAGCACCAAAGCCCTTGCTGGTCATTTCAATTATGGCTTCTTTCATGGGAGTATTTTCCCTTACCACTGGAACCTCTTCTCCCCTGTGGCAGAGGTCTCCAACCTGCCTTAACCTTCTGCCGAGAGAACCCGCAGGATGTCTGAGAGCAAAGTCTTCTCTGCTAAAGCCCTTTAGCTCCAGCAGAACCATGGCAAGGGCATCTCCAAGCACAAGAGAAGCGGTAGAAGAGCTTGTAGGTGCAAGCTGCAGAGGGCAGGCTTCTCTTTCCACAGAAAGGAATATATGCACATCAGAGTGCTTTGCCAGAGTGGATTGGGGGTTGTTTGTTATAGATATCAGTGGAACACCCAGGAGTTTTATGTAGGGTATGAGGGAGTTTACCTCGGGAGATTCACCGCTGCTGGAAAAGGCAAGCACTATGTCTTCCTTGTCTATCACTCCAAGGTCTCCGTGAAGGGCCTCCGCCGGGTGGAGAAAGTGTGCCGGCGTGCCAGTGCTGGAAAGGGTTGAGGCAACCTTGCGTGCTATATGTCCCGATTTACCCACACCCGTGGTCAGGACCTTCCCTTCACATTTGAGAATGAGATTTACAGCCTCCAGAAACTCACTACCAAGGCTGTCCCTGAGCCTCTCCAGCGTATGAATCTCTATATCAAAGACCCTTCTCGCCTTCTGTAGGATTTCATCCATCACTTTCTGTAATTCTCAATCCCCCTCCTTATCTCCTCATAGGCAAAATCCACCCCCTTGAGGCCTTCCACCTTTACCCACTTACCCGGTTCAAGCTCCTTGTAATGCTCAAAGAAGTGTTTTATCCTGCTGAGGGTTATCTCAGGCAGGTCCTCAGGGGACTTTATAGAATCATAGGTGGGGTCCAGCTTGGAATGGGGGACAGCAAGAAGCTTTGTATCTACACCTTCCTCGTCCCTCATCTGCAGTGCGCCTATTGGCCTGCACCTGAGAACGCTTCCTGGTGCAACAGGATAGCGAGATATGACCAGCACATCCACAGGGTCTCCATCGTCGGCCAGTGTCTGGGGGACAAAGCCGTAGTTAAAGGGATAGTGCATTGCTGTAAACAGAAACCTGTCCACAAAGACCGCTCCGCTATCCTTGTGTAGCTCATACTTTATGGGGCTGTCCTGGGGTATTTCCACCACCACATAAATGTCTTCTGGCGGGTTCTTTCCTGGGGGTATGTTTTTCAGGTCCATGTTTGCACCTCCTCTTTTATTTTAAACCTGAGCGTTGCAGAAGTTCATGCTCTCCTCTGTGCCAAATTCAACACATCTATGTAAACATTCACCAGCCCTCTTTAGCACCTTTGCAAGCAACACTTCCTCCTCCTCGCTGAAAGGAGAGAGCACGTAGTCCACAACCCTGTTCCTGTCCCTTGGTCTGCCTATACCAACTCTTAGCCTTGGAAACTTTTCTGTCTTTATCTCTCTTATTATTGACTCCATACCATGATGACCTCCACTGCTTCCTTCTGTTCTCAGCCTTAGCCTGCCCAGGGGAAGGTCAAGGTCATCGTAGACAACAAGCATTTCCTCAGGGTTTATGTGATATTCTTCAAGGAGGTTCACCACCGCAAGACCAGAGTTGTTCATGTAGGTCTGTGGTTTTGCCACGAGAACCTCTCTGCCGTCAACTCTGACCCTGTAGAGGTGAGATAGGCACTCTTCCGAGTAATCCTGAACCCTCAACCTTCTCAGAAACTCCTCCACAACCATAAAGCCCACATTGTGGCGTGTTTTTTCATACCTCTTACCCGGATTTCCAAGACCCACAAGAAGCCTTATCATTCAGCAGGTGCGGTCTCCTCCACTTCAGGCTCCAGCACAACAGCCACCGTCTCTTCTGGAGAGTCCATGATTATACAGCCCTCCGGTGGGACAATGTCCCTAACATGAAGTGCATCCCCAAGCCCTAAACCGCTCACATCAACGCTTATTTTGTCAGGAAGTCTGTCCACCCTCGCCTTCACAGTAAGGCTGTGCATGAGAGGTTCAAAGGTTCCACCAAAACCCACACCTGCAGGGGTGCCGATAAATTCTATGGGCACTTCCACCTCAATCTCGCTCACATGTGTTATATCCTGCAGGTCCACGTGTATGGGGTTGTCCCCAAGCCAGCCCATCTGCATCTCCCTAAGGAGACATACCCTTCTATCTCCATCAATCTCCGCCTCAATGAGAAAGGTTTCACCCTGTGGAAAGGCCTTTAGGTCTCTTATGCTTATGTATGCATGTATGTTCTCCACATCTTTGCCGTATACCTCCACAGGAACGTAGCCTTCTCTCCTGAACCTCTTTACCTCGCTCTTTTTGCCTAAAGCTCTTGGTATTAGCTTGACCTGAACCCTTTTCATCCTTTACCTCCTTTATACAAAAAGTGAGCTTATGGATTCACCCTCATGGGCACGTTTTATAGCTTCTGCTATGAGCGGAGCTATGGAAACAACCTTTAGCTTCTCAAGCCCTTTCCCCTCCATGCTAAGGGTGTTGGTCACTATAACCTCTTCCACTGGAGACTCCCTCAGTCTGTCTATTGCAGGACCTGAAAAGATACCATGGGTTGCGGCCACCCACACACCCTTTGCTCCCTTTGATAAGAGCATGTTAGTGGCGGCAACTACAGTGCCGGCGGTGTCTATTATGTCATCAACTATTATCGCCTTTTTACCCTTAACATCGCCTATGAGGTCAAGCACTTCCGCCACGTTGGGCTCAGGTCTTCTCTTATATATAATGGCAATGCTACAGCCCAGCTTGTTGGCAAGGAGCCTTGCCCTCTCTACCCCGCCTGCATCTGGTGAGACCACCACCATATCCCCATCCATATAGTTCTTTATGTATTCGTATAGCACATTCAGGGCGTAAAGGTTATCCACAGGTATGTTGAAAAAGCCCTGAATCTGGGGAGAGTGAAGGTCAACTATTATGAGCCTCTGGGCTCCTGCAACCGTTATGAGGTCAGCCAGAAGCCTTGCACTTATAGGAACTCTAGGTTTGTCCTTTCTGTCCTGCCTTGCATAGGCATAGTAAGGGATTACAGCGGTTATTCTTCCAGCAGAGGCCCTTTTGAGAGCATCAAGCATGAGAAGAAGCTCCATTATGCTCTCGTTAACGGGATATCCAAGAGACTGAATCACGAAAACATCTTCCCCTCTCATGGATTCGTTTATCTTCACTCTCACCTCACCGTCGCTGAACCTTCCCACTATAACATCGGACAGTGGGATGCCAAGATATTCAGAAACTTCCTGTGCAAGCCTGGGATTGCTGGTGCCTGTCAGAAGTTTTATAGAGCCAAACATTGCACACCTCTTCAGTTTTATGGAAAGCTGGGGTGCCTGGATTCGAACCAGGAGCCCCCGGATCCAAAGTCCGGTGCTCTGCCAGTTGAGCTACACCCCATAACTTTCCACTCTGTAAAGCCTCCAGCCTCTTGCCCTGCAGGCAAGCTCTACCTCAACGGTAGGCTCACCTACATAAAAAACGCTTGAGCCACTACCACTCACCAGGGCTGACATGCCCAGGCCTCTCAGAAACCTAAGCACTTCGCCCACCTCAGGGTAAAGCTCTCCAGCCAGCTCACCCAGCCTGTTCTGGAGCACGCTGAAGTCTCCAGCCCTCAGGCAATCTATTATTTTATCACCCTCTAACTTTTCTGTCAACATCTCTTCTCTTACCATGCTGTATACATGGGCTGTTGAAGACCTGATTCCCGGATGTATGAGGGTAAAGGTCATCCTGGGCAGCTCTAGTCTTTCAAGAATCTCACCCCTGCCCCTTCCTATAGCAGCTCCACCGAGGAGAAAGAAGGGAGCATCAGAGGATATCCGACCTGCTATTAGATATAGCTCTTCTTCACTCAGCGGATTACCCATGAGCTCGTTTACGGCCCTTAAAACCGTGGCAACATTTGAAGAGCCACCCCCAAGACCGCCGCCCTCGGGTATGTTTTTCTGGATAAAGATTCTCAGGCTAATTTCCTTCCCGAGAAGTCCCTCCATCACCCTGAGGGCCTTGTAAACCAGGTTTTGTTCCATGGGTATCCCCGTGCTGGTTTCAACGCTGAGGGGACCTTCCTCTATAAGCACCTCGTCAAAGAGGTCTACAGCCTGATAGATGGTGAAAACCTCGTGGTATCCATCAGCCCTCTTTCCAAGAAGCCAGAGACCCAGGTTCACCTTTGCGGGGGACAGAAGCCTCAGCATAGGTATAATCATAGCTCTTTGATTTATCCGCTGCAAGCCATGTTTATTAACTTTTCAGGCTAAATAAATATTAGTGATTTATACTAAGAATTTTCTCAAAAACCTCTTGACAAACTTTCCGGGTGTTAATATAATATCTACCCGTAAAATTCCTTGAAGGAGGTGGAACATGGCAAAGCTCAGACCCCTTTATGACAAGATTGTGGTCAGGAGACTCGAAGAACAGGAACAGAGAACAGCCTCTGGCATCATCATACCAGACACCGCCAAAGAGAAGCCTCAGGTGGGTGAGGTGGTGGCGGTGGGAGAAGGAAAGCTCCTGCAGAACGGTCAGCAAGTTCCACCAAAGGTAAAGCCCGGGGACAGGGTTGTTTTTAACAAGTATGCGGGCACCGAGGTAGAGCTTGACGGTGAAAAGTTCCTTATCATGTCTGAGGACGAAGTCCTTGCCATAGTTGAGTAAAAAACTTTTAAAGGAGGTGGTAGCATGGCAGCAAAGAAGGTTATCTACGGAGAAGATGCAAGGGCAAGGCTCAAGGCAGGCGTTGACAGGCTTGCCAACGCGGTAAAGGTCACCCTTGGACCAAGGGGTAGAGAGGTGATAATTGAGAAGAAGTGGGGAACGCCCCTTGTCACAAAGGACGGCGTGACCGTTGCCAAAGAGATTGAGCTCAAAGACCCCTATGAGAACATGGGAGCTCAGCTGGTAAAGGAAGTCGCCTCCAAGACCGCAGACGTTGCCGGTGACGGAACTACCACGGCAACTGTTCTTGCTCAGGCAATCTTCACCGAGGGACTCAAGGCAATAGCCTCCGGCGCAAACCCCATGGACCTTAAGAGGGGCATAGACAAGGCTGTGGAAAAGGTTGTTGAGGAGATAAAGGCACAGTCCATACAGGTGGGTGGAAGGAAGGAAATAGAACAGGTTGCCACCATATCCGCCAACAACGACCCCGAGATAGGAAAGATAATAGCGGACGCAATGGAAGCCGTGGGTAAGGATGGTGTTATAACCGTTGAAGAGTCCAAGTCCGCCCAGACCACCCTTGAAACCGTCCAGGGTATGCAGTTTGACAGGGGATATCTGTCTCCCTACTTCGTGACCAACCCTGACAAGATGGAGGCAGTGCTTGAAGACCCATACATACTCATATATGAGAAGAAGATTTCCAATGTAAAAGACCTTCTGCCAGTTCTTGAGCAGGTGGTAAGGGCTGGAAAGCCAATCCTGATAATCGCCGAGGATGTGGAAGCGGAAGCCCTTGCAACCCTGGTGGTCAACCATATAAAGGGCGTAATTAGGGCATGCGCAGTAAAGGCACCGGGCTTTGGTCAGAGGAGGAAGGACTACCTGCAGGACATAGCTATACTAACGGGTGGAACCGCCATAACTGAAGAGCTGGGTATAAAGCTTGAAAGCGTTGGGCTTGACATGCTGGGAAGGGCGGACAAGGTGATAGTGGACAAGGACAACACCACCATAGTGGGTGGAAAGGGCTCTAAAGAAGCCATAAACGCGAGGATAGAGCAGATCAAAAAGCAAATCGTGGAGACAACCTCCGACTACGACAGGGAAAAGCTCCAGGAAAGGCTTGCCAAGCTGGCTGGCGGTGTTGCTATAATAAGGGTCGGTGCAGCCACAGAGGCAGAGCTTAAAGAAAAGAAGGCAAGGGTTGAGGACGCGGTGCATGCCACCAAGGCTGCGGTGGAAGAAGGTATAGTGCCCGGTGGTGGTGTGGCACTGGTGAGAGCTTCAGAGGCTCTTGAAAACCTCAAGGTGGAAAACCCTGACCAGCAGGTGGGTGTGGACATAGTGAAGAAGGCCTGCAGGACGCCGCTCAGACAAATTGCCAGCAACGCAGGCTTTGAAGGATATGTGGTGCTTGAAAAGGTTCTCCAGCTCGGAAAAGAGAAGGGCAAGAACTGGGGCTTTGATGCCTCTGTGGGAGACTACAAGGACATGGTAGAAGCCGGAATAATTGACCCCACAAAGGTGGTGAGGACCGCCATACAAAACGCTGCCTCAGTGGCGGGAACCATGCTTACCGCAGAAGCCCTCGTGGCTGAAATACCAGAGGAGAAAAAGGAGAAAGCACCAGCCCCAGAAATGCCCGAGCTTGACTAAAAACCTGCCCCCGCAAGGGGGCTCTTTATTTCAATATCTTAAGCAGACTTTCCACAACCTCCCCTGTATTGGTTCCCAGATAGATAAAGCCGTTTTTCATCTGGCATCCCTTTGTGGCACACAGTCCACCAAAGGAAAGAACCTCACCGTTGTGTTTTATTAGCTTTGTGGAGGGCACATAAAGACCTTTTCCATCTGTATAAAAGTCCTCAGCCCTGAGCTCTATCTCCCTGCCATCCGACCTGAGCAGAAGGGTTCTGTATGCCTTTCCTGCATAAACATCCAGACCTTCATAGGCTGAAAATCCCTCGTACATATCCCTTATGGGGTTCTCTGCCTGTTCAAACTTCACATAATCCTTTACCGTATAGCATTCCTTAAAGAGAGCATAGGGGCAGAGCTTTGCACAGTAGTCATGGTCTATGCTCTTGAAGAGTTCACCCAGTGCATAACCCTTGGAGGGAAGTATGTTCTCCTTTCCCAGTTTCTGGAGAAAGCCTGACCTTCGCATAACCTCCTCAACTGGTGCCTTTGCGTTCACGAAGACCAGGTTCACCCCCTTCTTCCTCAAATCATCTAGAAAATCACCAAGGGCGTCAAGGGCGGTTCCATCCATGTAGTTCACGGACTCGCAGTCTATAACAAGATGTTTCAGGGCTGGCTTTTGCTCCACTATCTCCCTTATTTCCTCAAGTATGTTCTCCGTGTTGGCATAGTAAAAGGATGCCTCTGGTCGAACCATTTCAATCTGAGGGCATGTGGGCAGGTTGTTGCTTTCTGCGTTGACAAAGGTTTTGCTTACAGGGTCTCTTGACAGCCTCACAATCCTGGGATACAGACTCCTCCAGAGGAAGAGGGAAAGGGAAAGAAACATACCTATGAATATGGCGTAGTCTGGCTTCATTATGAAGGAGAGGGCAAAGGTAGTTATGGCAGACATTCCATCGTAGCGGTTTGTCCTCCAGAGGTGCACAAAGTAAGCAGGCTTTACCAGGTTTATTACCGCTGTTATAACAATCGCAGAGAGCACTGCCCTTGGCAGGTAATACAGAAGAGGTGCTACAAAGAGTATGGTGGCTATGACAAAGCTTGCACTTATTATGTTTGCCATGCCAGTTTTTGCACCCGCCTGAAAGTTTACCGCAGAGCGGGAAAAGGAACCGCTGACAGGAAAGCTCTTGAAGAAAGAACCCACAAGGTTTGCAAGCCCCTGACCCACAAGCTCCTGATTGACGTCTATCCTCTGCTTTGTCTGACTTGCTATGAACTTGGCTATGGCGTATGCTTCCATAAAGCCAACAAGGGCTATGATAAAAGCTTTACCCAGTATCCTGTCAAGAAGGTCCCAGTCTACAGACGGTAAGGAAGGAAGAGGAATTCCTCTGGGTATATCACCCACCACCCTTATACCATAGCTTTCAAAGGCGAAGAAGTAAGACAGTGAGGTAAAAAGGGCCACCGTAAGCAGTGCGGATGGAAAGTTTCTGTTTATCCTTCTCAGACCTATTATCAGGGCTATGGATACCAGGCCCACTAGAAGGGTATATGGGTTTGTCTGTGGAAGGCTCTTTGCTATCTCGTATAGGTTCTGGAATATGAGCTCCTTCTGCTCCACCTTTATGCCGAGAAGGGCAGGAACCTGCGTCGTCATGATTATTATGGCCGCTGCGTTTGTAAATCCTATTATCACCGAGTGGGAGACAAAGTTTACAAGAAATCCTAGCCTGAAAAGCCCGATGGCGAGCTGTATGATGCCTACAAGAAAGGCCATCAGTATGGCGAGCTCTATAAACTTCTCATCGCCGGGCTTTGCGTAGCTTGTGAGAGAGACAAAGGTTAGAAAGGCAACTATGGCAACAGGACCTGTGGCCAACTGGGCGGAGCTTCCAAAGAGGGCGGCTATTATGACGGGTATGGATGCGGCGTAAAGTCCGTAAACGGGTGGAAGACCGGCAATCAGGGCGTAAGCCATGGACTGGGGGACAAGAACCACAGCCACGGTAAGACCGGCAATAAAGTCAGAGCTGAGGGTTTTCCTGTCATAACCCCTGAACCACCTAAGAAAGGGGAAAACCTCTCCATAGCTTTAAAAATACTAACATAAATCATAAAAGTCCATGTTCCTTTATCCGCTTATAATCTTATAAGCCATGCTTAATCTCGCGGTCCTCCAGTTCAGACCAGTTCTTGGAAGGGTGGAGGAAAACCTGAGGAGAGTTATGGAAATGCTCATGTCTGTTAAAGATGGTTCGCTGGTGGCTCTGCCGGAGATGTGGCAGTGCGGCTTTGATTATGAGAGACTTGACAGGCATGCGGATGCCACCGGTGAAGTTCTGGAGGAGTTAAAGAAGGTATCCGCTGAAAAAGGTCTGACATTAATCGGCACATACCCAACGAAAAAAGAAAAGGGCATATACAACTCCGCCATTATCCTTGAGAGAGGGCAAATACGGGGCTTCAGGCACAAGATAAAGCTCTTCCCCCTCTATGAGGAGCCCAGGCACTTCCTGCCCGGTGCTGAAAACCCTGTTTTTGAACTTTCTGGATTGAAGGTGGGCATACTCATATGCTTTGAGCTCAGGTTTCCTGAAATTTCACAGAGTCTTAGAGAAGCTGAGCTTCTTGTGGTCCCTTCCATGTGGGGTGAAGGCAGAAAAGAGCATCTGAGAATTCTCTCAAGGGCGAGAGCCATAGAAAATCAGTGTTTTCTCATGCTGTCCAGTGCTTGGGGGGAGGTTGGGGGTGAGAGGTTTGCAGGATGCTCTGGCATATATGGACCCTGGGGTGAAGTTCTCGCCTTTTCTGAAAAGGGAGACAGCCTTATTCAGGTAGAGGTGGACTTAGAAGAGGTAGAGAGGGTAAGAAGACTTATTCCAGTCCAGTTATAAATCCTGAGCTGTTGTAAAATATCCCTACATGACCCGCTACATATTCGTCACGGGTGGTGTTCTCTCTTCTCTCGGAAAGGGTGTTGCCTCAGCCTCAATAGCAACACTGCTTGAGGAGCAGGGGCTTAAGGTAAACCTTCAGAAGCTTGACCCATATCTCAATGTTGACCCTGGCACCATGAGCCCTTACCAGCACGGTGAAGTCTATGTTACGGAGGACGGTGCAGAGACTGACCTTGACCTTGGACATTATGAGAGGTTCACAACCATCAGCATGAGCAGAAAAAACAACGTGACCGCAGGAAGGGTCTACTATAACGTCATACAGAGGGAAAGAGAGGGTGGTTACCTTGGGGCTACCGTGCAGGTCATACCCCACATAACCGATGAGATAAAGAGACTGATAAGGGAGCTGGAGGATGGCTGTGATGTGGTGGTGGTGGAGATAGGGGGAACGGTGGGGGACATAGAGAGTCTTCCCTTCCTTGAGGCTGTGAGACAGCTCTCCGTGGAGGCGGGCAGGGAAAGAGTGCTTTTTGTGCACACCACCTATGTGCCATACATAAGGATAACTGGAGAGCTAAAGACAAAGCCCACACAGCACTCTGTAAAGGAGCTCAGGGCAATCGGTATACAGCCAGACATAATTCTGTGCAGGTCAGAGACGGAGGTGCCTGAAGGCATAAAGGAGAAGATAGCTCTTTTCACCAGCGTCAAAAAGTCTGGGGTTATATCAGCACCTGATGTGGATTACATATACGAGGTTCCTCTGGTTTTCAAGAGGCAGGGGATTGATAAACTCATACTTGAGCATTTTGGCTTTGAATACAGAGAGGTGAGAAGCAAATGGGAAAGTATAGTGGAAATTCTCAGGTCTTCAAGGGGTGAGGTAAACATCGCCCTTGTGGGAAAGTATGTTTCCCTGAAAGATTCCTACAAGAGCGTGGTTGAAGCCCTCATCCATGGAGGTATAGCCAACAGAGTAAGGGTAAACATTAACTGGATAAACTCAGAGGACTATGAGGAAGAGCTTCTTGAAAAGTCTGACGGCATACTTGTTCCGGGAGGCTTTGGAGAGAGAGGGACAGAGGGCAAAATGAGGGCGCTCACCTATGGCAGAGAGAAGAAAAAGCCCACCTTTGGTATATGCCTTGGTATGCAGCTCATGTGCGTGGAGTTTGCAAGGAATGTGCTCGGTCTGGAGGGTGCCAACTCTACAGAGTTTGACCCCATAACGCCCCATCCAGTTATAGACATAATGGAGGAGCAGAAGAACATAAGACAGCTTGGCGGAACCATGAGACTGGGTTCTTACCCATGCATGCTTGTGGAGGGGACAAAGGCAAGGGATATATACGGACAGGAGCTGGTCCACGAACGCCACAGGCACAGGTATGAGTTCAATAACCTATACAGAGAAGCCTTTGAAAGCTCCGGTATGCTCTTTTCCGGGCTCTCGCCCGATGGGAGGCTTGTGGAGATAGTAGAATTAAGGGACCATCCCTGGTATCTTGGCTGCCAGTTTCACCCCGAGTTCAGAAGCAAACCCTTCCAGCCCCACCCTCTCTTTGTGTCCTTCATCTCCGCCTGTTTACAAGGCCAATGACCGCCACATCTGGCGGAGAAAAGAGCCTCATGGGAGGACCGCCCGTTCCTACTCCCTTGCTTACGTAAAGGTAAGAGCCTCCAAGACTATGAAAACCCCTGTCGCTGAGGAAAAGTTTTGTAAGTATAAGCCTGCCCAGTGGATAGTAAACTCCCCCGTGGGTATGACCCGAAAGCATGAGGTCAAAAAGACCCAAAGTCCCCTCTTCCAGCCTTGGCTTGTGCTTCAGGTATAGGACAAAGCTTTTCCTGTCAACCCTCTGCAAAAGCTCTCTGTCTGAAAGGGTGCCAAGGCAGGCTCTGAAAAGCCTGCAGTCATCGTCGTCAATTCCAGCAACTGTGAGGTTGTATTCTTTCAGGTATATCACATCTCCTCTGAGAAGTTTAAAGCCAGCTCTCTGGGTAAAATCCACTGCCTGCTCCACTCCCCTGTAGTATTCATGATTTCCCAGCACTGCATACTTTCCCAGCGGCGGGTTCATCTCTGAAAGGGCATCAGCCAGATAAAGCTTATCCCTCATGTTTCCGTCCACCAGGTCCCCTGTGGAGACCACCAGGTCTGGCCTTTCCCTCTCATACACCTGCATTATGAGCCTGACCTTGTCCATACCCATTACAGGACCAAGGTGAAGGTCCGAGATGTGAAGTATTCTGACCCTCTCCACATGAGCCGGTAGTTTATCCGTATAGAGGGTAAACCTCTCCACCCTGAGGTTAAGAGTTTCGTAGTGGCTGTAGGCGGAAAGGGCAAGGGAAAATATCAGGAGCGCGGCTGCAACCACTTTTACAGGGGGCTTAGGCAGTGGGTTAATCCTCAGAAATCTGTAAGAAACATAAATGACTGCCCTGTAGAGCTCAAAAAGAAGTCCACCCAGCACCAGATAGAAGAGAAATCCCATCCAGAGAAGCCCGCTCAGGGCTGTTATGTAGGCAATATGATAGTTCATGTGAGCATCCGCAAAACGCCAGATGAAGGGTGAAAGGAACCCGAGGAAAAAGAGGGAAAGCACAGCCCTTCTGCCTATTTTTCCAAGGGCTGGCTTGAAAACTCTGAAGTATGCGTAAGCATGCATGAAACCAAAGACTGTAAGAAAAATCAATATAAACCACATCATAGTCCCAGCTTATACCCGAAGCCCCTCACCGTCTGAATCGCCCTGCCCTCTTCGCCCAGCTTTTCCCTGAGCTTTTTTATGTGAACATCCACAGTTCTATCATACACATCTCTCTTGAGAACCCTTTCTATAAGATACTCCCTGCTTACGGGTTTTCCATAGTTTTCAAGAAGTGCAGACAGTATCATAAACTCTGTAGGTGTCAGTTCAATGAGCTCATCCCCCCTTTTTACCTCCTTTTTTTCCAGGTCCACTTGAAGACCACCGAGCTTGAAATGGGTCTGTCTCTTTTCCTTTCCAACCCTTCTCAGCACCGCCTTTACCCTTGCCACAAGCTCCTTCAGAGAAAAGGGCTTTGTTATGTAGTCATCTGCGCCCAGAGAAAAGCCTCTCAATTTGTCCTGTTCCATATCCCTGGCTGTGATAAATATAATGGGGATTTCTCTCAGGTTGTTGCTGTTTCTCACATACTGAGCTATCTTAAACCCGTCGTAGTCTGGAAGCATCACATCAAGGAGCAGCAGGTCGGGTTGTTGTTCTTGGAGATACTTCACAGCTTCAGCGCCCCTCAGACAGATAATTGGCTGATAACCCTCTTTTTTAAGGTTATAGGCTATGAGCTCAGCAAGGTCACTGTCGTCTTCCACAAGGAGTATCTTCAGGTTCATATCTTCAAGGGCTTTATCCTTACAGCCACCTCGTCCGGGTTTACCACATCACCCACAGATATGAGCACTTCCTCCACCACGCCTTCCACAGGACTGTGAACTTCGTTTTCCATCTTCATGGCCTCTACCACAAAGAGCACATCTCCTTCTTTTACCTCCTGCCCTATGCTCACCTTTACGTTTACCACCTTGCCTGATATGGGCGAGGTTACATCTCCAACGCCCACGGGCTTTGGTCTTCTGGGCTTCACCTCTACTGCAGAGGTTATTTCACCGTAAGGAGAGGGAATGCTTTCCACTTCCTTGAGTGGCCTTAGGATGACCTCTTCCAGCTTTCCATCAAGCCTCACAAAGAAGGGCCTTCCTTCGGTGGTTGGTTCACCCCTCCCCGCTATCTGCACATGATACTGTTCTCCATGGACTGTAACAATGAACTCAACAGGTATGTTTTCCTTCATTTCTTCCACGAGTTCCTCAGGTGGAAGTTTTTCTCCCTTCTCTCTGGACTCAAAAAACTCCTTCGCTACCAGGGGAAAGATGGCATAAGAAAGCACATCCTCCTCACTCTTTGCCCCAGCCCTTACAGCCTCTTCCCTTGCTTTGGGTAGCTCAGGCTCAAGAAGGTCTGCAGGCCTTATGTGATATATGGGCTCCTCGTCACCCAGTATCTTTTTTATAAGCTCTTCCCTTATGGGTGCAGGGGGCCTGCCATAGAGACCCTTCACGTAATCCCTGGTCTCCTTTGTCACCACCTTGTACCTTTCTCCGTGAACCACATTAAGAAATGCCTGAGAACCAACTATCTGACTTGTGGGGGTTACAAGGGGAGGATATCCAAGGTCCTGACGGACTATAACCACCTCCTCAAGGACCTCTGGAAGCCTCTCCTCCATACCCTGTTCTCTGAGCTGACTTATAAAGTTGGAAATCATACCACCGGGAACCTGATGGAGAAGCACGCCCACATCGGGATAGGGAGGGAGCACATCATATTTTTTATACTTCTTCCTTATGCCTGCAAAAAGGTCTCCGGCCCTCTGGTAAAGCTTTTCATCCACCCTCACCTGATAGCCGAACTCCCTCAGCACATATATCATGGTCTCACCTGGCGGGTGAGATGTCTGACAGGAGAGGCTGTAAAAGACCGTGTCTATCATGTCCGCCCCCGCTTCCACGCCTTTGAGCTGTGCCATCTGTGCAAGGTCTGCTGTGGTCTGGGTATGAAGATGCACCATGTATTCTGGAAATTCTGACTTGAGGGCGTAGACCAGCTCGTAGGCAACCTTTGGGGAGAGCAGTCCGGCCTGGTCCTTTATGGATATGATATCTATGCCCATATCCACAAGTTCTCTGGCAATACCCACATAATATTCCACCGTGTGCACCGGGCTTATAGTGTAAGAGAGCACACCTTTTACCGTTGCCCCTACCCTCTTAGCAGTTTCTATGGACTTTCTCATATTTCTTGTATCGTTAAGAGCGTCAAAAATCCTGAATACCTCTATGCCGTTGTCATATGCCCTCTTTACAAACTCCTCTACCACATCGTCCGCATAGTGCCTGTAGCCCACCACATTCTGACCTCTCAGGAGCATCTCAAGCCTTGTGTTTGGTGCATGCTTTTTGAAGAGCCTGAGCCTCTCCCATGGGTCTTCCTTGAGATACCTGAGGCACACATCAAAGGTGGCCCCTCCCCATACCTCAAGAGACCAGAATCCGCACCTGTCAAGGACCTCTATAAGTTCAAGCATGTCCTCTGTCCTGACCCTTGTAGCAAGGAGAGACTGAATACCATCCCGTAAAGAAACGTCTGTGATAAAAATCTCTCGCATAGGGAAAATTATAACACCCTGAAGTGGTCAAAGCCTGTAGGCTCAAGCGGCTTCCCATCAAGGAAAACACCCTGCCCCTCTTCCACAAAACCTATCTGCACAATGCTGAGGAAGGGGTTCAGTCTTTCAGGGGGATGGGTAAAAAGAAGCTCGTAGTCCTCTCCACCAGAAAGGGCATACTCAAGAGGGTCTTTTCCGTGCTTTTTGCAGAAGTTTATGAGTTCCTGAGAGAGGGGAATTTTTTCAGAGAAAAAACTGAGCCTCACACCGCTTGCCCTCGAGAGCTTTTCCGCATCTGAGGAAAGTCCGTCGCTTATGTCCATGCTGGCGTTGGCATACTTTGAAACATGTTTTAAAAGGTCTATTCTTGCAGTGGGTCTTAGATGCTTCTCCATAAGCCTGAGCTCAAAGTCCTCGTAAGAGCGTCTTTCCATCAGGAGAAGCTCAAGCCCTGCCCTTGAGTCCCCCAGAGGTCCAGACACAAAGACTCCGTCCCCCGCCCTGGCACCACCCCTGCCCACAAACCTCTCCGCCTTCCCTAACATAAATACATCTATACACAGCTTATCCCCTCTGCTCAAATTCCCGCCCACCACCTCACAAGAGTAGAACTCACAGGCCCTTTTTATGCCAAGGTATACATCCTCTATATACCTCAGCTCCATGTCTGGAAGCACCAGTGAGACAAGGGCATACAGGGGTTGTCCACCGTTTGCCACCACATCGCTCACATTTACAGATATTGCTTTCCAGCCTATGGCGGAGGGAGGATAGTGAAGCTTGAAGTGCCTGTCCTGAAGAAGCACATCGCACGTAAGGAGAAGTAAGCTATTTCCCAGCCTTACTGGTGCGGTGTCGTCTCCTATGAGTCCACTTCCCAGTATACCTTTAAGCCTTTCTATGAGGCCGAACTCACCTATCTCAGAAACCTTCATTCTGTAAATATCTGCCCCTCTATGGGCTGAACCATAACACCCCTATCTTCAATAAACTTCATTGCCCTCTCTATCTCCTCAGCCTCACCTTCCACTTCAACGGTGAGTATGCCTGTGTCCTTTGTTACCTTTGCAGTTCTTATGTTAACCACCACATCAAAATTCTTGCAGACCATACACAGGACTGGCTCCTTCACCTTTTCCTCTGGATATATGAGCTGAAGCCTTATCAGGTTCATAGAAAAATTATATCAGACCTTGAGAATGTAATCGGCCATCTCAAAGGAAGATTTAGCTATGGCAATCAAAGCCTGACTGTTTATACCTGTCAGCTTTTCCAGATTCACAACCACATCACCCTGAGCAGGGTCCTGCATGTTTAGCAATTCCGGAAATTTTTCTTCCAGCACTATAGAATAATCCAGTATGCTCCTCAAGTGCACATTCTTTCCCGTATAACCATCAATAATCTCCTGTTCTATTCTGACATCTTTTAGAAAAGCTATCTTATCCATACCAAGAATTTCATCTATAAGAGAGAAAAGACCAATAAGGTAGGCTTCAGACTCATACTTAGGGTTTATAAGCTCGGCAATCTTCTGAGCTATTAGAGCCCTTGTGAGTGATTTCTTCCATAATTCTGGATTCTCAACGGATACGTAGTCATTCATTGCCAGAACAAGCAGAAAGTTTCTCAAGTTTTTCAGGCCAAGCATGGCACAGGCCTGCTCCACACTCTTTATTTCCTTTATGGGAGAGTAATAAGCAGAGTTTACAAGCCTGAGTATCTTTGCGGTCATGCCCACATCTGTGGCTATGAGGCTGGCAATTTCTCTGGGGCTCTGGGCAGCATGTATGGTGGCTATAAGTCTCAGCAGGGTATTTTTCAGGTAGGGTGCGGTCTGGAATTCTTTCAGTATAAAGGGACTTTCCAGGTAAATACCCTGGAAAAGGTCTCCTATTTTGCTAACTCTGTTGTATTCTTCCGCATCCTCTATTCTTGAGATGAGAAGGGTTTTTGACTTTGACTTTGATAGGTCCAGAATCTTCTGATTTAGCCTTTTTGCATCCACAGAGATTATGTTTACCTTGTCCAGGAGTCCGGCCATCTTCTCATTTTCCAGATTTTTTTCATTTAAACTGAACATAACGCCCTGCTCCATGTATCTGTCTATGGCGTTCAGTATCTGCCTGTAGACCATTTCACCTACTGGCACCTGGGGTTCTATTACCTCAATTATCAGCTTCCTGGGATCAAGGGACTCAATGGCCTTGTTTATAAGTGAGTCAAGGGACACATTTATCATTATCCTTTTGCCTTCTCCCACCCTTTCTATACCCTGCTCCAGAATTATCTCTATTATTATGTAGGTTGCCCTGCTGTAAGGAACTTCCTTTGGATACTCATACATGTTATCCCTTTTTCTGAGAAAGACCTCAAAGGCAACCCTCCTGCCCTCTCTGTTAAATATGGGTTGCTTTGCTATAAGAAAGCTCATCCATGACCTCTTTCATTTCGGGATACAGCGGGAATTGCTGGCAGAGTTCTATAACCTCCCTGCCAACTCTTTCAATAACATCCCTGTCTTCTAAGTTCTCTATCACCTGAGCTATTAGTCTGGCTATTAGCCTCATCTCCTCTTCCTTCATGCCCCTGGTGGTCATGGCAGGCGTTCCGATTCTTATGCCACTTGTCTTTGTAGGTGGCAGGGGGTCAAAGGGAACAGCGTTCTTGTTAACTGTTATGTTTGCTTTTCCAAGGGCATCTTCCACCTGTTTGCCCGTTATTCCCCTGTCTCTCAGGTCAAGGAGCACTATGTGGCTGTCCGTTCCACCGGATACTACCTTAAAACCCAGCTTTATGAACTCTTCAGCCATTGTCTGAGCGTTCAGAACCACCTGCCTTGAGTAAGCCTTGAACTCTTCGCTCATGGCTTCTTTAAAGGCAACTGCCTTCGCCGCTATAACATGCATTAGAGGGCCGCCCTGCAGACCCGGAAAGACGCTCTTGTCTATATCCTTTGCAAACTCTGCTCTGCAGAGTATAAAGCCACCTCTGGGACCTCTGAGGGTCTTGTGAGTGGTGGAAGTCACAAAGTGAGCGTAGGGCACAGGGTTTGGATAAACCCCGCCTGCTATGAGACCTGCATAATGTGCCATGTCCACCATAAGGTATGCACCCACATCTTCCGCTATCTGGGCAAACTTTTCCCAGTCTATAACCCTTGGATATGCGGATGCACCTGCCACTATTAGCCTGGGCCTGTGCTCCTTTGCCAGCCTGTAAACTTGGTCATAGTCAATGAGCTCAGTCTCTGGATTGAGGCCGTAATAGACCGCATGGTATACCTTTCCGGAAAAGTTTACCTTTGCTCCATGCGAGAGATGCCCGCCATGGGCAAGGTCCATACCAAGGATTGTATCGCCGGGTCTGAGAATGGCCATGTATACCGCCATATTTGCCTGAGAGCCTGAGTGGGGTTGCACATTTGCATGCTCCGCACCGTAGAGTTCCTTTACTCTACTTATGGCAAGGTCCTCTGCTATGTCAACAAACTCACAGCCGCCGTAATACCTTTTGTGAGGCAATCCCTCCGCATACTTGTTGGTGAGCACCGAGCCCTGTGCTTCCATAACCGCAAGGGAGGTGAAATTTTCTGAGGCTATGAGTTCAAGATGGTAGAACTGCCTTCTGTATTCCTTGACTACTGCCTCGTATATATCCGGGTCTACCTGTCTGAGGTGTCTCATGTCTATTATTTTACTCCCATTCTATGGTGGCTGGTGGTTTCGAAGATATGTCATAAACCACCCTGTTTATGCCTTCCACCTCGTTTATAATCCTTCTCATCACATAGTCAAGAAACTCGTAAGGAAGCCTTGACCAGTCTGCTGTCATGCCGTCAGAGCTGTCCACAGCCCTGAGCCCCACAACCCTTTCATAGGTTCTCACATCGCCCATCACTCCCACGCTTTTAACTGGCAAAAGCACCGCAAAAGCCTGCCAGACCTTATCATACAGACCCCACCTTTTAAGCTCCTCTATGAATATGCTGTCTGCCTCCCTTATGGTCTCCAGGTCTTCTTTCTTAACCTCTCCCAATATTCTTATGGCAAGTCCTGGACCCGGGAAGGGATGACGCATGAGCACCTCCTCCGGCATTCCGAGAAGTCTTCCCACCTGACGCACTTCGTCTTTGAAGAGCTCCCTCAGCGGCTCAAGAAGTCTCAAATTCATCCTCTCTGGAAGTCCTCCCACGTTGTGATGCGTCTTTATCACCTTTGCACCGGGAATACCCGCACTTTCCACCACATCAGGATACAGAGTGCCCTGAAGCAGAAAGTCTGCACCCAGCTTCTCAGCCTCCCTTTCAAAAACCTCTATAAAGGTGTGTCCCACTATTCTTCTCTTCTCCTCAGGGTCTTCCACGCCCCTTAGCCTCTCCAGAAAGAGCTCTTCTGCATCAACCCTGTAGAAGGGCAGGTTCATCCTCCCGAAGTAGCCTTCCACCTCTTCTACCTCACCCTTTCTGAGAAGTCCGTGGTTTACAAAGACGCATCTGAGCTGGTCTCCAACAGCTCTGTATGTGAGAAGCGCAGCAACTGTTGAATCCACACCACCTGACAGGGCACATATTACCTTGCCGTCCTTTACCTCTTCCCTTATCTCTTCCGTCTTTTCCTTAACAAAGTTGCCCATGCTCCAGTTTTTCTGAGCACCGCACACTTCAAAGAGGAAGTTTGACAAGAGCTCTTTTCCATACTCTGTGTGGGCAACCTCGGGGTGAAACTGCACACCATAGATGGATCTGTCCCTGTGTCTGATGATTGCATAGGGGGAGTTCTCCGAACTCGCAAGGCTTTCAAAACCCTCAGGAAGCCTTACTGCCTTATCTGCATGGCTCATCCACACATCAAACTCCTGGGGGAGGTCTCTGAATATGGGGTCACTCTTCACAAGTCTAAGTCTGGCTCTTCCGTATTCCTGTTTTTCAGACCTTTCCACCAGACCACCAAGCTGGTGCACCATTGCCTGTAGTCCGTAGCATATGCCAAGAATGGGAATGTTAAGGTCATAAAGTCGGAAGTCTGGAAGGGGGGCATCCGGTTCATACACAGAGGCAGGACCACCGGAAAATATCAGACAGTAAGGATTTTTCTCCTTCACCTCTTCATGACTTATGTTGTAGGGTACAATCTCGCTGTAAACACCGAGCTCTCTTATTCTCCTCGCTATAAGCTGGACATACTGGGAACCAAAGTTCAGGATTAGGGCGGGTCTCCTTACCACCATATTTAATTATACATCATTGACAGTTTGGAGTGGTGCGTATATACTAATCGTTGAGGAGGGTTATCAAATGGTAGAAAAAATCATAGCAAGGATAAATACGGGTTTCAGTGAGGGTTTATCCGTTGAACTGCCCGATGGACTGTGTATAGGAAATGGTCAGCACAGGATAAAGGTTCTGAGGAAAGATGTTGTAAAGGATGTTCTGAGAGACCCTGAGATGGGCTTCTGTGAGGCTTACATGAGGGGGGATATTCTCATTGAGGGAGACCTTGAAAAGGTTGTCCGAGCCTGCATGGAATATGTGGAATCGGAAGGTGGAGAAGGTTTGAGAGGCGTTCTGATGACCCTTCTGAGATGGCTATTGAAGGGTTTTGGGTTTATCAAAATGATTGAAGGTAAAGAGGTAAGAAGGCATTACGACCTTGGTAATGAGTTTTATCAGCTCTGGCTTGACAGGTCCATGACCTACTCCTGTGCCTTCTTTTCAGAGCCCAGCATAAGTCTGGAGGAGGCGCAGAGTGAAAAGAGAAGGATAATATACGAAAAATTACAGCTAAAAGAGGGTGACAGGCTTCTGGACATAGGATGTGGATGGGGTTCCATCATACTTGAGACCGCATCCATGTATGGAGTAAACTCTGTAGGCATCACCCTTTCCAAAAATCAGTATGAATACGTGAAAGATAAAATAGAAGGCCTTGGTCTAAGGGGAAAGACTGAGGTTTATCTCATGCACTATGAAGACCTTCCAGAACTTGGCAGGAAGTTCAACAAGGTGGTGTCTGTGGGTATGTTCGAGCATGTGGGAAAGGGAAGGCACAGAAGGTTCTTCGAAGCGGTTACCCAGATAATGGAGGATGGCGGTCTTTTTCTGCTTCATACCATAGGGAAGGTCCATCCTTCAAGTCAGAGCAGATGGATAAGAAAATACATATTCCCCGGTGGCTATTTGCCTTCCATAGAAGAAGTGCTCAGGGCTTCCAGAGGGCTTGGTTTCAACCTGATAGATATAGATGACTGGAGGCTCCACTATTATCTCACACTAAGGGAGTGGAAGAAAAGGTTCCTGAGTGTTAGAGACTGGGTTGTTAAAAGGTATGGAGAGGAATTCTTCAGAATGTGGGAGCTCTACCTTACTGCCTCTGCTGTTTCTTTCTATACGGGCAGCAACCACCTTTTTCAGTTTCTCTTCTCAAGGGGTGTGCTTAACAGCTACCCGGTTATGAGAAGATACATGGGTCAGCCCCTCCTCGCCTCCTGAAGGTCTCCCAGACCTTTCTTTATAAATTCCCTTACAAAAGGTATGCTGGAGTTCATGATATCTTCTCTCGTGCCTGTCTGAACCACCTGTCCATCCTTCAGTATCATTATCCTGTCCGATATGGAAAAGGCGGACACAAGGTCATGGGACACCACGATGGCGGTTGAGCCTGTCCTTTCCCTTAGGTTCAGTATGAGCTCGTCTATGAGCCTGCTTGTAATCGGGTCCAGGCCAGAGGTGGGCTCGTCGTATATTATGAGCTCAGGCTCTGTAGCTATGGCCCTGGCTATCCCAACCCTCTTTTTCATCCCCCCTGAGAGTTCAGAAGGGTAAAGGTCAAGATGTTCTTCAGAGAGTCCAACCATGTGGAGATATTTAAGAGCGAGAACCCTCAGGTCCTCTTCCCTGTTCCTTCCGTGTTCAAGATGGAAGAAAACCACGTTCTCCCATACGGTAAGGCTGTCAAAAAGAGCTGCTCCCTGGAAGACGTAACCTATGTGCCTCCTGAGCTCATCAAGCTCCATCTGATTCAGCGCCGCCACATTCTTCCCAAAAGCCTCAACTCTTCCGGATGTTGGTTTATAGAGTCCAACAAGGCATTTGGTTATGGTTGTCTTACCGCTTCCGCTCCCACCCAGTATGGTAAAGACCTCACCCTCATAAACCTCAAAGCTCACATTCCTGAGTATTTGCCTTTCACCTATATAAAGGCTCAGATTCTCTACTAGGACAAGGGGTTTCATGGAGCCTTCAGGGCGTCAAGCACCAGCTGGTCAAGCTCTCCAGCCCTCTGCAGGTCTCCTGTATGCATGAAGGGTATGGTGCCCGTTATGGTGCCTCCAGGGAAAAGGTTGTTTTCTACGCTGTTTATCTTGACCTCAAACACAGAGACAGGAAATTTGACCTCTTCTATCCTTTCGTGAAGAAGGCTTGCAGTTCCGTAGCAGGCAAGAGCCTTGTCCTGTGCTATAAGCATGAGGCATACCTGCCCTGTCTGGAGCATGTTCTTGGCACTCTTGGCGTTAGAACTCAGGGCAACCCTCAGTGTCCTGTCATCCACTGGATACATCCAGGTTATAAAGGTAAGGTGCATGTTCCCCTCCTTATCGGAGGTAGCAAGAACTGCAGGGAAAACGCCCAGATTACGCATCAGGTCTGCAAGTTCCTTCGGAATCATACTTCACCTCCTTTGAGACTTTTTAAAAATATAAACCCTCTGCAGGGTGGTAAATAGGGAACCCAGAGCCACTATGCTTACCGCGATAAAGACCATATCCAGGGCTATACCAGCCAGAAGCACCGCCCATCTTTCTGGTCTTTCAAAGAGCCCTGCCTTCAGCTCATAACCCAGGCCCTCTGCCCTTGCTCTTGTGTAGCTCACCGTGAAGGAGAAAAGCATGGCTAAGAGCGCCATGAGGGAAAGAAGTCTGTCCTGCGAGGAAAGAGCTAATGCTATAAAGGGGAGGGCATCGGACACTCTGTCAAGAAGGGAATCAAGGAGCGCCCCTAAATCCGAGTTTTTACCAAGTCTTCTGGCAAGACTTCCATCCAGTGCATCAGCAAGAGCACCAAGGAGAAGTAGTAAAAAACTCAAAGCTGTATATCCTGAGTAAAGAGCCAGGGACCCAAGGAACACAAGAAGAAAACCTGTAAAAGTTATGAGGTTAGGCGTAGCCCCCAGCTTTTGAAGCAGGGCGATAAGGGGTTCGGTCATCCTCTCAAAGGCAGGCTTTAGCTCCCTTACAATATAGCTCATGTTCATCTCCTGCGGCGAGGGAGGGATTCGAACCCCCGGTGGGCTCTGAACCCACAGCGATTTTCGAGACCGCCCCGTTCGTCCACTCCGGCACCTCGCCTCACTTATAATTATAAAGCCATATGTTGCTTACAGTTCTTTTTGCAACAGCACTACTTTCTATAAGCCTCTTTGAAGCACTCATAGTTCTCCTGCTTGTGTATGCTCTTTACAGGTTCTTCAGAGGTTTAAGGTATGGGGGTAGGCTTTTCTTGCCACTGACTTTGCACGCTTTTACGGTGCTATTGTCGACAAGCCTTTTCCATATGTCGCAGATAGGCAAAGCTATAGAGAGGGGTCCTTTCCTGCTTCTTTATTGCTATGGAGAACTTCTCAAAGTAAACCCAAAAAGTCTGTTAAGGTTCAACCAGTTTTTGTTTCTGTCGGGGCTTTTTCTTCTACCTGTGGTTTTCTACAGATATAGTCAGACAGGTCAACCTGCCATGTTGTGGGGTGGCTGGTTTGAGGTAGGTGCCTTCTACAGCATTTTCACAGTAGCCAGCCTTTCTCTCTTTTTCTACTCGAGAAAAATATACTATCTGTTGCCCTTCATACCTTTTGTAGGAATGGTCTTTTTCACCATGAGAAGGTCAACCATGCTGGGGCTGGCCTTCGCCCTGATTGCCTTTGCACTGCTCGCCAGTAAGAGTCTTTCCAGAAGGGCCTTCTGGGGTATTTTGATTACCCTATTCATTGGCTTTGTTGCAAGTAGCGTAACTCTCGCTCAGAAAGACATAAGATACAGAGCTGTGTATGAGTTCATAACTGGAAAGAGAGCACTGGACGATGAAGCGCTAAACACCATATCAAGCTATCGCTGGGAGATTGCGAAGGCAGGTATTCAGGTTATAAAGGAGGACCTTCAGGAAGGCAACTGGCTCCCTCTCCTCATAGGACATGGTATAAACTCAGGCTATTACCTTGAACCCAGAAGTCCTGTTGGTGGTGTATATGAGTCGGTTTTTTTGCTTTCTGAATTTATTGAAAAGGGTCTCATTGGCCTTCTGGCAGTTCTCTGGGTATACTACTCCTATTTCAGGTTTCTGCTGAATTTCAGGCTCATGCGTAGAGAAGAATATCTTCTTATGCCCCTTCTCCTTGCTCTTGGCTCACATCTGATAGGTTCTGTCTTTACCTTTTTCTGGGATGCTATGCTCCCCCTCTATCTCGTAATGTTCAGGGTGGTAGAAAGGCTCAAGAACGCACCATCATACGGTGAGCCCTCCCCACAAGCTCAGAAAAGCTCTGAATAGACCTCTCCCTCAGGTATTCTTCCAGGCCATCAAGAATCTTGAGAGGAGAATAAGGGTCAAAGAAGTTGGCAGTGCCTACCTGAATGCACGTTGCCCCTGCCAGCACATGCTGAAGGGCGGAGTCTGTGTCGTGTATGCCACCAACACCTATTATGGGCACAGAAAAACCAAACTCTGAGAAGACTTCCCATATCATTCTTACCGCTACAGGAAGTATGGCAGGTCCGGAAAGACCACCCATCAGAGTAGAAAGCTCCGGCTTCTGTGTCCTTGTATCTATTTTCATGCCAAGCAAAGTGTTTATAAGCACAAGTCCATCAGCTCCAGAGTCCAAACATACTCTGGCGAAGGCTTTTACATCGCCCGTGTTGGGCGAGAGCTTGACAAGAACAGGTTTTCTGACCCTTGCCCTGACCCTGTCCACAAGCCTTCCGAGAACAACAGGGTCATGCCCAAAAAGCATGCCGCCCTTTTTCACATTTGGACAGGAGACATTAAGCTCATAGGCCACCACCTTCTCCGCTCCCTCAAGGGCAAGGCATACCTCCACATATTCCTCCTCGGTCTCTCCGAAGATGTTGGCTATGAAGTGAGTTTCTATGTCTTTTATGCGTGGGTATATCTTTCTCAGAAAGCCCTCCACGCCCGGGTTCTGAAGGCCAATGGAGTTAAGCATTCCACAGGGTGTTTCTGCGATTCTCTCTGGTGCGTTTCCCTCCCTTGGTTTTAGGGATATACCCTTGGTGACTACCGCTCCCAGCCGTGAGATATCGTAGAGTTCCATTGCCTCAAGACCATAGCCAAAAGTGCCTGATGCAACCCAGACAGGGTTTTTAAACCTTATGCCAAAGAGCTCCACAGAAAGCTCAGGCATTCAAACTCCTCCCGAATTCCTCAAGGCTCCACCTGAGAGACTCTTCATAAGGCACAGGCTCTCTTCCGCAAAGCTTTTTTACACCGTTGCTTTCCACATCCTGGTCAAGGCCGCACACATTGCCCCTCCACATCATAAGCATCTGGTCTGAGCTGAAAGGCGGTGGCTGGAGGAGCTTTTCAACCAGAAGACCACCAAGATACATTGCAGCCCTTGGCAAAGGCAGAAGAAGCACCCTTCTCCTCCAGAAACTGAATATATCCTCAAGAAGTTCTCTGAAGCTCACTTTCTGGCTTCCGCATAGCTCGTATGTCTTTCCATCACTTTCATCCGCCTTTAAGGCATTTACAAAAGCGCAGACCACATCCCTAACATCCACGGGCTGGAAAAGATAGCTACCACCACCGGGCAGTGCGACCACGGGCAGGATTCTGGTTATCTTCCACATGTCAGAAAAGAGCCTCTGCTCTGGTCCAAGTATGATTGAAGGTCTCATTATGGTGTAGTTAAGACCAGACCTTTTTAGCTCCTCTTCCGCCATAAACTTGGTGCGGTGATACATGGAAGGTGCATCTGGGTGAGTGCCGAGGGCGCTCATATGAACCACTTTCCTGAGCCTTCCGTATTCCTTAGATACTTCATAAAGGGTCTTTGAGTAAAGATAATGCACCTTCATAAAGGTCTGAGCGTGCCTTCTGTCTTCCACAAGGATACCCACAAGATGTATTAGGAAATCAGGCTCAAATTCCTCAAAGACCTTCAAAAGAGATTTTTTATCCCCAAGGTCAGATATGTAGGGTTCTACCTTATCACCGAACAGATGCTCCAGCTTACTCACATCCCTTACAATGCATCCAACGGTGTAGCCAAGTTTCAGAAGCTCATCAACCACATGTCTTCCCACAAAGCCAGTTGCACCTGTTACCAGAACTTTCATCCCTGAACCACCTCTATGGCGGTTTCCTTTTGCCTGCGCCTTCCTAGCTTGCCTGCCAGAAGGGAAATCTCATATAGAAGGATGAGAGGCACTGCCATGAGCACCTGAGTGGTAACGTCTGGTGCTATGAGGGCCCCAGCCACGAAGGCAAGAACTACAAAATACTTCCTGAAGGACTTGAGCTGTTTTTCTGTGACAAGACCAGACCTCTGCAGGAGAAAAATAACCACAGGAAGCTCAAAGGCTATACCAAAGCCCACTATCATCTTGAGAAGGAAGGATATATAAAGGTTGACAGAAAGAAAGGGAGTTGCCTGGAGCTGGGAAAGTCCTATACCCAGCAAAAACTTCAGAGCCATGGGGAGAGCCAGAAAGTAGGAAAAGGCTCCACCAAGGAGGAAAAGAAGTATAGAGAAAAAGGTTAGAGGCAGGACAAGCCTTTTTTCATTTGGATAGAGAGCTGGCTCTACGAACCTCCACAGCTGATAGAGTATAACGGGCAGAGAGAGAATAAAACCGAAGACTATGGATATTTTCAGAAGTATGAAAAGAGGCTCGGTGGGTGAGAGGGTTACAAGCTGAACCTGGGGGTATGACTTCCTGACAGGCTCTTTGAGAACCTCAAATATGTAGCTGGCAAAGTAAAAAGCCACACCGGTGCCCGCCAGAAACGCCAGTATAGACTTAATCAGCCTGCTTCTGAGTTCCCTCAGATGCTCCGTCAGGGGCATCCTGGGAAGTTCCTGATTCTCCATTCTCTTTCTTTACCTCCTCATGCTGAGCCTCTTCTATTAAATCATATGAGTCTGCTTGAGGGCTGACATCCTTGCTTTCTTCCATTATCTTCTTGTTCACACTTTCCATGTATAGCTGATACCTGAGCTCATCCCAGGTTTCCCTTATCTTGCGCAAAAACTCGCCCAGCTTAGTGGCTACCTCCATCATCCTCTCTGGACCTAGGAAGATGAAAGCCACCGCAAGAATCACCAAAAGCTCAGGAAAGTCCATAGCTCACGCATATTAATATAGCACTATCTGAGGACTTCTGCCAGTATACCCATGGCTTCGTCCACATGCTGTTCCTGAATTATGAGGGGGGGCACAAACCTGAGAACCCTCTCTGAAGTGCAGTTTATCACAAGACCCTTCTCAAGAGCCTTCAACGCCACCTGAGAGCATTCCCCGTCCAGCTCAAGACCAAGCATTAGACCCCTTCCCTTCACCCTGCCTGCCTTCAGCTCCTCAAGCCTGTGTTTAAAGTAATTCCCTACCCTCTCTATCTGGGGAAGAAGACTCTTTACCTTTTTTACCACCACCATGGCGCCCGCACAGACCAGAGGGTTGCCCCCAAAAGTTGAGCCGTGAGAGCCCGGCTTGAAAGCCTGTGCCACCTCCTCCCTTGCCAGAAGCGCACCTATGGGAAGCCCACCCCCCAGACCCTTGGCAAGGGTTATGATGTCTGGCTGTATGCCGTAGTGCTCGTAGGCGTAGAACTTCCCGGTTCTTCCAACACCTGTCTGCACCTCGTCCACCACAAGAAGTAGACCCTCCCTTCTGCAGAGCTCCTGAAGCCTCTGGAGAAACTCCATCTGAGCCTCGTTTATGCCACCTTCGCCCTGAATGACCTCAAGCATTATGCCTGCAGTTTCTTTTCTGAGAGCCCTCAGCACCGACTGGAAGTTGTTAAACTCTGCATAGTCAAAGCCCTCCAGCAGTGGTTCAAAGCCTTTCTGAATCTTCTCCTGAGCGGTTGCAGACATGGCACCGAAGGTCCTTCCATGAAAGCCCCTGTAGAAGGTGATAATCCTATATCTCTTTTCCCCCCTCTCGTAGAAGTATCTTCTCACCAGCTTTATGGCTCCCTCGTTGGCCTCTGCCCCGCTGTTGCAGAAGAAGACCTTTCCCCTTGTCCAGAAGCTTTTGATAAGCTCACCAGCCAGCTCTTCCTGCCAGGGGTTTTCAAAGAGGTTGGAAACGTGCAAAAGCCTCTGAGTCTGCTCGCAGATAGCCTGAGTGAGCTCAGGGTCTGCATAACCCAGAGCATTGACCGCAATACCTGCCAGAAGGTCAAGGTATTTCCTGCCCTGCTCGTCGTAAAGGTACACGCCCTTCCCCCTCACAAAGCGGACAGGAAGCCTTCTGTAAGTGTCCATAAGGTGCATGGCTAAATAGTCTACCACTTCTTAACTATTTTTAACCGGACTGGTATGTTATAACGCAAGTTGCAGGTTAGACTACAGCCATCTATCTTTACCTCTTGACCACACTGAACACATTCTCAGCAAGCCTCCTGTATCCTTTTCAGCTCAGGTTATAATATTGATATTGAATGTGCTTTTTAACATGGTTTTATGGAGGTATAAAGATGAGAAAGTTAGCACTTGTTATGGTAATGTATTCTCCTGCCCTTGCCTTCTTTCCCTTTGAGGCAGAGGACGCAGGCACGCTGGGAGGACTGGGAAACTTCCAGTTTGAAACCAATTACGCCAGCTTTAAATACTACAACGGAGCAAGAAGGCAGAGCCTGGACTTTCAGTTTCAGGCTGGACTTTTAAAGAACATGGACCTTGCCCTCCTTCAGCCCTATGTGAAGCTCAGGGAATGGGGGGAGAGGCTCAGCGGTCTGGACGACCTTAGGGTTTTCATAAAGCACATACCCTATGAGAAAGAGGGCTGGAGAGCAGGCTACAGGCTACAGCTCAACCTTGACACGGGCAAAAGGGGCATAGGCTACGGAAAGACCACCGCCAACCTCAACCTTATTCTTGAAAGAGACATAGGTAGGCTCACCCTCAACCTGAACGGCGTATACCTAAAGTCCTCCCATGTGGAAGGTCTGAGGGACGCCTACGGCGTCATATTTCATGCCTACGGCAGACCCACTCAGTGGCTCACCCTCGGTGCAGAGCTAAAATACATAAGACCAGAGCAGAGAGAATCAAAGAGAGATACCCATGCTCTCCTTGGCATACTACTGCATCCCACAGAAAGCATAGACCTCAGCTTTGGTCTTCACAAAAGCCTCAACAAACATCCTGCACAGCCAGACTATGGCTTTCTTGCCGGCTTTCTCTACAGGTTCTGATAGCCGTTGCTTATGGGCATCCTCCAGTCCTTTCCAAAGGCTCTCTTTGTGAGCTTTGGACCGGGAGGTGCTTGCTTTCTTTTGTATTCCGCTCTTTTTACCATCTGCAAAACTCTTCTTACAAGCTCCCTGTCATACCCTTCAGATACTATCTCCTCCAGACCCATGCCCTCCTCTATGTGCAGCTCCAGAACCCTGTCCAAGAGCTCGTAAGGTGGAAGGGTGTCCTGGTCTGTCTGACCGGGCCTTAGCTCTGCGGTGGGAGGTCTCAGGAACACCCTCTCGGGAATGTCTGGGCTAATGGAGTTTCTGTATCTGGCAAGCCTGTAGACCCATGTTTTGTAAAGGTCCTTTATGGGGGCA
Organism: Pampinifervens navoyensis; assembly: GCF_046159715.1. NCBI lineage: Bacteria > Pseudomonadati > Aquificota > Aquificia > Aquificales > Aquificaceae > Pampinifervens > Pampinifervens navoyensis. The sequence goes on from NZ_JBJXCT010000007.1 coordinate 74,904, forward strand.
AAGCCCCCCGCCATGTCTCCGTAGATAGTGGTGTATCCCACCGCAGACTCGCTCTTGTTGGAGGTAGACAGCACAAGCCAGCCATACCTGTTGGAAAGGTAAAAGAGTATGTTTGCCCTTATGCGAGCCTGAAGGTTTTCCTCTGCGGTTGTAAGCTCCTGTGAATTTACAGTATTGAGATAGCTCCTGTAAACCTCTGTGATGGGATATTCAAGAAGCTCAAAGCCTAAATTTTTTGCAAGTTGGTAAACATCCTCTCTGCTCTCTCTGGAGGTAAACTCCGAAGGCATAAAAACGCCAACCACCTTCTCCTTTCCCAGGGCGTCCACCGCAAGGCAGGCAACAAGAGAAGAGTCTATCCCACCAGAAAGACCCAGAACCACCCTTTCAAAGGAGTTCTTCCTCACGTAGTCCTCTAATGCCAGCCTTATGGCTCTGTAGAGCTCTTCCTCCTCTGAAGGGGAGCTTTCCACACGGGCAGACACCCTTTCCCTTTCCGGAAAGTCCGAAAGCGATACGGGTTTTACCCTTTCTACAACCCTCTCGCGGAGTCTGAGGTCTAAAAGCCTTTTCCTTCTTACCCTCTCTATATCAAGGCTTACAAGGAGCAGGTCTTCCTCAAAGGCCTTTGCCCTTGCCATAACCTTGCCCTCCGGGTCCACAACAATGCTCCTGCCGTCAAAGACCAGCTCATCCTGTCCCCCCACCATGTTCACGTAGACCACATATGCCAGATTGTCCTGAGCCCGAGCCTTCAGGAAGTTCTCTTTGAACTGATACTTCCCTCTGTAGTAGGGAGAGGCGTTTATGTTTATGAGCACTTCACAGCCAGAAAGGGCGTAGTATCTTTCCCAGCCGTCGGGATGCCATATGTCCTCACACACAGAAAAGCCCACTCTTACGCCGTTTATTTCAAGCATGAGAGGCTCCCTTCCAGCTCTGAAGTATCGTTTCTCATCGAAAACAGAATAGTTGGGAAGGAAAGTTTTTTTATACACACCCAGCACCTCACCCCTGCCTATCAGCACAAGAGCGTTGTAAAGGTCTTCCTCGTAGTAGGGGGTTCCGAGAACTAAAAGTGAGGACATACCCCTGGATAAGCTCACAAGCTCATCAAGGGCTCTACGGCATTTTCTCAGAAAATCCAGCTTCAAAAGTAGGTCCTCAGGAGGATAACCACACAGAAAAAGTTCAGGGAAGATAAGGAGGTGGGATTGGGTATCTATCTTTTCCCATATACTCTTTATTTTCCGAAGATTTCCGCTTATGTCCCCCACAACTGGATTTGTCTGGCAGAGGGTTATACTGAGAGACATGGCTTAATATTTTAGACCTTTAAAGGCTTGACTGAAGCAAAAAGTTTTATAATTTATAATGGAGGTTTGCAGGATGTTTATGGAGAAGAACACGAACGTGCAGGACGAATACATAGAAGAGCTCAAGAGAAAGGGTGCTACCGTAACCGTGTTCCTGACAAGAGGGAACAGAATAACGGGCAAGGTGCTTGACCATGATAAGTACACCTTGCTTCTTGAGGTGGAAGGCGAACCAAACCTCATATACAAGCACGCCATAAGCACCATAGTGCAAGGGGGTTAATGAAAAGTATTCTCGTAAGCCTCATAGAAAACAGCAAGAAGGATAGCAGCGAATCTCTTGAGGAACTCAAGGAACTTCTCAAGGCGGTGGGGGGCCACTGCCTTGGATACATAATCCAGAGGAAGAGCCATCCAGACCCTAAATACTATGTGGGTGCAGGAAAAGTGGAAGAGATAAGGCAGGTGGCAGAAGGCACCGGAGCGGATGTGGTCATATTCGACACCTTCTTGAGCCCCTCTCAGGTGGCAAACCTTGAAAGGGCTATAGGCAGGAGAATTATGGACAGGGCAGACCTTGTGTTGGAAATATTTTCCAGGAGGGTAAGGTCAAAGACCGCCAAGCTGCAGGTAGAGCTGGCAAAGCTCACATACGAGCTCCCGAGACTCTACGGAAGAGGAAAGGAGCTCTCAAGGCTTGGGGGTGGCGTGGGAACAAGGGGCCCTGGTGAGCAGGAGGCAGAGATAAGAAGAAGATGGATAAAGAGGAGAATACAGCAGATAAAGGAGGAACTTGAGGACATAAAAAGGCAGAGAAGAGAGCAGAGGAAAAAGAGGGAAAGCTCAGGAGAGCTCAAAGTTATAAAGGTAGCCCTTGTAGGCTACACAAACGTGGGAAAGTCCAGCCTGATGAGAGCCCTCACGGGGAGAGAAACACTGGTGGCGAACATGCCTTTTGCCACACTTGACACCACAACCTCTGCAAGGCTTCTCTTTCCAGACATAAAGGTTCTGATCACCGACACGGTGGGCTTTATCAGAAAGCTACCTCCTGAGCTCATAGAGTCCTTCAAGGCAACCCTTGAGGAGGTGCAGGAGGCGGACATTATCCTGCATGTGATAGACCTTTCGGACAAGGGCTGGCTTGAGAAGGTAAAGGTGGTCAGAGATATACTCAGAGACCTCTCTGCAGAGGAAAAGCCTGTTATATACGTTTTCAACAAAGCGGACAGAGTGGTGGAAAAGGAGGAGGACATAAAGTATCTTACAGAGCCCGCCTTTATGGAAGGCAGGTCAGTGGTGGTTTCCGCAGTTAAGGGTTGGGGGATAAGAGATTTGCTTGAAGCTATAAGGGAAAAGGTGGAAGAGCTTCAGGGAGCGATTGGATGAAGAGACATCTTGTGATACTGGGCGCCCAGTGGGGCGATGAAGGAAAGGGTAAGGTGGTGGACCTTCTCTCTGCGGACTTTGATATGGTAGTCCGATATCAGGGTGGAAGCAACGCAGGGCATACGGTGATGGTGGGGGATGAAAAGTTCGTCCTGCACCTTCTGCCAACCGGGATACTCCATGAGCATGCAGTGGGTGTGGTGGCTCAGGGTATGGTGGTGGACCTGGAGCTTCTGGTCAGGGAGATGGAGGAGCTCCAGGCAAGGGGTCTGAAAGTATGGGAAAGAGTTTTTATCAGCGACAGGGCGCACCTTGTGCTCCCCTACCATAAGGTGCTTGACTCTCTCTTTGAGAGGAAGGGAAAGATAGGAACCACCCTGAGGGGTATAGGACCCTCTTACATGTTCAAGTATGGAAGGAAGGGTATAAGGGTCTGCGACCTTGAGGACCCGGACAGAACCTACAGGCTAATAAAGGAAAACATAGAGTTTGTAGCAGACCTGTGTGAGAAGGTCTACTGCGAAAACCACAGCATGGATGCACAGGAAATATTTGAAGGCACCATGGAAAACTACAGAAGGATAAGGGAGAGGGTAGTGGATACCACGCGTCTGCTTCTGAACTTTGAGGGCAGAGTGCTTTTTGAAGGTGCTCAGGGAACCATGCTGGACATAGACATGGGCACATACCCCTATGTTACCTCCTCCAACGCCTCAGCCCTTGGACTTTCCAACGGAACGGGGCTTCCACCAAAATACTTTTTAGAAGCAAGCTTCTGGGCCGTCTCAAAGGCATACGCCACAAGGGTGGGAGAAGGACCTTTTCCCACAGAATTGAAGGGAGAAGAGGGCGAACTTCTCAGAGAAAGGGGCGGAGAGTATGGAGCTACTACGGGAAGACCAAGGAGGTGTGGATGGCTTGACCTGGTTGCCCTCAGGCATGCGGTGGAAGTGAACGGGCTTGACGGGCTTATAATCACAAAGCTGGACGTGCTGGATGCTTTTGAAGAGATAAAGGTCTGCGTAGCCTACGAAATTGATGGAAGAGAAAGAGACAGCTTTCCTGCAAGCCTGAGTGCCCTCTCAAGAGTAAAACCTGTTTACAGGACCTTTAAGGGCTGGCTAAGAGACACCAAGGGGGCAAAAGACCTACAAAGCCTTCCAGAGCAAGCCCTCTCCTACCTTGACTTTATCCAGAGCTATCTGGGTGTTCCCATAGTGATGCTTTCCACAGGTCCGGAAAGGGAGGAATACCTCTGGCTTGAAGTGCCCGCATGGAAGGAAGGGTGAGGCTTTCTGAAAAGACTCTCAGGTCAATAAGGGAAACTGCAGAGGAGGTCTTTGGCAAGGAGGTGGAGGTCTATCTCTTTGGCTCAAGGACAGACCCTGCGGAAAGAGGGGGAGACATAGACCTGCTTATAAAAGCACCCATGAAAGTGGTGCCGTATCCAGAGGGTGAAGAGGAAAAGCCCATACACAGGATAGCATTGGAAGAAGGTGTAAGGCTTTGAGAGAAAAGCAAGTTCCCGCTCTTATACACTACTACACCGCCTGCCAGAAGAACTACACAGATATGAAGGAGGAGGGAATATTCTCTTCATAAGGGTTAGAGGAAAAAGGCTAAGGCTCCTGCCAAGCCTGCTAAGCTCTACCAGAATCCTGCTTGGACTGCTCTTTCTGTTTTTCCTGCTTAAAGGCAGGCTTGGAGAAGGGCTCCTTGTTTTTATTCTAGGTGTCTTCAGCGACAAGCTGGATGGCTTTCTGGCAAGGAGGTTCAGGGTAGAGAGTGAGGCTGGAAAGGTTGTAGACCCCGTATCGGACAGGATATTTGTAGCTCTTGCTTTTCTTGCCCTTTATTTTGCACCGCTCAAGATTGACGTGAGCTGGTGGGCTGTTCTGCTAACGGTGGGGCAGGACATTGCTCTCGCACCTGTGGGCGCTTATGCAACCCTCATCAGACACAGGGTAAAGGTTTCAATTCTTGGAAAGCTCGTCACCTTCTATCAGTATCTTTTTGTTATGCTTGTCCTTTTTCTGAACCTTCTTGACGTGAGCCTAAACCTGCTACCCTTTGAGCTCCTTCTTATAACCCTAAACCTTCTTTCTGCAGGGCATCATGTATACCTCTGGCTACTGAAAGGGAAGAATGGGGCTTCCTGAGCCTTCTTATGTTTTCTCTAAGAGATTCCCTGAACTGGCTATCTTCAAAGAAGAACCTCAGGACTCTACCGAGCTCTCTCCTGTTGCCGGCAACCATTCCCGCCTCGTTTTTCAGAAGATACAGAGCGTTGTAGTATTCCTGACCGGGGAGTGGTCTGTAGACGAGAAGAGGTGTCTCTGCAGAAAGAGCTTCTGAAGTGGTTATGCCACCTGCCTTTGATATGAGAAGAACAGACCTACCCATATATCTCGCCATCTCTTCGTGGGTGAGGACTCCTTCAACCGCCTCAACCCTTCTGAATCTCATTTTCACCTTCTGATAAAGTCTTCTGTCGGTGCCACACAGCAGTGTTATTTTTAGGTTCCGGGGAACAACTTCTTCGACCACCTTACATATCTCCATAACGGAGGGGGTCATACCAAACATACCTGCACTTATGAGGACTGTGTCCCTGTCTCTTTCCCGGAACTTCTCAAACTCGGGATTTATGGGTATACCCGTGACTTGAACCCATCCGCAGACCACACCCTTTCTGTGTAAGTGAAACTTTACCTCCTCTGAAGGCACGAAGTAAACATCTATACCGTCATGAAGCCACTGCACATGGGCAACGAAGTCCGTTATCACCACAAAACTCTTCGGAACAGAAAAGCCTCTCTCTCTAAGTATCCTGAGCATGCCCGCGTAGGTAGGGTAGACCGCCACCACCGCATCCGGTCTTTCTTCTTCTAAAAGCTCCCTCAGCTTATCAATGCCCGGAAGGGAGAGGAGAAAGTTAAGGATGCTGTCCTTTTCAAGGTCATAGGTGGAGTTGTAAAAAAGCCCGTAAACTCCGGGAAAGTATTTCATCATGTATACGTAGAACCTTGCGTTAATCTGGTTCAGTCTCGGGTTCATGAGGTGGTAGGGGTCTTCTATCCTGACGCTTGCAGAGTAGTTTTCCTCAAGGGCTCTTTTGATAGCCCTTGCAACGCTGTTATGCCCCCCACCAAAAGAAGAGGTGAGTATCAACACCTTCATTTAGCCATTTTAATTATAAACACAGCAAGCCCCATTAGAGAGTGTAAGAAAACAAGACTATATCCAGTGGGCATATCAAGCCAGAAGGAAAGGGCTATTGCCAGAAAGCTCCAGAAGGTCCCCCATACCCAGGCAAAGACAAGCCCCCTACCCAGAAGCAGAGAAACGAGGGCAGGGGATACAAGAAGAGAGAAGACCACAAGCACGCCAGCAAGCTTGACTGAGCTGGCAAGGGTAAGGGAAAATAGGGCAAAAAAGGAAAGCTCCCGCAGAAGCCCTCTGAGATACCTGCGAAGGTATAGCATTATGCCGATGGCGGAGTATATGAATGCGGTTTTTAACACCTCTTCAAGTCTTACGAAAAGGATGTCGCTGGCTGTGAGCCTTTTGAGCTCCTCCATGCCATGGGCAGAGAAGGACAGTATAAGAACTACAAGGGAAAAGCCAAGGGCGTAGAGAAGACCTATGAAGGCTTCAGCATAATCTTTAAGCCTTTGAGACAGGGCTATGAGAAGGCTGGCAAGCAGGCCAAAGAACAAGGAAAATAAGTAGGTATATTCTCCATGAAAGAGCATGAGGGAGAGGGCAATGCCCACCCCTGAAAACTGAGCCACCGCAATGTCTGTGAAGATTATACCCCTGCGGACTATCTCCCTGCCAAAGTAGGCATGAATGCCCACAAGCAACACAGAGAGAAGAAAGCTGGAAAGAAACAAGTCCCATATCACTGAGATAGCCTCCTCAGGATTATGTCATACATTTCAAAAAGGCTTTTTGCACCTTCGGAGCCCACGTCGCTGGGAAGTATAGCCACCTTTGCACCTATTTGCTCTGCCACCCTCTGGGCAGTCCTTCTCTCTCCAGCCCTGAAGCCCTCAATGACCACATACCTCACCCCCTGACCTTTTGCGGAGGACACAAGCTGTTCAAGATGTCTTGCGGTGGGGGGAATACCAGGAATAGGCTCTAAGGTGCCTATAGTCTGTATTCCATAGCGATTAAAGAGATAGTTGTAGGTTTTATGCCACTGGATAACTTTCAAGCCTCTGAGCTTTAAAAAGCCCTCGTCCCATTCCTTCAGCTTTGCATTCCATCTTCTGAGGAAGTCCTCAAGGTTTGACCTGTAGAAAGAGCATTCAGACTGCCTGAGCTGACACATCCTTTCGGTGACCGCTTTTGCGAGCACTGGAATGTTGTAGGGGTCATACACGTAGTGAGGATTTCCCTCCGGATGCACGTCCCCCATCTCTCTGGAAACCCTCTCAGGCTTTTCTATTATCTGGACAAACTCCGAGAGATCCAGAAAACCCTCCCTTCCCGGCTGAATTCTTGGATTGTTGGACTGCTGAAGGAGTGGTGGAAGAAAGCCAACTTCAAGGCTCGCACCGTTTATAACCAGCAGGTCCGCATCCCTTAGCTTTGCTATATGAGAAGGTCTTGGCACCACAAAGTGAAAATCTTCATCCGGACGGGCTATAACATGCACCCTTACCCTGTCCCCACCCACTTCCTTCACCAGCTCCCCTATCCATGGGTAGGTGGCAACTACCCTCAGCTGGGCAGAGGCAAAGGAGAGGCTAAGGAGCAAAAAGACCAGCAGACTTTTCATGGCTCACACCTCCTTGTATGTTTACCCCCTTCCCCCTCAGCCTCCCCTCCCCTTATAGAGGAAAGGAGCTTTTTACTACCTATAAGCAGGGCAAGACCCACCACGCTGGCTGAAGCCCCAAGGCATGCGGGACAGTGCCCACAACCGCAGGCAGAAAACACCCCAAGGGTGCCAGCGTAAGGAACAAGAGGGAGCGTCTTTACGAAGACTTTCTTAAGCATAATAACCCCTCCCCCCTCCTGTCATAAACGGTGCTTCCACAGTAGAGGGAGCAAGGCTCAGCGTGACCGAAGAGACAGAGCGATTAGAAAATTTCTTAATGAAAAAGATTTTGATTGTATTCTTGCAGGGAGTTAGATATGCGGGGAGTGACCCCCCGCCTGCGATTTCAGAAAGGATGCGCACCATGGGCTCCTATGGCAAAGTTGAACTGCAGGATGACCTCTTTTACGGGCTTGCGTTTCTGACCCTCGTAGAAGGCTCTGTTTTCTCCCACCTGAAGCCTTATGCGTGAAAACTCAGTGGGTGTGTATTCAAGCATGGCGTAGTAGGCAGGAAGGTTGTCGGGTGCCCACAGGGCAGTGCCGTTTCTTTTAACATCGTTCTTGTTTATAAGCTCATAGCGAACACCTGCCCTCCACTGCTTGTGGAACCTGCCCACAAGCTGTGCATAAAAACCTGCCTGTTTTCTGTCAATCTTTGCTGTAGTCACGTTCCCAGCGTTGTTAAAGCCATACCTTGTCCCATCCTGGTCTCTCCACATATACTCACCCTGCAGAGCCAGATATCTGACGCTGTCTATCTGATATCTTGCGGTAAGGTCAAAGCCGTATAGCTTGGTCTTCGCATCCAGTCCGTGGTCGTCATGAGCGTGTCTGTGCTTACCCTGAGCGTAAGAAAGCCCGGTAAGCACGGAGAGCCTTCCAAGGTCAAAGGAGGTCTTCATATAGCCCACATAGAGGTTTGGAACTGGCTTGTCGCCAATTTCAAAGGTATTGCTTGGATTGTTTGGGTCAGTTATGGTAAAGCCCTTGTAGCCAAAGCTCTGGTCGTTCTCCCCCTGAAGCACCTCAAGACCAAAGAGAAGATAAAAGGGTGTAGGTGCAAGCCAGTTTATACCTATGCCTTTCTCCACAAGCCCGTCATCACCAAGAAATACCTTGTTGGGAAGTGGCTGGGTGGCAAAGTCCCATGCGTGAGGGTGCTGTGCGTTGAGCCTTCCAAAACCGCTCCTGAACTTACCCACCTTCAGCTGTAAGCCACCGGGAAGACCTCTAGTGACCGCATAGGCTTCTTCTATTTCCGCACCATCTTCGGAGAAGGGTATGGTCGCATACAGGTCAAAGTAAGGGTCAACAGGAGCATACAGATACAGCTCTCCGTAGTTGAGGTTAAAGCCTCTCTTATCGTTCAGGAGTGCATGTCCGTGCCCGTTGTGCTCGTGCCTGTGCCAGAGCCTGGGAATTACAAGCTCCTCGTATTCCTTATCCTTTCTGTTTCTTGCCACCGCAGAAAAGTCCAGTATGAAGGAAATGTCGGGTAGAAAGGCGGTCTGTCTGAAGGGAGAAACCTGATATGCTCTCAGCCTTTCGTCAAACTTTGCCCTGAGCTGGAGACTTCTGTCTGCGGGCTCTGGCTTTGTGAGCTCTTTCTTTTCCTCTGGCTTTGACTGCTGAGCTTTTTCAAGGGACTGAATTTTTCTTTCCAGCTCCTGTATGAGCTTTCTATGCTCTTCCAGCTGACGCTTCAAGTCCTGAAGGTTTTCCTGTGCAAAGGTAAAGCCAAACAGACCTGTCAGAAAAATAAAAGCCTTTCTCATCTCTTCACCTCCTTAAAGTGTTATGACCTGCTGGACGCCCAGTTGCTGGGCTTTTCCATAAAGGTTTGGAAAACACCCTATAGTGGCACCATCCACGAGTTTGTCCGCTATGTTTCTTTCGTAACAGCACTGGTCGCAACCCATCAGAAAGCCAATCTTTCCATCCCTGAGAAGTTTTGCAAGCCTCTCCCCTATGGGGTTTCCCTTCACCAGCACATAGTTGTTGTCAAGAAAGAAAAACATCCCTGAGACCTCTACCGGGTGGGCGTCGTTTTCCAGCTGGGGCAGTATCATTCTGCCCAGTATGTAGCTGGCGCTGTTTAGCGTGCTGAAAATGTATAAAACTTTCATGGCATGCACCTCCTTTTGAGTTTTTATAAGGGGTCGGTGTAGAGGTTTAGAGGGCAGGAGGTGCTCTACAGTGCGTGGTCTTTATAAGGGGTTTAAATACTGGCTGAAGGGGTTTTTCCTGAAATTTTACAGGGATTGTGAGAATTCTTATGTCTAAACTGGGCTTGTAGCTGGGGGTGTCCAGCTGGGTATGCTGGAGGATACATACGGAGCAGTCTACATGAAGCTCATGGTCCTCGTGGTGATGCTCTGCCACCGCAAAGTCCGCAAAGAGCAGGAGCAGCGTGCTGAGAAGGGAGACCACCAGCTTCATGCTGAAAGTGATTTTAACATTCACAATATCAGATGTCAACCTTCTCAGGATATATCTCTAAAGCTTCCTCTGGCAACTGCCAGTTCATTATAAGGTCAATCTTATAAGGTATGTCAAGCTCCTCAAGCTCTGAGTAGAGCTTCAGGTAGCGGTCAAAGCTCATACCCGGAGCCACAAGAAAAAGGTCTATGTCTGAAGCCTTAGAGTAATTGCCTCTTGCCCTTGAGCCAAAAAGATAAACCTTCTCCACCTCTGGATACTTTCTAAAGACGCTCTTTAGAAGTTCAAGAGTCTTAGTGTCAAGAGCTACTCTGTTCATATTCCTTCTCAAGCCTTTCAAAAGCGTTCTGGAGTTTTTCAAATTCTGACATATACTGTTCCACTATTGCTTTAATCACCTGCTCCGCAAGGCTCTGGTCGTAGGTGTGTGATGTGAGGTTTCTAGCAGACATCATCTGTATCCATAGCTCACCGTCCTCTATAAGACCATACCTGAAGGCTGTTCTTATGGCATCCCTTGAGCCTTTTATGTCCGTATGTCCCTGATAAAGAAGATAGTCTCTCAGTAAGTTCCAGCCAAGTTCAAACACATACTCAAAAGCTTGAATCATACCCTGCTTTTCCAGGTCTGTAAGCTGCCTTTCCCCGAATAGCTCCACCGCAGACCTGAGCTGTTTTAGAGCTTTTCTGTAGTTTTCAAGCCTGTAGACCCACCTTGGTTTTTGCTCCATGTTTTATAATGTTAACCCATGGAAAAGGCAAAAATAGGTGTTCTCACTATTTCTGACAGGGCAAGCAGGGGAGAATACGAGGACATAAGCGGTAAATACATAATAGAGTATGTGAACGAAGTTATAACCTCTCCTTTTGAGGTGGTTTATCGTATAGTTCCCGACGAGAGGGACCTAATAGAGGGTGCACTCATCCATATGTCAGATGTGGAGGGCTGTTGCCTGATACTCACCACAGGCGGGACGGGACCAGCGCCCAGGGATGTGACGCCTGAGGCTACAGAAGCGGTGTGCCAGAAGATGCTTCCTGGATTTGGTGAGCTCATGAGGGCGGTATCTCTAAAGCAGGTTCCCACTGCCATACTCTCACGCCAGACAGCAGGAATAAGAAACCGGACTCTCATAATAAACCTGCCGGGAAAGCCTCAATCCATAAAGGTATGTCTTGATGCCGTCTTCCCTGCAGTGCCTTACTGCATAGACCTCATAGGAGGTCCATACATAACCACCGACGAGACAAAGGTCAAAGCCTTCAGACCCTCAAAATAGACTTATCGCCTTCTGGTAAACTTAAGCAGCTTTCCATCCCTTGCATCTATCACCGCAGTGCCCTCAGACCCCCTAACTCTGTAGAAACACTCTCCCGTTTTTCTGTTCTGAGATAGCTGAGCGGACTGGACATTCCCCACATGTTGCCTTGCGTTGTTTATTGCCTGTTCAAGACTTATGGAGGGTCTACAATCTTCAAGGGCAAAGCTGGCCATTGGTAAGAGAAAGAGAAGCAACTTCATGCCCCAACCTCCTGCGAATTGTCTGTTTATTTCACCTCTTTCATCTTGCCCAGGGCTTCCTGCAGTGCCTGCATGAACTCTTCTGCCCTGTCCTCAAAGACCATTAGCCTGTTCTTCTTGTCCTCAGTCTGCTCTGTGATTATCAGGTAGGCAGAACCGTCCCTGCCCTTCTTAATGTCAAAAAAGTAAGTCCTTTTGCCAGCGTTCAGCTTCTTTGAATAGAGCCTTTCCCTTTCCACGATAAAACCTCCTCCCTTCTATTATAAGGTAAATACCTCTTCCACATCCAGCTCAAAGCCCTCGAGAACCTTTGACTTTACCCTACCCTTCTCTGTAGCGTAAGAAAAAAGCTCATAACCCTTCTCTGTAAGCTCATAGACCATTATGGTCTTTTCTAAAGGAAAGACAAGCCAGTATTCTTTAATGCGGTGTTTTTCGTAAATTTTCATCTTATCGGTTATGTCTCTTTTGAGGGTGGAAGGTGAAACCACCTCCACCACAAGGTCTGGTGAGCCGTGTATTCTGTTGCCTACTTTGGAAGTATCTGATACATAGACTATATCCGGCTGAAGCACCATATCTTCTGAAAGCACCACATCAATAGGTGATGCAACTACAAATCCAGTCTTTCTGCTATCTACCCATGAAAGCATGTTTGATGCAATCCTCAATACTACCAGTTGATGCATAAAGCTCGGCGCCGGCATTTCGTAGACCTCCCCGTCAATGAGCTCAACCCTGCTCTCCTCTGGATAGAGTTTAAAAAACTCCTCAGCGGTCAGCCTTGTTTTAACCTCCATCACAGACCTCCAAAAAGCTCTTCCACCTCCAGCTCAAAGCCCTGCAGGACTCTTGACTTTACTTTGCCCTTCTCTGTGGCATAGGAAAGGAGCTCATAACCCTTTTCTGTAAGCTCATAGACCATTATGGTCTTTTCTAAAGGAAACACAAGCCAGTATTCTTTTACACCATATCTCTCGTAAAGCTTCATCTTATCTGTCAAATCCCTTTTGAAGGTGGAAGGCGAGACTATTTCCACTACAAGGTCCGGAGAGGCGTATATCCTGTCTCTAACTTCTGAAAGGTCTGACATATAGACAATGTCCGGCTGGAGAACCGTATCCTCTGAAAACACCACGTCCACTGGAGAGATAAAGACCTCACCCTGAATATCCTGCTTCATAATTAATTCCTGCATACTCCTTGAGATGTAAAAAAGCACTCTCTGATGGTGAACACTTGGCGCGGGCATCTCGTAGACCTCCCCTTCTATGAGCTCCACTCTGGACTCTTCGGGATAGAGTCTGAAAAACTCCTCTGCGGTGAGCTTTGTTTTTGTTTCCATAAGGTTAAATATAGGCTGGATGGGGGCAGAAGCCCCCATGTTAAAGTATTAGAGAAGTTCCTTTACCTTTGAGACCACCTCATCGTAATTGGGCTCCTGAGTGATTTCGGGCACAAGCTGTATGTAGGCGATTTTGCCCTCCCTGTCCACTACAAAGACAGCCCTTGCAAGAATGCCCTTGAGGGCACCCTCAGATATTAGGACGCCATACTTTTCCATATCCCTGTATCTGAAGTCAGAAGCCACCACCACGTTGCCTATGTTGAAGCTCTCGCAGAACCTCTTCTGTGCAAAGGGCAGGTCCATGGATATGACGCATACCGCAACTCCGTTCATACCAGCCATGAGCTCGTTGAACTTTTTTGTCTCCGTCTCACACACGGGGGTATCAAGGGATGGAACGGTGACTATGACCTGCACCTTATCGCCGGGACCTCCCACAGCTATCTCCTGAAGGTCTTTTGTAACTACGTATGCCACAGGGGCATCGTCTCCCACCTTGAGAGCAGGTCCACACAGAGCAACGGGATTGCCCTTTAGGTTAACAGTCTGTGCCATGATTTTACCTCCTTATGGGTTTTGCTCTTATTTTAAGGGCTGTGAAAGGCTTCTCATAATGATTTATATCAACTGGAGAAGCGGAATTCAGGCTCTTGGCTACGCTATGTGTAAGGGCTGGACGGGTCTGAAGATATAAGTCCTTAAAACCCTTCAAAAACTTCTTCTACAGCAAGCTCAAAACCCTCGAGAACTTTAGACTGGACTTTTCCTCTATCTGTTGCTGACGAATAGAGCCTGTAACCTTCTGATGTAAGTGTGTAAACGATTATAACCTTTTCAAGTGGCAGAACAAGCCAGTATTCCTGTACCCCGCTCTTTTCGTATATTTTCATTTTATCAGTCAGGTCTCTTATGATTGTGGAAGGTGAGACTATCTCAACAACCAGCTCTGGCACCCTGTCTATTCTCGGGCTAGAAAAGGAGAATTCCCTTGCCCATACCACATCCGGCTGAAGCACTGTATTTTCCGAGAAGACAACATCAACCGGAGCCACAAACACATTACCGTAAGTCCTTTCCTTCACGAAAGACTTCATGGCAGAAGCAATCCTCATCAGAATTTCTTGATGTATAAGGCTCGGTGCTGGCATCTCATAGACCTTCCCTTCAACAAGCTCTACTCTGGACTCTTCCGGATATAGCCTGAAGAACTCCTCAGCGGTCAGTTTTGTCTTTGCCTCCATCACAACCCTCCAAACACCTCCTCCACTTCCAGCTCAAAGCCCTCAAGAACCCCTGACCTGACCTTTCCTTTTTCTGTGGCATAAGAAAAGAGCTCATAACCCTTTTCTGTGAGCGTATAGACCATTATGGTCTTCTCTAAGGGAAACACGAGCCAGTATTCTTTCACTCCGTGTTTTTCGTAAATTTTCATCTTGTCGGTTATGTCCCTTTTAAAGGTTGAAGGAGACACTACCTCCACCACAAGGTCTGGAGAGCCGTATATTCTGTCTCTTACCTTTGAAGGGTCAGACACGTAAACTATATCGGGCTGGAGAACGAGGGTCTCTGAAAGTACCACATCAATGGGTGATGGAACTGTTCTGTCCCTTGCCTCTGGGTGCTTCAGAAGAGCTGAGAGTATCCTTACCACTATGAGCTGATGCTTAAAGTTGGGTGCCGGCATTTCGTAAACCTCCCCTTCAATAAGCTCCACTCTACTCTCTTCCGGGTAGAGTTTGAAAAATTCCTCAGCTGTGAGTTTGTTTTTTGTTTTCATGTATTAAAATATAAGCCGTAAAAGCTCTGGAGGTAAAGCAGTCATGGGGAGAAGAGGGTTAAGTCTCGTTGAGCTTTTTATAGCAATTACTATAGTGGCAATACTTGCGGGCGTAGCCATACCCCTCGTGGGGGAGTACTACAGGGCATACAAATATAACGAGTATGTGCTTCAGGTAGAAAGCACCATAAAGTGGGCAAGACTCATAGCCATGGAAAGGGGCATAAATGTGGGCATATGCGTGCAGAGCAACATGCTCACCCTTCACGATATGGGGACAAGGAGGTCTGGCATATGCAACGGAGATGGGATGAGAAAAGTGGAGATAATGGACAACTTTGTCCAACTGAATGCCACGGGTGGAGGCTCAGCCTTTGACCCGAGAGGATTTGCCATATTTAGCAGCACCGTGTTCGTCAGGCGAACTGATACTGAGCGATGTGAATGCTACACCTTACAGCCTCTAAGGGGGCTTATAAGAAGGGGAACATGCACTGGAACCAACTGTCAGTAGTTTCACGATGCCTTCACGCAGAGTATCTTTCGTAGCCTTAAACTAAATGTGCAAGGAAGGTGTGGAGATGAAAAAGGGCTTTAGCCTCATAGAACTTCTCATAGTGGTGGCTATCATCGCCATTCTTGCGGGCATAGCCATACCCTTTGTAAGGGAATACTACAGAGCTTACAAGTATCAGGAATACGTGCTTCAGGTAGAAAGCACCCTCAAGTGGGCAAGAATGGTTGCAATAGAAAGGGGTGTAAACACAAGCATATGTCAATCAGGAAATGGAATTGCCGTCTATAATATTGGAGTATCAAGAAACTTGACATGTGGTGGAGATGTAGTAAGAAGTGTAAGTGTTGCAGAGTCTGACGCCCAATTTGTGCAGATAAACGCTAATGGTGTTACCGGGTTTGACCCGAGGGGTCTCGCCATAAACACCTCTGATGCCACAGTAGATGTGAGAAGAACAGATACAGGAAGATGCGTAAGATACACCATAAGGGGCTTTGGCCCATCAATAGTAAGGGGGTCATGTCAATGAGAGGCTTTACTCTCGTGGAAGGTCTTGTGGCGGTGCTCATAACCTTTATAGTTGCCGTGGGCATAGCAGGGCTTCTTACTTTCTTCGGTATATACAACAGGCAGAACATACTTCAGACCTGTTTAGTGCAGGCGGCGAGCTCAGCCATAGAAGCATGCAGAGGTGGAAACGCTGTGGGCAACATACAGTGCAATCGCTTTAATGTATCAATCAGCGTGAGTGGAAGCTGTAATCCCCGTATCAATTCCTGTAGCACTGTGACCGCAACAGCATCCGCTGAGGGCAGGAGCTTCAGTCTTACAGATATAGTGTGCAGATTTGATTGAGGTGAATGTCATGAAAAACAGAGGTATATCTCTCGTTGAACTTCTTGTAGCCATAGTGGTTGCTACCATCATACTTGGCGCAGTGGCAAGCATGTTCATAGGCTCAAACAGAGCTTTCAGGGGGAACAGGGATGTTTCTGAGATGAGCGAGGATGTAAGGAATGCTATAACCACCCTTGAGTTCCTTTTCTCAAGATGGGGGGCTGGAGTACCCTGCCCTGGAAACACTACAGACCAGAACAACGTATGCAACATAAACCCCAATCTCATACCCCCCTGCAACAACCAGTATCCACCACAGGACCCCATGTGTATGGACATTGCAGGTAGCTCGGTGACCTTTTATGCCAACCTTTACGGAATAGGGTTTGTAAGAGCCGTAAGCGGTAACAACGCAACTGTGATAAGTTGCAGGCTAAACACCGGGGCAAATCAGAACTGCTATTATGTATGGCACAACGCAAGAATAAAGCCGGGATATGATAACAACGGGCGACCTGTAGTGGTCTCTCTTGGGGGCTCACTGAATCAGCCAGACTGTATGACGGGTATGAATACGGTAAGCATACCTGCAAACCTGGGGAACAATGTCAACCTGGGAGCCGGGGACTACATAACCCGTGTGCCACACAGAATCACCATACGTATGGATGGTGATTGGCTCGTGATGGACAGGGTGGACATGGCTGGCAACTGCACGGATAACGAGAACGCAGTCCGAATAGGAAGGGTTCAGAACTTCAGCGTGCAGGCTCAGGGCAGGTCTGTCAGGGTGGATGCCACCTTCCTCAGTGCAGACGGCAGGCAGTATCAGATAACAAGGTATTACGGGAGGTGATAGCCATGAGAGAAAAAGGCTTTGCTCTTGCCACAACGCTCGTGATAGCGGTTGTGGTGCTTATCATGGGTATGGCGGGCATGTATATGACGGAGATGGGCTTTAGGTCCATAACCTCTGAATCCAGATGGCATCTTGCAGAAAAGGCTGCGAACGCAGGAATAATGGAGGCAACAAGAAGAAGATTTGATGGCGCTGAATGTGCAAACATTGGTGGAACAATGAACTACAACGGTGCAAGCGTAGAGGTTCAGACAGCTGATGCGGGCGGTGCATGTTTTGTGTGGTCAAGGGCAACTATTGGAAACGCAAGGGTGGTCAAGGTTGCTGTGCTCACAGCAAGGACCTATGCAAACCTTGGAGCCGCCAACTTTTTAGAGCTTGATGGCATAAATCTTGGTGGCTCCGGAGCAATAGCCAGCTGTGAAGAACAGTGCAGGACGTCGGCTCTTCTGACAGGAAATCTGGTGCAGAACCCACCAAGAGAAAACGAGGTTCAGAGATGTCCGAATAACCCGCGAGGAACAACAGCCCTTGTGGACCCTTATGTACCCAGCGCCTTTCCCCCTGGAACGGACCTGACAAGAGATGTCTTTGACGGAGCAAGAAACAGAGCTGAGCTTCTTGACCTCTTATCAAGAAACTTCGGAGTGAGCTTTGCAACCGATGGAAGACCAAGCCTCTCAACCGCCGGACTTCCACAGGAATGCGTTAACAACAACTTCAGCAGTTGCACTGCCTCAGGAAACACAATATCCTGTGGCTCTGGAAATAACGCTGTAAGCTTTGTATGGAACGGCACCGCCTACGAAAAAAGACAGGGCAACGCCACCCAGGCCATATGTGAAAGGGTAAACCTTGGAAACAACGCAAATCTTAGCTTTTCTGGAACATTCACCGGTGGAGGTGTAGTCTCGGCCAGCAACGTAAACCTTGGAAATGGAACAGTAAACGGCCAGAATCTAACGCTTGTTGCGAGTGGCAGAGTGGAAGATGGTGGAAATGGTCTTAGGGTCAACAATGTAAACGTCTTTGCGTACAACATCCATCTGAATGACCGGAACATAAGATGGAATGGCGGTCTTTTATACACTGGCGGAGGGAATGCCACGAGCTGTTCAGACCCGCCAGCAAACGGTTGCTTTTACATAGACCTCAACTCACAGAGTGCTCTCGGTTCCGAACAGAATCCTGTTCTCATAATAACCGACAACAACATGGTCATAAGCAGGAATGGCACGGCGGAGATAAACGGTCTTGTTTTCGCAACCAGCAACAGCAGACAGTTCTCCATAGGTTCTGGAAATGGAACCTTTGACATAAACGGGATGTTAATAGTCAATTCAACAGGTCAAAACGCCAACAACAGGATAGACATAAGCGGTAACTTTGAAATATGGTTCAATTCTCAGGTCGTAAGGAACCTCAGCAACATGTTCAGCTTTGTGAAACCACCGCTCTGTGCCAACGTGACCGCTGGAGTGCCCTTCATTCAGACAAAGACCACCACCTACTGAAAGGCACGGGACCCTCTGCGGTCCCTTATATTCTTCAGACCCATCCCAGACCAGGCTAATAGTCATCAAGAATCAGTCCCTGTCTTCTGTATATCCTGAAAAAGAAAGGGAGGAAACCTGCAGGTTTTAGATAGATTATTTAGAATCAAACCTACTGACAGCTCACAGAACCGCCATCACCGAGGGTGCATGTAACTGAACCCACAAGTCCAGAAACTGTGCAGGTGCAGGATGAGCCATCAGCAGAAAGAGTACAACCTGCAGGTGGAGTGTATGGGTCGTTTTCTACTGTTGAAGCTGAATATTCCGACAGACAGACTCTGGCATTAGCCAGTGCAGAAGCCCTGTAGGACTTTCTTATGGCATCTCCAAAAAAGGCGATGGCAATGGAAACAAGAACAACAAGAATGGCAATTGCCACAAGAAGCTCAACGAGTGTAAAACCCCTCGCCGTTCTCATTTTCAACCCCCAAAAGCAAAAAAGCCCCCGGATGGGGGCTTAGGAAAGATTCATATTACTCGCAGTTCACTCCGCCCTGAGCGACTGTGCATGTAGCGCTCTGCTGTCCTACAGTGCAGGTGCAAGAGGTTACATCTCCTTGACAACCGGCTGGAACTTGCGTGCTTACACCTGCCTCAATTGCTGCATAGGCTGTGAGGCACTGTCTTGCGTTGGCTATGGCTGCTGCCTTCTGTGACCTTTCCCTGTACTGGTTGAAGGCTGGTATGGCTATGGCTGCAAGTATGGCTATGATGGCTATGACCACAAGAAGCTCAATCAGGGTGAAACCCCTGTTTGCCTTTGCTGACCTTGCGGTCGCTTCGTAGATTGCTCTCATGGTAAACCCTCCTTTAGAGTATTTCCTCCCCTGCCCGGGCATTCGGAGGATGATAATAGTTTACTCCGCATATGAGATATGTCAAGAGACTTCACGAAAATTTCACGAAAAAGGGCTACTCCACGTCCCCCTTGTGGGAAACCTCAAGCACTTTGTATAAAAGCATACGGATTTCTCTTATTTCCTCCTTTAGTTCTGTAAACCTTCAGTCCATATCCTGCCTGAGCTCATCAATTCGTCTATTGGTATCGTCTATTCTCTTATTCAGCGGGCTCACTGCAATACCTACTACTACAGTGATGGCAGATATTATGGTTATTACCTCTGTGAGGTTCATTCCTTTTCCTCCTTGTGAGGCACCTCAAGGACTTTGTAGAGGAGTAAACGAATCTCCCGTATCTCTTCCTTCAGCTCCGTGAACCTCCTGTCAGTGTCCTGCTTGAGTTCTGTAAACCTCCTGTCCATGTCCTGCCTGAGCTCGTCAATACGCCTGTTGGTATCTTCTATTCTCTTATTTAGCAGACTTACCGCTATGCCAACAACCACAGTTATAGCAGAGATGATGGTTACAACCTCTGTCAGGTTCACCGCATCCTCCACCTATAAATATAAGCCCCTACTGGCTTATAAGGGTGGGCTGTATAAAGATAAGAAGCTCAGAATCCTCTTTCTCCGTCCTCTGCTCCATAAAGAGCCACCTGAAGAAGGGAACTCTCATGAGACCAGGAATGCCTCTTTCTGTGGTTTTGTCCAACGCCTTGACAAGTCCCCCGAGCACTACGAGGTCTCCATCTTTTACTATCACCTTTGTGTCCGCCCTCTGGCTCTGGACAGTGGGTATGTCAAAAACAGAACCCGTCTCAAGTTGTATCTGTTCAAGCTTGACTATTTCAGACTTGTTAATGGTTATATCCAGCATGAGATTACCCTCGGGCAGGATAACAGGTGTCACGGTAAGGTAAACCGGTATTCTCTTGTACTGTATGTCCACTGTAGCTGTTCCACCGGGCACCACTGTGACTCTTCTGATAGGGAATTCAAGAACACTCTGTATTATTGCAGGCTCTCCGTTCAGTGTTACTACCACAGGCTTTGAAAGCGTCTTTGCCTTCTGCACCTGCTCGTAGGCGGAAAGTCTCAGGTTTAGTGCGTTCAGAATACCCCTCTGGAAGGTAAAGGCGAGTATGCCACCGGGAGTTGTGGAAAGACCCGGAGAGAGATATTGAGGTACTCCAAAGAGCGTTCCAGGCGCTGGAGACACACCTATTCCCAGATTGGAGCCACCTCCACCACTCCAGAATTGAGGCACCCTTGCTTGAGAGAGAAGAGCGTTCCAGTTTATACCAAGCTCCCTCACCGCACTGGAAGAGAGTTCCACAACCCTTGCCTCTATCTTTATCTGAAGTGGTTGTTCTGAGACAATGTCCCTGTACCTTTCCATAACTCTGTATACCACGTCCGCATAGTCTCTCACTATGACCGCATTCTGGAATATTACCCTTGCGGACTTGTCTTTTCTGTATTCAGGTCCTATTCTTGCCAAATCCTCAGAATCTGGAAATCTGTCACCTATACGCACGCTGTCACCCCTCTGTCCCGCAGGTGCCTGAAGCACCCTCTGAATCTCCTGCTGTCTCTGCTGAAGTTGCTGGAGCTGTTGCTGAAGCAGCGTCCTTTCCTCAGGGGTTGCTTCTCTGAGCCTCTCCGCTATTGCCTGTGCCCTCTGCTGGAGCTCTCTTAGCTCCCTCTCCTCAGCCACTGTTACCGCAATACCAGTTCCAAGAATGTAGACCTCGCCTACTTCTGATAGCATTGGTTGTATTATCCTTCTGAATTCATCCGCAGGCACATACTTTACATAAAGAGCTTTTGTAAGAATGGGCTTTTCTATTCTTGTATCCATTACATACTTTTCAAGGGCTTTTTCCACCCTTTCAAGGTCGCTCCTGCGGGCTGAAATTATAAGGGCGTTGAATTCTGGAGCTTCAGTTATGGTCATGTCTTTTATCTTTAGCTCCTGAAGGGCCTTTGATATGTCTTTGTAGGATATGTCCCTTCTTATGTAAAAGACTCTGGTGATGTATTCTTCTTTTACCTCCGCCCGAAGGCTTGCCCTTTCAATATCCTTTTGAAGTTTTCTGAGCTGTTCTATCTTTGAGATTTCGTCTCTCACAAAGACCTTTTTGAGTGTCCTGTCTATGACAATTTCTGCGGAGGGGCTCACTCTTGCCTTCAGGAGGTCTATAAGTTCCTTTACCTGTGTATCTGTATAGCCAGCTATATCAAAGGTTATGTCTCCTGCCTTCGTTATCCTGAAAACTTTCGTGTCTGCTGGCACGGCTATAAGCCCGTGGGTTTTCAGAACTATGTTCATAGCCTCGCCGACCGGTACAGGTCTGTATATGGCAACACTCACGGTCTTCTGAAGCTCCTGAGATATGGCAGGGTCAAATATTATGTTCATGCCCGAAACTTCAGAAAGTGCCTTGAGGACTATCTCTAACTTCACGTTCTCAAACCTCATCTCCCTTATGGTCTGGGAGTATGAGAGACTTACAAAAAGAAGAACAGTCAGCAGACTCAGCAACCTTTTCATTTCCTACCTCCTTCCCTTGGTTCTTCGGTCTTTTTCATGAACTGAGCGGGATTTTTGTCCACTTTTACCGTTCTTACAGAACCGTCCTTGCCCTCAACAACCACATAGTTTTCAACCTTTCCACCCCTTTCCACCACTATGTAGCCCACAGCACCCTCAAGGCTCTGAAAGGGTTGCTGAGAATAGGAGAGACCTGTTATGGAAAGAAGAGTAATAATAAGTTTTCTCATAGCTCCTTTCCCTCCTTTATGAGTAAATAAAGGTTTATTTCTGTCCTGACCCTGTTGCCTTCGTTGATGAGGTTGAGGCTGGAAGGGTAGGATATTATACCCTCTTTTCTGAGCCCTTCAAGGAAGTTTCTGACCCCTCTGTAGTCCCCGGTCAGGGAGAGCTTCAGCTCACTTCTGAGAAAAGCCACGCTTTCCACTTTCTGTTGAGGCTGTTGTACGGGCTGTTGTGCAGGCTGTTGTTGTGCAGGCTGCTGGGCTTGCTGCTGAGCCTGCTGACCCTCCTTTGGCTTTGGAACCTCCTTTACGAGCTTCTTTTCCGCATCCTGAGCCAGGTAGTATTCAACCTTTTCAGGTTTTGTAACCTGCATCCCCAGTATGAGCACTCCGCTTTTTCTGGCTATGTTACCTATGTTTCTGAGCACGATACCCATGTCCTTCTCCGTGGGTATTTCACCCACAAGGTTAATGAGCTCCTCATACTTTTTTGAGTATTCTGCCCTCAAATCCTCCTCCTGCCTTTTCAAACCCTCCATTATCTTTGGGTCTATACCAGCCTTTATCCTCTCTATATCCGCCTTAAGATTCCTAACATCCATCTCAAGCTTGCTTCTTTCATCAAGAGCCGGCGTGACCATCATAAACCAGAGATAGAGAATGAGAGCAAGGGGTATTAATATAAGAATGGCGTACCTCTGCCACGGTGGAAGCGCCTTAAGCTGTGCTACGAGCCTCTCCATATCTTACCTCCCTTCCTGAAGCTCTCTCTCTGTATTCAGCTTTATGCTGTAGTATTCAAAACCATGGGGATTGAGTTTTCTCTCCAACTGTGTGAGCATTACCCTCTGAGAGCCTGTCCCGAGGGTCTTACCGTAGTTGCTGAGGCTGTTGTAGTCAAGGGAATTAACTTCAAGCTCTGTTACGAGCATCTGCCTGTCCAGGTCAAGGTTCTGCCTGTAAGAGCTGACCCATGAAGCCTTTGGCACGTAAGAGGTGTAGAAGAGAAAGCCCGAATTGAAAGGTTCGTAGTAAGATTTCAGCCCAAGAATTATATCCTTACTCCTCTCAATATCCTGAATCTCCTTCTTTATTCTTGCTATTCTTTCCTCCACAGCCTTTTTCTCATCAAGAAACCTCTTTGCCTCTGTCTGAAGCTTTACCTTCTCTGCGTTCAGCCTGTTAAGCTCAGCTTTTAGGGCATCCACATCCTGATTTACCTTCCAGTAGTATCCAAGAACTGCCACAACTCCAATCCAGAGCACAATCCCTGCGTAATACTCGCCGCCCGCCTTGAATAGGTCCCGAAGCCTCAGTCTTCTGATGGCTGCGATGTCTACGGCTACAGCCTTCTCAGGTCTTTCTTTCCTCACCCTCGCAAGGTTTATCTTAATCATCCTTCCATCCCCCTTATACTTAGTATATACGGAATAAAGAAGTTTGGCTTAACCCCCTCAAGGTCCAGAAGCCCCAGTATGGGAAGGTTTTCCATTATTCTGGTAAGCATTTCCTCCTCTGCAATTATGGGTCCTGCCACATACATGCTGGAGAGGTCGTTGAGGACAACTATGTTTCTTATCTCAGCAAAGAAGCTCTCAAGAGATTCCTCGTCTCTGCTTTTGAGAAATTCTGAAAAGCTCCAGTAGGTCACGTAGTAGCTTATGTTGGTGGGTGAATAGGTGGTGAGTATGGAGTAGTTGTAATCAATGTAAAGAACAGAGAAGGGCACAGGAAGCCTGTGATAGAGTCCATAGTTTATGATGGCCACCACCTCATAGTCCAGTGAATGGAGCTTTAGACCCGCAGACTGGAGCATGTTTCTTATTCCTTCAACGGTTTCCTTGCGTGAAAGAACAAGGACAACACCAATCTGTTTGTCTCCTGGACTCGGCTCGAGTATAAAGTAGTCATAGTAGGTTTCCTCCTTCATGGCGGAGAGCTCTCTCTTTATAGACCACTCTATGGCACTCTGGAGGTCTTTTTTACTCATGGCTGTGGGATACTTGTAGAACTTGAGAAGCCCATCGTTGACGGGTATGCAGGCAACTACCCTTTTGCCAGAAAGTCCGTGCCTCTGAACAAGCTCCTTCAGCACCCTTTCCTTATCCCTCCCCTCAAGGCTTACCTCAAGAGGCTCAGATGCTGGCTTTCTATCCTTTCCCAGCTCCAGTAGCCTTATAACCCTGTCTGTAAAGTGCATGCCAACAACGGTCTTTACTCCCCCCAGTATGGGCGGAAAGGCAAGGCTTATGTTCATGGCACCATCTCCCTCATTCTGTTTTCTGCATCGGCAACCACAAGCATGGTTTTTAGCACTGAGTCTGGGTTCAGGGATATGCTGTCTATACCCTGCTCCACAAGAAAGACGGCAAACTCAGGAAAGTCTGAAGGTCCCTGGCCGCATATTCCCACCTTTCTTCCCTTTTCCTTGGCAACCTGTATCAGGTGGGCTATGAACCTCTTTACCGCCTCATTCCTCTCGTCGTAGAGGTGGGCAACAAGACCCGAATCCCTGTCAAGTCCGAGGGTGAGCTGTGTGAGGTCATTGGAACCTATGGAGAAGCCATCAAATATCTCTGCAAACCTGTCTGCAAGTATGACGTTGCTTGGAAGTTCAGCCATCACATAAACTTCAAGACCATTCTCCCCCTTCCTCAGTCCATATTCCTCCATCACCTTAAGCACCCTTTCTCCCTCCTCGGGTGTTCTACAAAATGGTATCATAACTTTTGTGTTTGTCAAGCCCATCTTGTTACGGACCCTAAGGATTGCCTGGCACTCAAGACCAAAGGCCTCTTTGTATACCTCAGAGTAATACCTTGAAGCACCCCTCCAGCCCAGCATGGGGTTTTCCTCTTCCGGCTCAAAGAGCTCACCACCTATGAGCCCCCTGTATTCGTTGGACTTGAAGTCTGAAAACCTAACTATAACGGGGTTGGGATAAAAGGCGGAGGATATCTTTGCAACTCCGTAGGAGAGCTTCTTTACAAAATACTGGGCCTTGTCCTCGTATCCAAAGGTCAGGCTTTCTATGTCTTCTATGAGCTTCTGAAGGTTGACCTGCTTCCTGTCCTTGCCCTTCGCAAGTTTTTCAGACAGCGGTGGCTTTGCATACCTGTATATTACGCCCATACTCACGTTGCCCCTGTCATCCAAAAGACCCTGCGTTCTGAGATCCTGGTAGAGCTCTCTTATTTCTCCATAGTGCAGAAGGGCAAGGGGATGGACCTTTATGTAATTGGCTATTATGAACTCCTCTCTTGCAAGACCAACACCGTCGTTGGGCAAAGAAGAATATCTGAAAGCAGACTCAGGATTGCCCACGTTCATCATTATCTTGGTGCTGGTCCTTGGCAGGTTCTGAAGGTTTATCTCCTCCACCTCAAAGGGCACATAACCTTCATAGACATAACCAATCTCACCCTCCGCACAGGAGAGGGTCACTTCCATGCCCGTTTTGAGTATCTCCGTTGCCTTGTGGGTGCCAACCACGGCGGGGATTCCCAGCTCTCTTGCCACTATGGCTGCATGGGCCGTTCTTCCACCCCTGTTGGTTATTATGCCCATAGCCTTCTTCATTACGGGCTCCCAGTCTGGGTCTGTTATGTCGGTAACCAGTATTTCCCCTTCCTGAAACTGCCCTGCATCCTTAAGGTCATGTATGACCCTTACCTTTCCATGGGCTATCTTGTCACCAACGGCAATGCCGTATACGATTCTCTTCTTGATTCTTTCCTCTATGGGCTGAGTGAACTTGTAAACCTTGAGAATATTCTCCTCCCTTCTTGAGTGGACCGTTTCCGGTCTTGCCTGCACCACAAAGAGCTGGTTCAGGATACCATCCTTTGCCCATTCTATGTCCATGGGCATCCACCTTCCGTTCCTTCTTGAGTAGTAGTCCTCTATGAGAATTCCCCATCTGGCAAGCTGAAGAATCTCGTCGTCAGAGAGGGCAAACTGCTTCTGCTCCTGAAGGGATACATTTACCACCTTTACCCTCTCCTGTCCTGTGCCGTAGACCATCTTTCTATCCTTCCTTCCGAGCTTTTTCTCAATTATTGCCGAGTATCCAGCCTGAAGTGTGGGCTTAAAGACCATATATTCGTCTGGGGTTACCATGCCCTGCACCAGAAGCTCTCCAAGTCCGTAGGAGGCATTTATTACCACCACATCCTTGAAGCCAGATTCTGTGTCAAGGGTGAACATTACACCAGAGGCACCCATGTCTGACCTGACCATCTTCTGAACTCCCATGGCTATGCCAACCCTGAAATGGTCAAAGCCAAAGGATTCTCTGTAGGATATGGCTCTGTCGGTAAAGAGGGAGGCAAAGCCATTCTTTACCGCAGTGAGCACGTTCTCCGCTCCCACCACATTCAGGTAGGTTTCCTGCTGTCCTGCAAAGGAGGCATGAGGCAGGTCTTCTGCAGTGGCTGAAGAACGCACCGCCACATCAACGGCAAAGGAGCCATACCTTTCCGAAAGCCTCTGATAGTATGTCTTTATTCCCTCTTCAATCTCCTTTGGAAATTCTCCACCCTTTATGAGCTCTCTTATCTGATGGCCTCTTTTTGCAAGGTCCACCACGTCCTTTGGGTCAAGCCCACGCAGGATTTTTCTTATCTCCTCTTCAAGGTGGTTATACCTTATGAATTCATAATAGGCTTCAGAGGTGACCACAAAGCCATAGGGCACGTTTACACCAAGAGAGGACAGGTTTCTTATCATCTCACCAAGAGAGGCGTTTTTGCCCCCTACCAGTGGTATGTCCTCAATGCCCACTTCATCAAGCCAGACAAGATGCTTCATGCCTTACCTCCGCAAAGAAATTTTCAAGTTTTAAGAAATTTTCAAGTTTTTTAGGGTTTTTCACAGGTATTCCCAGGGCTATC